>JAPPMC010000105.1 GCA_028819235.1 Bryobacterales bacterium
ACCTCCACGATGTCAACGTGGCGCTCTAACCAGCTGAGCTACGCGCCCGCGGCGCAACCCGCCCGGCGGGTGCGCGTAGCATACTGCATCGGTTCGAAGCGGCCCTGCCGTGGGCAATTCGCGACTCCGACAACTTGGGACGGCGTCCGGCGCGCCCCGTAGCGGCTTGCACCCCACCCAGACTCGCGGCAGGTGGAGGCTCTCGCCGTCTCCCCGCCTTCAATCGAAGCAGAAAATGCGCTTCGGATTCTCGATCAGGATGGTGTCGATCTGCTCTTGGTCGAAGCCTCGTTGCCGCATCATCGGCACCACATAGTTCAAGATGTGGGGAAAGCCCCAGCCACCGTAGCGAACCCGCGTCGACTTGCGGCAGATGTCCTGTGAGACCAGGATCTGCTCGAGGTGGCCCGCCTCCATCAGCGCCAGGATCTCGTAGACGCGCTGGGTGTCGTTGGGGATGTCCATGTAATCGTCGGCGGTCCAGTAGGAGGGAAAGTGGCCCTCCCAACCGAAGACGTCGTATTCGAGGTAGCACCCCGTCCGCGCCAGCCGCAGGCGCTCCTCGGGCGTGCGCAGGCGGACGTCGATATGGCACATGATCACGCGGCTCAGATCGGCGCCGGCGGCGGCGACGATGTCCACTATTTCGAACGGCGCGGCGCGGTTGCGGCCCGGATGAATGCTGAGGCACGCCCCGGTGTGCTGCTGCGCCCGGGCGGCGGCGCGCAGCACCTTGCGCTCGTTGTCCTCCAGCGGCCAGGAGCAGCCGATCTCGCCGACGATGCCGGCCTTGACGCCGCTGTCGCCGACGCCGATTTCGATGTCCCGGACAATCTCCGCCAAGACCTCGTCCTCGCTCTTCGCGGCAAGCTCGGGGGGATGACTTGGGGCGGTGTAGTAGCCGGATCCCATGATGATGTTGAGCCCAGTTGAGCGGGCGATCCGCGCCAGGCCTTCCGGGTCGCGGCCGACGCCGTTGATGGTGCACTCGATGATGCTCTTTCCGCCCGCGACTTTGAAGAGCAGGGCTTCGTCGATGGCTTCGCGCTCGTCCAGCAGGCGCAGGTTGTCCAGATTCTCGAAGGAGTGGTAGCGCAACCAGCCCAGATTCTCGATGCCGACCGGCTCGTAAGCCCGCCCCCGCTGGCTCGCCGCGGCGGGCAGCGCAAAGGCGCAGGACAGATCGACGAGCAGGTGTTCGTGAGGCAAGGTAATGCCCAACTCGTCGCCGCATATCAAGCCCAGGACGGTCTGGACTTTTCCGACTCGCGAGGCATTGGCCATATGCACGCCTCCGCTATGTGCCCGCGAACTTCGCGAAGCCGGCGCGAAATACCGCCTTCATAGCCGACGTTTTCAGGGTATTGGGTCTGTCAAAGGTGGTGGGCCGGACTGGACGAAATCGAGAACCGGGGCCGATTCCTGGGTCACGCCGTCGTTCGGCATGGGGATGGTGTACGTCAGCGTGGCCTGGTCGTCCACCACCTCGATGCTCTCCACGAAGTTGCGAATCAGGGCTTTGCGCTCCGGGATCGTCCCCTCCTGCAAGAACGCCCGGAAGTCCGCCACATATCCCTTGATCTCCTCGGTGGTGGGCAGTTCGACTCGGCGCCGCTCCACCTGCGCGGCGGCGGCCTCCCGCGCCGCTTCCAGGTGCTCTTCCCGGTGCCGCAGCGAAAGGATGCGGGGTGACAGGGCCTCCAGGGTGAGCGCGCTGGTTTCAAGGGCTTCATAGAGTCGCGCCAGTCGCTGGCGTACGTCCGCGAGCTCGGCGTCGATGGCTGCCAGCCGCCCGGCCAATTCCCCGGCCAGGGCGTCGATCTCCTCGGCCACCAGCGTCACCAACTCAATGATGATCGCCTCGGTCAGAATCCGTTCCCTGATCTTCTCGACCACGAACGCCTCCACTCTGGGAGCGCTCAGGTAGCGTGCCTCGCAGGTGCCGGCGCCCTCGCGGTGCAGGGTGCCGCAGACGTAGTAGGCGAACCGCCCGCTCTTGGCCCCCTGGCCGGTGTAGGGCCGGCCGCATAGGCCGCACCGCAACAGTCCGCTCAACAGGAACTTGCTGCCCACGCTCGCCGGCCTCCGAACCTTCGGTGCACGGTTCCGCATGGCCTGCTGCACGGCGTCGAACAGCTCCCGGGACACCAACGCGGGCCAGGCGCCTTCCACGCGCACGGGGTCGGGGTTCTTCGCTCCCTTCACCGTCCGTCCCCACACGGCGGTGCCGGTGTAGGCCTCGTTAGTCAGCAGGTAGTGGAGACCACCCTTGTACCAGCGCGCGCCCCGGTTGGTGAGGCCCCGGTCGTTCAGCTCCCGGCAGATCTCCTTGAGGCCGTTGCCTCGAAGCGAGCTCTCGAAGATCTCCTTCACCACCGGAGCCGTGGCCGGGTCAACCTCCAAGGTGGGGCGTTCCTTCATCCCATCGTGGACCTTGACTCGCCGGTAGCCGAAGGGCGCTCGGGACCCCAGGAAGTAGCCCCGGGATGCGGCCTCGCGCATGCCGCGCGTGACCTCCTGGGCCAGGTTCTCGCTGTAAGACTCGTCCACGCTCTCGATGATCGCTTCCATCAGCTTGCCGGTGGGCGAGTCGTCGGCGGGCTCGGTGATGGAGACGACCCGGATGCCCTTGCGTCGCAGCATGGATTTGAAGGCCACGGCGTGCTCCCGTTTGCGGGTGAAGCGAGAGAACTTCCAGACCAGAATGACCTCGAAGGGGGCCTTGGGCTGGCTGCCCTCGTCGATCATCTCCCTGAACTGCGGACGGTCGGCCACGCGCCCGCTCTCCGCCTCATCCACGTACTCGCGGGCGACGACGTAGCCGTGCTGCGCGGCGTAGTCCCTGAGCGCCCGCAGCTGAGCGGCCACCGACAGGTCCACGTCCTGCCGGTCGCTGGACACCCGGGCATAGAGGGCGGCCGGCGTGGAGTCGAGTCGGTCAGTCATCTTTTGGATCTCCTCAGCTGTGTCCTGATCAATCTATCGAAACCCCGCTCGTCTGAGGATTCCCAGTCGTAATTCTCTTGTACTGGAGTGAGCACGTCCTATATGGAGAGCCGGAAACGGGCCTTGAGCGTGCCGTGCCGATCTGGACAAGGACGGCGTGGCACGAGGCGCAGGCCGACACCTCGCTTCAGGCTCGCCTGCCAGACAGTCTGAAAGCAACTTAACCTGTGCGATGTGCTGCGGAACGAGTTGGCGCGGCGAGCCGATATCACGTCGCACGTCATGCCAGATTATTGGTGAGCGGGTCACTCGGCGTGAGAGGACATGGCAGCAAGGCGCCAGGATCCATCCCGATAGCCTTCTTCAAGGACACGGCCATTGGCTCCCAGGCACCTTGCGGGTCGCTCAGCCGCCGGAGTGCGTCCCGTAAGCTACCGTCTCCAGTAATGAAAAAGTCAGCCTTGATGCTTATGGCAGCAGCGAACAGGTATGCGTCGATTACCTCCATGAGCAGACGCGACCAAACTGCCTGCGCAACATCCCAGACGCTGTCGGGTGTTATCCCGAAACCCGCGGAGGAGTCCTCCACATCAATCATGTCCAGGCCGTAGTCCAACTTCAGCATCTCGCGAAAATCCTCCAGATCCGCGCCCAGTTGGACGTAGTCGTTCTCCTCCAAGGCGACTCGGAACAACACCTGAGGGCGCTTCACCCGGAGGCCATATGGCACGCCTTGGCGGATCAACTGCTCCAAGCCTCGACCCTCAAGCAAGACATGGTGCACCTCCGACCAACAGACACGTGATGAGAAATAGTGGTAATCACCGGCACGTTCGCGGAGTCGCCGAAAGGAACGCAGGCCCAACCTGAGGTACTCGCCATCGGTACGATTCACCGCGTCTCCAGCGGGAGTGGCGGTCGCGAGGATCGCCTTCAGATCCCCCCACTCCGCAACTCGGTCGAGCCCGATATTCGCAGTTCTGCAAGCATCCCAGAACAGGAACAACCTCACGAGGACGGTGCTGTCGAGAAACGCGCTTGGCTGCACACCCGCCCCTGCGGTCCCGACAGTGGTCATGCCTCTCGGCGCTCTGGATACAGTCGCGCCTCCGCATCCTTCACCAGTTCCGCAGGGAGCGGGGCGTCCTGTTCGCTCTCGGTGGCGAGGCCGATCGCGTACCACATGATCTTGATCAAGCGTCTTGGGCTGGAACGACTTGTCTCCAGGAGCCCGCTCAAGGCGTCTTCGGAGAACGGCATCAGGCCTTCACCGTTGTCAAGGCGCGCGGATCCAAGGCGCCGGGCAACGATCCCATACGCTTCGTCTTCGGAGAGCTCAGGGATGCGATAGCTGCAGCTGAAGCGCTGGGTGAGTGACTCGTCGAGTTCCGACGTCCGCGCGAACCCCTCGGGGGTTGTGGACAGGATGACCCAGAAATCTTCGCGCTGTGCTGTATCCAGCAGGCGGCGCATCGTCGCGATGTACGCTGCCGACTGGTTCCTGTTCAAGCGCCTTGCAAGCGCCACATCCTCAAACTCGTCGAGCAGGAACGCTATTCCACTCGCATCAAGTATCCTCCCGAGGATGCGCACGAGCGCCTGAAAGTAGCCTGGCTCTTCGCGCTCCGCGACCAGGGACCGGCTGCTTCGAGGAACAAAGTCGCGGTACTCAAAATAAGGGCGCTCGCCCGTCTCGACGATCAGCCGCGAGAGCTTGTTCAGGATCTCCTCGTCCGTTGCGAGCTGTTGTTTCTGCATGGCTCGTGAGAGCGTCCTGATGGCCTCGTTGCGACGCGCACGATTGTCGAGAGTCGCCAGCCACTGCCCGAACTCGAGCGGGAACAGCGACTGCTGGATTGTTCCTGAGTCGTTGGGCCGGTAGAGCATCTCCCAGAGAGCCTTTGCCACCTCGTAACGCCCTACCTGGCGCATGAGGCGGTTTGCCAAGTCATAGAAGGCCACTCCGGGATTCTCGAAGAAATACGGTTTGACGCGATACCTCGGAAGCACCTTGGCTTGGATCCAGTTGAGGATGAACGTCTTGCCGGCCCCGTATCCCCCCTCGATCAAGAGCGCCTTGTCCCCATCGGATTCAGCGAGCTGTTGAATGAGCTGTCGCAGCTCCGTCTCCCAGCGATCAGGGAGCGAGAGATCGTCGACGAAGCCGGTACCCGTCGTCGCCGGTGGGAAGGGATTGCGGGCAAGGCCGAGACGTTGCAGGTGCGCTTCGGTGGCGGTCATGGCCCTGACACTCCGTTCTGAACGCGTTCGCGAAGCATCCGATGAATCCGGATGTGGGATAGGTAAGCACCACTGTGTGAGCGTAGGTAGCCCTTGAGCGCCAGGGCATGTTGACGGTCGGTCAGCCCGTCCGTGATGAATCCCACACGCGTGGGTATCCCGGCTACGAGATCGGGGTGATCGGTCAGCCAATCCATCAGGACGCCCTTGGCGTGGTCAACGGACACATATCGCCTGATGCCGGTTGCCAGCGCGTAGTCGGGAATTCTGATAGTCGCCCACTCACCATCAAAGTCAATGGCTTCGAGCATCTCTGCCGCCAATTCCTGATCGGTCACTTGCGGCACGATATGCTTGGGATAGAGCGTATAGGTGCCGTCCGCTGCGCATGTGGCATCCAGAAAGCCAAGTTGATCTACGCACCACGCCCTGAGCCCGAAGTGAACCGCCTGCACCGCATTGGCACCCTCCAAGAGGCGCCATGGAGTCGCCCCGGCAGGGCGAATGGCCACATGCTTCGAGTGGAAGCGTACATTTGAGGGCCTATGACTGCCGGGGTGGCTCTTATCCTGGTCGATGCCTCCTGACCGGGTTAGAAGTTCAACGGGTTGCGCACGCTCCACGAACGTTGCGACATTGTGGGCCGATGCTGGCGAGCGCAGGAAGCTCCCAAAGAACACGTCTTGACAGTCCTCGTTACGCAGCACCGCGTTAGCGAACGCCTCCTTCTGAGGTGGCTCCAACTTCTCGCGGAACGTCGTCTGTGCAGTGAGCGCATTTGTCTCCAGACTCCGATCGTTCAGCGCGAAGCGACGACCCCGTCTCTCGAGGAGTCCCAGGCGCTCTAGAGACCTCCGGTGATGGTAGTGGATGCTCCGCGCATATGGCCGACCATCGCGCCGTAGAAGGATCCGCTCGTCCGTAGCGAGCCGTTCGAGTTCGCTCGCTCGCAGGCCGAGAGGGTGCCTACCGACAAGGAGCAGCAGGTCCCGCAGCGCACGGAAGTCAAGCCAGCGCATCCAGAAATTCATCACCCCGTAGCCTTCGACAGTAGAACCACTGACTCGCGGGACGGCTCTCGTCCATAGCGCCCCATCTGCTGGGCAGCGTTTCCGCGGAGTCGCATTACCCAACTCGCATCGAAGTCCAGCCCCGCTTGGCTGGCCAACTCGGCCGTAATCTCGTCGACGGGGATCATGACCCCGGCATACCGGACGTTCCCGATGACATAGGCTGCGCGCCCGCCGGGTCGCAGTATCCGCGCAACCTCGACCAGTGAAAGGTAGATGTCCTCGAAATAGCCCCGGAGAAGCCGCCTGATGCGGCGGTCGGTGTTCGGCGGCAGCGCTTTGAGCGCCGCCTGTAGCGTCGCTGTTGGCTTGTATTGTCGGAGTTGGCGCGTATGGCCGGGGGGTGGCTTCGCCTCCACGTGGGAGCGGATGGAGCGATGCCGCAGCTTCGTGACTTGCGACTCAGCGGCTCCCAGAAGGAGCAGCTCAATGTGGAAGACGCGAGAATAGTCATGACGGTTCGGGTACGGTGGCGAAGTTATGAGCCCGTCCACGAACGATGATCCAAGCGGGAGCTTCCGAGCGTCAGCCCGCCGTACCCGTGCCGCGCGGCCACCGTCTGGCCAGTTGAGAACGCCGACATCATCCAGCATGAGCGCGACGGTCCTCTTGAAGGTATCTCGGATCTCCTCGCTGCGGTCCGGCCACTGCTGCCATCGGAACCATCCGCCATCGGGAACGGCCCGACTAAATTCTCGCATGGCGCACAAGAGCGCTACGAGAAAGAAATTGCGTGGCGCACCTCGTAGCGCTCGGATCGGCCGCAGGAGGGCGTTGATCTCCTTCAGTTCCGCCTCCGTAAATGCCCGCGACAGCCGGTGTGGAACCTGAGGCGAATTGGCCGACCCGCATCCGAGAATCTTGCTTAGGCCATCGTCGAGTGCCCGCTCGTTGTAAGGTGCGATCTTGGCCTTCGCAACCATGACCGCCAAGGGCGAGAGGTCGAAGCCCAAGGCAGCGAGGCCGCGCTCGCGAGCTGCGAGTAGAGTCGTGCCCGATCCCGCGAAGTTGTCAGCTAAGACGCCTCCAGCCGGGAATTGCCAATGATCCAGAATGGCGTTCACTAGCCGATATGAATAGCTGTGTGGAAAGTAGAACCATCGGTGCCTCGGGGCGGACTTGAGGTCTCGCGATGTGGCCGTGCTTGCCAGCTCGGGCCGGTGGCTGGACTCGAGTGGAACAGCTGGTGCATCCACAGCCGCAGTCATGTGCGGACCTCATCCACGGTGAGCGTACTAAGCGGAGGTGGAGGGCAGTGTGGGCCACCAACGTGTCCGGTGCGCATGACTGGATCGTTGTGGGCAACCTCGGCGGCATCCGCGTTTCCGATGGGACTGTTCTCCGGGGCGGGGATCGGGTAGGGGAAGGTCGATCTGTCGGGCCTGACCCTGATTCCCCTGACAAACGAGTGGATGAAGGCCATCGACTCGGTGATTTCGCTGCTCCTGAGGAGCTCGCTCAGGTCCCGGGCGAAGGAGGTGATGATTTCCACCCTGTCTAGGGCCACTCGCCACTTAGAAAGCAGGAACTTGAAAGCAACAGCGTGCTCGCGCTTGCGGGTGAAGCGGGAGAACTTCCAGACCAGGATCTCCTGGAAGGGCGCGTCGGGGCGGCTGGCCGCCTCCAACATCCGGCGGAACTGGGGGCGGTCGGCCACGCGCCCGCTCACCGCCTCGTCCACGTACTCGCGGGCGACGACGGAGCCGTGCTGCGCCGCATAGGTGCGCAGCGCCCGCAACTGGGCCGCGACAGACAGGTCCACGTCCTGGCGGTCGCTGGAGACCCGCGCGTAGAGGGCCACCGGTCGGTTGTCAGCTTGTCGCGTCATGGGTATGTCTCCCGGTCTCTCGCCTCTCGCCCGCCAGCCGTCCGCCGGTGGCCATTCACCCGGCGCCTACGCCTCGCCCAGCTCGCCCGTCGCTGCCGCACGCAGACCTCCCGCCTATTGTGCGCCACGGGGCGGCTGGGGTGGCCGAGTCCTGCCGGATCCGAGCGGCGCTGCCCGTGAGTCTGACGACTTGCCTGCCTGTAGGTCATGGCCTGTGAGGGGGACCTGCGCACAGGCTCCCCCCACAAGGTCTGCACGGTGGCAGGCGCTGCGTGATGTCATGGGGGCGTACAGATAATCGAGGAAAGTTGCACAAGTGCACGTGCGTCGTGGATCAGGTTCAGCCGGGCGCCAGGCGAGCAGCGGGCTGCTCGCCAGCAAGCATCTCGGCATAAGGCTCGGTTGCACCGCGAATTGCAGAAATGCAGGGGGCGTTTCGAGGCGGATGTGGTGCTGGCCAGCGGCATACGGGAGCCGGCACCGTGAACGAAGGACGACGGAATGACTGGCCTGCCCCCGACCGAGGCGCGCGACCGCCGCGAGGCGGACGCGCAGCTCCTGGCCCTATTGGACGACCTGGTGTACGCCGAGGGCCGACTCAAGGCGGCGCAGGCGCTGGGGGTCAACTACCGCACGTTGGTCAAGGTCGTTGAGTCGGGCCAGCTGTCGCGCCGCATGCGCGACGCCCTCGAGCGGCGGCTGCTCGCCGACGGTGAGGCGGCGGCGACGCAGCAGCGGGACGCGATGCAGGCCCTGGCCCAGCGAGTCGAGGGCATCGACGCGCGGGTGACGGCGGTGGAGCGTGAGCGGCGCGGTGACGACGGGACGGCGGGTGACCTGCGGGCGGCGGTCCGCCGTGTGGACGCCGCCGAGCACGCGCTGCAGACGCTGACGCGACGGATGGCGCGGCTGGAGCGGGGCCAGGGCACGCCGCCGGCCGCTGGCTCCGAGGCCACGGAGCAGGAGCGGCTCTGGGCGTATGACGACCCGAGCCGGCTCGGCGTGGTGACCGCCGACCCGCGCCCGGGCGAGGAGGCGTCCTACGGTCGGGGCATGCCGGCGGTGGTGGAGTGGCGGCGCCTGAACCAGCGGCGCGAGAAGGGCACGAAGCTCGACCAGGTGAAGACCCACGAGCGGATCATGGCGTTGGAGATCGCCATGATCGGGAAGTACGAGTTGACCCTGCCGCCGGACACGTATGCGATACATCCGTCCGAGCGGGAGGGCTACCTGCGCTGGCGGCGGCGGGCGCTGGCGGACC
>JAPPMC010000157.1 GCA_028819235.1 Bryobacterales bacterium
GCCGCGTCTCAGCAGGAGCCCCGCTCGTGACTTATGGGGCAAGGGCAGGGCACGCGTATGCCTCCTTCGTAGAAGGTTCGCTTCGCGCCGCGGAGCCGTCCGCTGCTGAGGAAGTAGTCGGTCCACAGAGCAGCCGCAGCACCGTTGTCCGACGTGAAGAACACGATTGTGTCCTCATCGAGGCCAAGCTCCGCTATCCCGTCTAGGATCCTGCCAACGTCCCGGTCCAGCCTAGTGATCATGGCCGCCAGCGTCGCGTGGGGCTCTTCCGGCCGGATCAGGCGACCCGGCCGGTTCGGGTTCTCGCGCAGCGTCAATTCCTCGAACCGACCCTCGTATTCCGCGTAGATATCGTCGTCGGGCGCAGTGTACTCCGAGTGCGGAATCGTGAACGGGACGTAGCAGAAGAATGGGCGGTCTTTCTGCCGCTCGATGAAGTCAAGCGCCCGGGAGGCGATGACGTCGTGAGAGTAGGTTCCTCGCCCGTCGCCCTCGTTGCCGTCGAGTGGGAGGCGCCGCTCGTTGTCGAAGATGTACAGGGGGTAGTAGTAGTGGGCGTGCGCCTGGTGCAGGTAGCCGACGAACTCATCGAAGCCTTGCTTCCACGGCACGCCGTCAGTGCCAATGTCACCCAGTCCCCACTTCCCGAAGCATCCGGTCGCGTAGCCCTGTTCCTGCAGCAGTTCCGCGACGGTGATGTCGCTGTCGAGGATGGGGACACCTCCGGGGTTCGACCGAACTGAAGTGTGGCCCATGTGCATGCCCGTCATCAGCACGCTTCGGGCCGGAGCGCAGACCGAGCAGCCCGAGTACGCGTCAGAGAAGCGCATGCCCTCGGCAGCCATCTGGTCAATACGGGGAGTTTGGATCTTCTCTTGGCCGTAACAGCCGAGTTCGCCATACCCGAGGTCGTCGGCCATGATGAACACGATGTTCGGGGGCCGTTGAGCGTGAGTCCGGCTCCGGTGTTCCGTAGCGCCGCACCCGGCGAGTGGGCCGGCCGCCGTTGAGAGGAATGTGCGGCGGTTCAGGAGTCCATGCATTGTTGTGTCTGAAGGCATCGCGGGATGCGCCGATTGTACGGGAACAGCCGAGGACAGGAGCGTCAGGGGGTGCGGACGCTCGCCGACGTTGTCCGGCGCTCGTTCTGGGGGAGCCGCGCGGGATTGCCTTGTGGCGGCGGGCTTGGGTGGGACCACTGGGTGTTGCCAGTGCCGTCTCACGGCCCCAACGCCCGGAACCGGTCTCCATCTCGGCCGCCTCGCCGTCGCGCTCCATCAGGTCTCGGTCCTGCGCCCTATGCGAAGGGCCGTGTTCCGGCAACAAGCTGATGGTGCGCCCCGCGCGCTTGCTTCGGAAGCGCCGCCCGTGTGTGCCGTGTGCGCTGTCAGGCGATCGTTGAAACCGTCGTGCACCCACCCTCCGTCGCGGCACTTGGGCCCGCAATACGCGCAGTCGGGTCGAATTGCCCGCAGCCACAGTCTTCAGATGACGCACTCTCAGCCCCTGCAGGCGAAAGGATGAATGGTCTGTGGCACCGGCCGCGGTCCCGCAAATCGCTTTCAAGCGAGCCAGCAGTCAATCGCGCAGGGCCGCTTCGCCTTCATTTTCGCGAGTTCAAGAAGAAGGGCGCGACTCTTCGCACCCGCTGGAATCGTCGCCCGTCTCGCTGGTAAGACAGATTCATGGGAATTGACCGTCTGACACTCGATTGCCGCGCGAGTCAACAGACTGCAATTGCTATGGGTTCACAGCAAACTGGAAACGGCTGGCCCGATTCTGCTACGAAGCTCCGAGGTTCTGGGAGAAGCGGCTGTTGGGGCGGACCCGCAAGGTCGCGTCGACTCCGACAGGTAGGGCAGAGATCCTGCGGAAGTACCTCCCTCTACTCGCAAAGCCCATGTGCAGCATCGACGCCCATTCGGCGACCTGCCATCAAGCGACCCGAGCGTACCTACCCGTACACTCGGGCAGGACGGGGAAAGGGTCCAGCAACGCCCACTGGACCCGAGAGTTCTTCCACTACTCTAGGTAGCCTCGTGAGGCCATGAACGGCGAACGCCGTATCATGCAAGATGTGCTATCGCTCGCGACTACCAGTCTCCCGGTCGACAGCGCGGGAGTTCCAAATTGCTACGCTGACACTTCCACATGGTCGCCTGTAGTATGAGGCTGCCACCGTGCATCTTGGTTCAACCGGGATCATTCCATTGTGGCGCGTCGCGGACTAGGCGGCGAGTGCCCCTCATTGTCGACCAACCCACCGCACCGACGCTATATTCAGGTGCGAAACGCTCCGCTTCGCATCATTCGCCTAGGAGGTCTGGGCGACCTCGTCCGGGTTATGCGCGACGCTCCTTCAGCCGTTTCGAACTAGCACGAGGGGCGGTATGACGATGGACCGACTGCTGGATCGGATCGAGATTCGTCGGTTTCGGGGCCTGTCGGAACTCAGTCTCGATGGGCTGGGTCGATTTAATGTACTCCTCGGAGCGAACGACGTAGGCAAGACGTCAGTCTTGGAAGCCATTTTCCTGTTGTGTGGTTTTGCCAACCTTCAACTACCATTCAGTGTTCAGAACTTCCGAAATCTTCCTACCAACGAGTTCGATGACTTCAGGACCCTATTCTATCGTCTGGATCTGCATAATCCGATTCATATAGTAGGACATTCCAGCGGTCACGTCGTCCGCCGTGATCTCCAGATTTCAGCAACGTATGAGTCATCTGACTTCCCAGTTCGTGCGAAGTATCTTTCTAGAATCCAAGACGACGACGTGAAGAGGAATAGGAAAGAAAACGATATTGTAAGCCGATCAGCGACGGATATTATCGCAGAACGCCCCGAACTTCGGTACGATGTTAGGGTCCACACAGGTAGCGAGAAGAACGATTCATTTTCTGCAATAATCTATGTGGAGGGCGACCACTTTAGGGTCGAATCTCACGGGAATCCACGAAATCCAAAGACGATCTCTGGTCGGTTTATTGGGCCGAGATTTGCGTACGAGACCGGAGTTGTTGGCGAACTCATTGTCCGAAAGAAGGCAAGCCACATCGTAGAGTATCTAAGACGAATAAATCCGAAGATTCGAGATATTGCGGTAAGCGAAGGCAATGTATTCCTTGATATCGGACTTGACCGAATGGTCCCGATCAATGCATTCGGAAGTGGCATACTGCGGTCAACCGGCATCCTGTCATACTGCATGCTTGGGGAACAGAAAGTACTCTTAATTGATGAGTTGAGGAGTGGATTGCATCACACTGCGATCAGGCCCCTGTTGCAGACAGTACTGGCATTGTCCCGTGGACAAAACGTGCAGATTCTTGCCACTAGCCATAGTTTGGCAATCCTAGAGCGATTGATTGATGTACTAAGCGAAGATGAATTCCTAGACTATCGGGACGACACATGCTGCTTTGCGCTCCAACGTGACGACGCAGGACACATTCGATCTTATCGCTACGAGTATGATCAGTTCGAACACTGTGTGCGGCACGGCATCGAAATCCGATGAAGTGGAATCTGTTCGTCGAAGGAGAGCACGACAGAGGATTTGTAAAGTTTCTACTGAAGTCCCTAGATTTCGATGATCGTATCCAAGTGCAAATACTAGGCGGTGGTGTCTCAAGATTGCGAACGGTTTCCAATCAGATTCAAAGAAGCCACGACAACGGTCGACGCGTAGCTCTATTGCTGGATGCGGATTCAGATTTCGCGAGTCGGCGGGCGGAGGTGAAGAAGGAGATCAGCCGTCTAGATCTGCCGGTCCTGCGTACATTCTTGCTTCCTGATAATGAACAGGCTGGGAACCTAGAGACTCTACTTGAGCAAATGGCTTCAGTTGATCATCAAGCTGTGTACGGGTGTCTAGACAAGTATGAGGCGTGCCTGAATAGACTAGACTCAAAATACGTTCTTCCGAATCAGAAGGCTAGAATCTACGCCTATTGTGAAGCAGTAGGGGCAAAAACTGGACCAAATAAAGACTACGGATGCTCAGCGCACTGGAATCAAGAAGCTGCCCCATTGAAGCAGTTGATTCGATTCTTACGTGAATTGGCAGACTCGGATAATCGTACATGAATGGTCTCTGAATCGGCTGTCGATCCGGAGCTCACAATGGACGATCTCCCGCGGATCCAGTCTTGGCGACGACGCATGAGTGGACCATCTTTGAGGCTTCAGAGAAATGTAATACCAGTCAGAGCTTTCCGGTCGATGTGAACCACCTCAGAATACCCAGTCGATTGCTATGTAACTCTTGTGCTTACAGGAGAACATATAGGCATATGCGATCAGCGCATCGCGTCCTTATGCCGATGTGAATCCCGACCGTCTGCTTGCCAAGGTCGAATTCTCCTGAAGGCACGGGAAGCAAGACTCTCCGACGAATGCAACGAGCGTCGCAGTCGCGAAGACGCGGGGCATGTCCATGAAGCCCCTAATATGCTCCGAGAGATCCCGACCTGTTGGGCCACGAATATATCAGTGGTGCGGCACCATAGCAGAGGCCCGAAGCTTGATCAGACATCGCTAGCATTCGCCTTGTCGCCCGTAGGCTCTACACCTGACCCGGCGATCATCAGCATGGCTGTGCGTTCTGGTGCTCTCGTGCGATGCCTGACACCATGTGGCACCATGTAACCATGATTCGGGCGTAAGGAAACTGTGCGGTCGTCTAGGTCGATGTGGAGCTCGCCGGAAATCACGTAGAAAAACTCGTCTTCGGCTTCATGATGATGCCAGTGGAATTCGCCTTGCACAACAGCAAACCGGACGACACAGTCGTTCACGCGCAACAGCGTCTGGTGATACCACGGATCGGTTACGCTCCCGGCGAGGGCATTCACATCGATCAGAGTCAGCCCGCTGTACTTCACGTCCTTGTGAATCACATACGGGTAATCGTCGGATCTCATTTTTGTTCCTCGAACTTATTGTAGGTCACCGGAACTTCGGCGCGGGCAAGCCACCAAGCCATCGGACAGTTGATGATCGTTTACGGAGTGCGCACTCATTTCCTATCGCGTCAGAATTTGGTTGGGCGTGATGGACGTTCAGGCACCTCCACGGCAGTCGCCGGGTGTTTTTGGGTGGCCCGCGGGCTTGGCTCCCCATGCTCGGATGCACCGCCTTAGGTCGGCATCCGGATTGTCGCGGTCCAAGGCGGGTCGGGCCGTGGCCGCGCCCGATTGCACGAGGTTGGCAAAGGCTTTGGGCAGTTCGTCAAGGTTTCCGCACAGGGCCCGCACGTAGTCCTCGTCGTGCAGGTTCGCCGCCAGGGCTGCTTCCGCTGGCTGGTCTTGCATGTCGCGGCCCAGGTTGGCGCGGCCCACACGTCGGCGCAGCTTGCGCTTGGCGCTGGCGAAGCGGTGCTCGGCCGAATTGTTGGTGCGCTCCACAACCGCCACGATTTGACCGTCCCCGTCATAGGCCCGCGGGTGGCCGACGAGCTTCTCGTAGTAGCGGTCGAGGTAGTCGAGCACAATGGCTTCCGGCCGAGAGCCCGCCTTTGTCTGCGCGACGCGTCGGCGAAGTTTGGCGCGGTAGTCCTGGAGACTGCTGGCGATCGAGTCCAGGCGGGCCGCCTTGAGGCCCGGCGGCGGTGAGATCGCGGCAGGCTTGCGGCCGCGCAGCGCGTCGTGGCGCAGGCGCAGCACTTGGCGCAGCTCGGCGAAGACCGCTTGGCTGCACTTGAGGCGCTCGGCCAGCGCGGCCAGGCCGAAGGCGCGCTCCCGAAGGGGCTGCAGCAGTTCCCGGACGCGATCGAGAAGGCCCCGCTCGCGGGCCGAGAGCGGGCCGGGCAGGCGCTGGGAGGCAACTTGCTCGAAGCGGCAACAGCGCTGGTGGAAGTCCAGGTGCGCCAGGCCGAAGGGGAAGCACGCTCGTTTGCGTCCGTCGCCTTCCAAGAGCCACAGCAGCAGTGCCGGCAGTTGCCGGTCGCGCTCGCTGGCCTGGTCCAGGCGAGCCTGTGCCCGCAGCGGGCGCAGCCATTCCCGCAGGCTGCTGCGGACCTTGAACCGAGTCAAGCCGCGCTGGAGAGCTGCGTGGTCGCCCAGCAGCAGCTTGCGGCCGATGGCGGCGAGGAGGTGAAATTGGCACACCAAGTCCACACTGGGGGCCTGGCAGCAGGCGGCGACAGCGTTGGCCCCGGCCTTTCCGAGGTCGCGCATGTAGGCGACCGGATGGCCGAACAGCGCCACGGTGATCTCGATGGCAGGGCGCAGTTCGGCCTCATTCTCGGAGCGGATTCGCACAGCATGCAACACCCAGCCGCGCCAACCGTCGATGCACAGGAACAATCCGCCCTTGCCCTTGTCACTGGTAGCGTCGAGGTGCAGGGGATAGCCGTGCTGCATGGCAGCGCGCAGAGCCGGGGCGCGCTGGGTGTGCAGCTGGCCCAGCAAGTGCAGGAAGCGGTCTGAGAGTGCGGAGAGCGAGCCGGCGGAGAGCGTGATGCCGCGCCGCGCGAGGTCGGCACGCATCTCGCAGCGCTGGCGCAGGTGGAGGTAGCGCTGCAGGCCGACCCACACGATCAGGTCATAGCCGAAGCGCTGGCCGGGAGGGGCCAGGGAGGCCAACTGGCGGGAGGCCAGCGGTGCGGATCCGCAATCGGGGCAGTGCGTGCGGAGTTCGCGCACGCGGACGGTGCCCGTGGCCAAGGTGGTCAGCGAGCGGGTGCTGGACTTGAGGCAGCGCAGGGCGGCCCCGCAATCGGAACACAGACGGGCGCTGGGAGCTACGTGCAGCAGGGGCAATTCGGCGGGGCCTTGCAGGAGGCGGGCGATGCGGTCCGCGCCCCAGCCAGCGCCGGAAGCCTGCTCCACGAACAAGCTCAGGAGTGTGCAGGCCCCCCTTTTTCGCCGAGCGGCTCGAGGTCGAACTCGGCCAGCACGGCGGTGATGTGCTCCAGGCGGATGGGCGGGGAGTGGGCCTGCTGCGCATCGGCGGAGAGATAGACGAAGACGCCGTGGATCGGCTCGCGCTGGATGCGGTCGCGGCGAACGGCGTCGAGCAGGGGGCCGTGCACGGGGACGTGGAGCAGGTGTTGCAGTTCCTTGTCTGTCCAGCCGGCCTCGGCCTGGTTGACGAGCCGGGGCAGGGTTGCGGTGAGGCTGCGGTCTTGGGAGAAACGCACGGTGCCGAGCGAGAGCAGGCCGAAGCTGTCGAAGCGCTGCGGGTCGAAGAGCGTGTAGTAGCGCCCGTTCTCGTTGTAGCTGCGCACGTAGGGGACCTGGCGGAGGTAGCGGAAGGTGGTGGCCGGGGAGGCGTTGAGGAGGACTTCCTGGAGCTGCGGCAGGGTGAGGGGCTGGGGACCGGAGAGGGCATCGAGGAGCATGCCGGGGGAGCGCTTGGGCATGGTGACATTGTATCTGAGTATCCCCAATGCTATCTCAAAAATGGCTTGGGGAGGGCCCGGAAAAGGGCTGGGGAAGGCCGAAACCGGGCCAGATCGGCCTCTTGCCGGTGCGAGAATGAGAGAGTATTGGGCGTTCACGCACCTAACTGGCCAAGGGTCGTTCGCCGCATGTGCTGCTGTCCCGCCCAAGCGGCGACCAAGCTGGGAACAGCGGTGTGCAGCTACTCCGGTGCACCTGAAGTGCTCGATCCGCACCTCCCTAAGTCATGGTCGGCAAAAATTCGTCTCTGACAGAAATTCCTGTAGGTTGGTTCCGAACTTGATGGGGCTGCCTTGAACACCCGCCCTCACCGAGAACAGGCGTCGCCACGCCCTAATCCGAGCGATGCCCAACTGAATTCTGACGCGGTAGCTCATTTCGGCAGAATAACCGCCCATGCGGATTGAGGCCTACGCGTGTCGCCCAACCCCGGAAAGCCCAGTGGGACTCCGCATTCACTGGATCTTCCTCGTGCGGGATCGCTTTCCGCGATTCGTCCGAGGGGCAACATCGTCGGCGAATGAGGACGGCCACACTGATCAGAAATTTGGTTGGCTAGGTGCACGCCGTCCCCACCTCATCAGCTCCACGAGGTTGAGCGTGGCGCGAGCGTCGTAACATGTGCTCCGGCAGTTAAGGACGTACAGCCGTCGGAAGTAGTTGCCTTGAAGGCGAGTTGAGGAGATCATGGCCGATCCGCTCTCGACGATCTCCTCCTGAATCCGGAGGTCGATCTAATCCAGCATCTTCGAATCCATACTGGGTGCGCCAAAGCAGTAGAAAACACGCCTAGACTGCCGGACTGAGCAGTTCCAGCAGTGCGCTTTCGCAGATGCAGGTCCCGCGGAAGTTGGATGTCATCCGCCACAACACGGATGCGGGGCTTAACGTGCTTGAGTCGCAACCGCGGCATCTCGGTGTCGAAGGCGCCGGCTCGAAGCACAGCTGCGCTTGGCACTGCGCTCAACGGGCTTCCGTCCGCTCCGTTCTCCCGCCAGCAACGCCGCCTACTTCGCCCGTGCGGCTTCAGCCCTTCTAGCGGGGCTTGGCCCGGCGCGCTCCAAACGCGGACCATAGACCGAGGTGCAGCGGGCGTGGCACGTCCGATTGGGCATGGCCCACGTCTTCGCCCACGCCCCGCACCCCGCCTCCGGAAGGGAGACGCCACGCGGGCTCCATCATGACGCGGAGCTGGGCGAACCGCTCGGTTTGGAGGTCGCCGGCCGGCCCCGCGAGTCTCTGGATGCCAACCCGGAGTCCAGTTCGAACCGTCGCCGGGCTATCGGGAGCAGCGTGTTCGCCCGAGGGCGGCTGCTGATCGGCATTGGGCCGAGCATTGTCCTTCGACTGCCGGAGCTTTTGCCGCCGAAGCCGGACGGAAACCGTTTCGGCCTATAGGCGCTTCAGGACCGCGTATCGGATCTCGGCTACTTGGCGCCCAGCTACGTCTACAGCCTTCAGTCTTAACTGACCGCGACCCTTCGGGAACTGCGCCGTGCCGAGCATGAGCGAGCGAAAGTCCTTGACCAACGATTCACCGACTCGCGGAACACGGTCGTCGTCGGCTCCGTACGCCGGCGGATCATAGGCCTCCACAACCGTGCCTCGGACTGAGACGCCCTCGAATGTCGCCTCAATCGTTGACCCGGCCTCGGCGGCAGTGTAGTGCACCGCGATTTCGT
Source organism: Bryobacterales bacterium (assembly GCA_028819235.1). GTDB lineage: Bacteria > Acidobacteriota > Terriglobia > Bryobacterales > UBA6623 > VXMF01. Next base: position 9,090 of record JAPPMC010000157.1, read on the forward strand.
AGGGACCGGCCTCCGCGACCTCCACGTCCCAGGTGATCGAGTCCTCCAAACTCGTCCAATTGGTGAAGTAGGAGCAGTTTGGGGCGTTCGCGCTCCTCACAATGCCCCCGTGAGGTCTGCCATCCCTAGCTGGTGCTTGCGCCAAAACCCTTCGTGCTCCTTATATATGGGCAAACCGGA
>JAPPMC010000014.1 GCA_028819235.1 Bryobacterales bacterium
CTACCAGTGGGCCGCCGGGCCCGTCGTGGCAGGGGTTTTGGCGCGAGCACTAGATAAACGTTTCCGCGGCCAGTGCATTGAACGTGCCCTCGGCCAGCTCAGCCGCCGGTCCCGAGAATGATCCCCGCCGGCGTCATCGAGACGAACACGGCGAGGGCCGTCCGCAGCTGCCGTCGAGTGGCGCCGGAGGCCTGGGCGCTTTCCACCAAAGCGAACGCCGCCGAGCCCTTGTGGAACAAGATCGCCAGCATCACCAGCACCGATGCGGCCGCATCCGCCTCAAGGCCCAACGCGAGCCCTGCTATCAGGGAGTGCACGGAGAGGACGATCAGCACGACCCAAGCACTGCTAGGTCCTTGTCTTGATCTGCCGTTAGCAGCGGCCTTCGGGCGGACAGCATCGAACACTATTCGCTCGGTCAGCAGCAGCGCGCAGACACCGATGGAGGCAAGCAAGAGGGCCAAGGGATAGTCAAATCGGCCCTCAAGCGCCTCGTCCGCCTCAGGCAGCAGATGCAAGAATCCGGCACCAAGCCCCCCCCGGCAAGGGCATTGCACAGAGACAAGTAGCGGCGGCTCGCGGCGTAGCGTGCCGCGAGGATTGGAATCACGCCCCCGGCAATGCCGACAGCGAGGATCGCCACGACCGCTGAGACCTTGATTGCGAATACGGTCAAGGTAAAGCTCTCAACCGCCCATTTTAGAGCGAGACCGCCCGCCACGCTGGACTGCACCGATCGGAATCAAACCACCCAGGATTCCCAATGGCCACGGTGGGCAAGGCCCCGCACTAGACCGATTCACCTCCCGCCGGTCGCGACGGCCGGCAGGAGAGCGCGGTACCATCCGACCCGTTCTCGCATACCCTCGATGCCCCAGAAGAGGGATAGAGGTGAACGCCCTCCTTTGGTTCACCGTGAGATTCCGCGTCGGAGATCGTCCGGTTCCTTCGGTCCATCGGCGTTCCGGCCGCATCGGTCCGCCGGGCCTGCATACGATCGACACCGCTTGCTCCCCGGGCTGCGACTGCGCCACGCACAGATGTCCACTTCGACTGACATAGCCGAGACACGATTCGTTGTGACGGTGCCGGGAGGTCAAGTCGGACGGCTGGGTGTGGTTCCTGGGCAGTGTTCGGTGGGAGTGCGGCTGGCGAGGCGCGACGTGGCCATCCCGGAGATCCAATGGCTCCGAGAGAGCAGCCATCCCTGCGAGACGGCCGAGGTGGTGAAGGGCAGCCATCCGACAACCGGTTGGAGGAACGGCTTCGGGACCCGAAGACACCAGCATCGCGTCTCGTTGGTGCGCCCGGGTAACAGACTACTTCAAGACCTGACCGCAACCGAATGATCTTTCCGGGCATCGCTGCCGACATTGGGTTCGAGACAGGTTCGAGCCAAGGCATCGGATCGGGGACAAGGAGCGCCGATGTCCGCAGCGGCGGTATCATCGCCACACACAGGTGCCGGCTTCCTGGGATTCGAGGACGCAGGCCCACCATCTCGCGTGTCGGCGAGAGGTGGCAACCTCGCGATCGCCGGACTGAGATACAGGCCGACCGCTGACGTGGGCCGCACGCCTCGTCGCGGCTGGCTCTCTGTCAGTTCTTGCCGAAAACACGCCGGAAGATCGCATCTACATTGCGCAGCTGCCGGTCGAGTGAGAAGGCGCGATCGTAGTCGTCGGGACCAAGGTGGCCCGATATGTCCGGGTCCGATTCCACCATTTCACGGAAGCTGTCGTCCTGCTCCCACGCCCGTAGGGCGTTGCGCTGGACCCAGCGGTAGGCCTCCTCGCGCAGCACGCCCTTCGCCGCAATCTCCAGTAGCAGCTGTCCGGAGTAGACCAAGCCCCCGTTTGCCTCGAGATTCTTCGCCATACGGTCCGGATACACCAGGAGTCGACGGACCAGATTGCAGGCTTTGGCAAGCATGTAGTCGACCAAGGTCGTCGAATCTGCGAGGATCACGCGCTCCACAGAGCTGTGGGAAATGTCGCGCTCATGCCACAAGGCGACGTTCTCTAGGGCGGCCGCCGCGTTTCCGCGGAGTACGCGGGCCAAGCCGCTGAGATTCTCCGAGACGATCGGGTTCTTCTTGTGGGGCATCGCAGAACTGCCCTTCTGGGACTTGGAGAAGTACTCCTGCGCCTCGCGGACTTCGGTGCGCTGCAGGTGCCGGACCTCCACCGCGATCTTCTCGATCGTGGCTGCGATGTTTGCCAACGTGCAGACGAAGTGGGCGTGCCGATCGCGCTGGATTACCTGGTTCGACACCGCAACCGCCTGCAGGCCCAGCCTCTCGCAGATCTCGGACTCCGCCTGCGGGCTGATGTGGGCCAGCGTACCTACTGCCCCGGACAGCTTGCCGACCCGCATTTGCTCCCGGGCCGCGTCGAAGCGCTCGATCTGCCGCCCGACCTCGCTGTACCAGTTGGCCAGCTTTAGGCCGAACGTCGTCGGTTCGGCATGCACGCCATGCGTGCGGCCGACTGTCGGAGTGTCCTTGAACTCGAAGGCTCGCTCGGCCAAGATCCCATGTAGCTCTTCGAGCCGCCGGGCGATCGGCTCGGAGGCCTGCTTGAGCAGCAAGGCTTGGGCCGTGTCGACGACGTCATTGGACGTCAGGCCGTAGTGCAGCCAGCGCGAGTGGCGGGCCACGCCGGCCTCGGCCATCTTTTCCGAAACGGATGTGAGGAAGGCAATGACGTCGTGGCGCACCTCCGCCTCGATGGCTTCGATGCGCGCCAAGTCGAAGTCGGCGTGCCTCCGAAGGGCGCGCGCAGCATCGGAAGGGACTTCGCCGAGCTCCGCCAAGACCTCAGACGCGACCAGCTCTACCTCCAGCCACTGGCGGAACTTGTTCTGGTCAGACCAGATCTCCCCGAGGCAGGGGCGCGTGTAGCGAGGAATCATGGAACCAGTTTCTCGCAGGTCCCAATGCCTACCCAGCCGCTGCAGGGTCGCTCAGCCCATGGCAGGATGCGACTTTGGCGATCTGGCGCTAGGACGCGAATCGGCCTCAGAACTCAAGCACCATGGCTAGATTGAAGGTCCGGCCGTCGTTGAGCGTGTTCGTTATCTGGCCGAAGTTCGCGCCCGAGAAGTCATTGCCGGGATTCGCGAACTGCGGCGTGTTGAACAGGTTGATGGACTCGGCCCGGAAGGTGATCGTCCCCTCGGCCATCACCTTCCAACTTCGGGACACGGACACGTTGACATTCTGGATTGCATCCTTGCGGAGCACATTTCGGCCCACGTTACCCTTGGCGTCCTGCAATCCGACGAATCCGAACGCAGACCGGGGCATCCTCTCGCGCGACGTGTCGGGATGGTCGATCCTGCGCCCAAGTATCGAGGGGTCGAGAATGTTCGGGCGGTCGCCCATTACTCCGTCGATGTTTCCGAACCCCGGTCCGTCGGATCCGGTGTAGAGGATGAACGGAGTGCCGGTCTTGACCAGCACGACCGAGTTGAACTCCCAACCTGCGAGGAGCCGGTCCAGCGGCCCGCCGGCCGGCAATCTCGGGACCCGGTAGCTGATCCTGCTCAGGAATGCGTGCGGCTGGTCAAAGTCGCTCAGCGCCTTCACATCGCTGTGGACTTCAGTCTCGGTCTGGCTGCGACCGCTGAAAGCGTCCCGAGTGCTTGCCGTGCTGGCGTAGTGAGCACCCAGATCGATCGCCTTGCTCAGCCAGTACGAGCAATCCATGGTCAGCCCGCGCATGTCCCGCACGCCGACCGTTGCCTTGGCCGAGTCGTAGTACGCCCGCGAGCCGTTGAGGATCCGGCGCACATCGAAGTAGCGCGAGTCCGGACGCCGCATGTTGACCGTGCGAGTCGAGCGCTCGATGCCGGGAACGTCGACGGCCCGGTTCAGCACCCACCCTGCCAACAGACGGTGGCTGCGGCTGCCGAGGTAGCCCACTTCGGCGAACAGGCCGCGGGCGGACCCAAGAATCCAGCTGACGTTGTAGTGGTGCGAATAGGGGGCGACCAAGTCCGGGTCCAGTTGGATTAGGGCCGTCCTTGCGCTCGGGTGGGTGGAGTCCAGGGCCAGGCCAGCCAAGGGATCGACAAGGTCGGGCGCAACGGCACTGACGCGGATGTTCCCGGGCGGGTTAAAGCGCTCTTGTGTGTAGGTCGCGGTGAAGATCTCCCCGAAATGGGTACCGTAGGCTCCCCTTAGAACGCCCGCTCCGGTGCGGTACGCGAAGCCGAACCTGGGAGCTATGTTGTTGCAGTCGCAACCGAAGGGGATGTCCGAGCGGCCGTACACCTCAGCGGGCCGGGTGACCGCTTCGTAGCGGACGCCGAAGTTCAGGGTCAGGTCGGGAAGCGCCTGCCAAGTGTCGCCGAGATAAGACTGCACGCGCCAGCGCCGGAAGCCCCTGTACGGCGAGCCGATGGCCCACGAAACCCGGCTCGGCGTGCCCATGCGCAGGTTGGTGATCAAGTTGCGCCCGAAGTCCGCCGCAAAGAGCACGAGCCCGGCGTGACCAGAGCTCTCGATGCCGTTGAGCTGCTCCCGCGTGACGTCGAAGCCGGCGACGAACCTGTGGTTGGCACGCGCCGAAGAGACGGCTCCCGCGTAGCGGAAGAAGTTCTGGGCCCGGTCGAAGGGGATGCTCGAAGTGCCGCCAATCGACTCCAGTTGCCTGCCCATGAAGAACAACGGTCCGATGGCGGTCTCGTCCTGAACGATCAGGGATGTCGTGCGGCGGAACCGTACGCTGAAATCGCTGACCGTAGCGGCGGACCACGGCCGATTCCAGCTCAGCCGGCCGTCGTGTGAACTCGTGGTGGTGTTCGGGTTCTGGCCCTTGATCAGCTGGAAGGCATCCACGGCCTGTCGCCGGAAGCGGTAGTCCGCCGAGACCCGCCCGAGAGTCCCAAGCGGTACGTCGTATCGTCCGCCGGCGATGTCGTTGTCGATCACTTGGGTCGCGTTCGTGTTGTGCGCTCTGGGATTGATGTCCGGACGATTCGGCGGCTCTTCGGGATAGGACGACAGGATGCGCCCGACGAAGGTGCGGAGTTCGGGGTCCTTGGCGAGCGGCGTGCGCTCTTCGGGAAGCGGAATGAGCACGTTTCCATTGACGTTGCCGCGATTCCGCTGCCGGCTCAGATCGGCGCTGAGTGCTGAGTCCAGCGGCAGGGGTACGGAGAGGATTGCACCGTAGTCGTTCTGGTTGGCCGGCTTGACGCCACCAACCTGGAAGAAGGAGCGCGCCGAGAAGGCACTGTTGCCGTGCGTCTCGTGAAAGCGACCGCGAAAGCGCCGTGCCGGCGGAGACCCAAGATGGATCTGCCGCGCTGGAGGGTTGCCAAACTCCGTGCCGAAATACCCTTGGGCCACGGCGAATTCGCGCACGATTGTGGCGGTCGTGCCCATCCGGATATTGATCTCCTTCAGGACGTTGTTGTCCACGAGAGTCAGCTGGACGTTCTCGTTTCGGCGGCTCTCTCCCGACTCGCTGTCAACCTCGCCCAGCAGGTTGAGCTCAGTCCGTATGGCACTGTCGGACTCCGCCTCTTCACCGCCCAGAGCATCGGGCGTTTGTTGGGCACCGGGCTCGCCAATGGCCGTGCCCGTCTCAGCGGCATCCGCCTCGGCCAGCCCACCGCCAGCATCGGCACCAGGCCCGGCCCAAGCGGCGGACGCCAGCACGACCGCGGCCGCAATTCGCACGGTCACCGAAGCGGAGGGCAGGACCAACATGGCCGGGAGAAACCCGCCAGCGCGATGATCGGCGAATCTGGACATCGCATCCGGACGCAATGCGCCACTCGGACGTCGGCGGGCCTATTAACAGGATATCCCCAGACCGCCCTGAGTGGGCCAATCTGCAGCGGACCGTACGGCGTAGCGTTCCACAGAGCGTCTGGTCTAAGACCAGGCGATTCCTCTGGTGCAGGAGCTGCGGAACAGTGTTGCCGCAAATCCCATCGCCCGTTTCGAGGCCTGCTCGACGGTCACTCGCGTTCTGGCGTGCACGGCTATTGAATCGCCGAGAGGGGTCCGTGTGCTTCGAAGTGCTCTAGGCCATCTCGTTACCCCCACGACGCGGTCCGGCGGCTTCCGGCTAGAGCGCGGCCTCGCGATCCCACACAGCAAGCGCCGCTTTGCGACGCGGCTACCAGAGATCCGCGAGGGTGCCGGCAGCGGCTTGGGAGGCTGGGTTTGGGCCCTGCTGCCCGACATGCTGTCCAGAAAGCAGGATCGGAGGTGCGCAGGTCCGTGCCATCGATCACGAACTGGTGGCGGAGGGGCCACAATACGGAGTCTGCGAGCCGCTGCGGGAGATGCCCGGCATCGGGGCGTAGCCGGCGATGGCATAGGCGGCGGAGATTCTACTGGCACAGACCACCGTTCATCGGGTCAGGTAGGAGTAGCCAACTTGGAGGGAACCACGTGTTTCCGGCCTGGCTTCGCGCGCGCTGGGAAACTGAGCCTCTAGGGCGCACTGGTATTTACGGGGTACGGTTTGCCTGAGACTTCAGGCATCTCTCATGCCGATGGGGTCGTCAGGAAGATGTCATAGTCGTCCAGCGCTTCTAGGAAATCGGCACTCTCAATCAATGGCGTGACGCTGAGCCCCCGCAACTTTCCGATCGCCCGATCAAACACGGCGGTACACAGATGTCCAGTAAACCGTGATGCGAATAGGAATCCGTCGGCCTCAGGAACATGGACCAAGGTAGCCGCGGGCAGTGCACGGCCTGAGGCGTGGTTCGAGTCATGTGCGACAGCCGGGGAGACGCCGATCTGGATCGGTCCATCCCCTCGGAGGTCCACAAGAGTCAAGTACTCCCGTGTCTCACGAGACACGACAATCCTCGCCTCAATGTCCGCTCGCGGCAGCTCACGGCGCCGAGTAAGTGTCAAGCGATTACGCACCACCGCCTCCCACAAGCAGCATGGCACGGTTTCAGCCGCGTACAACACGGCATATTCCCCGGTCGGGTCACTGAAGCGGCTTGGGGCGGGACCGGCGGCAAGCGGGTTGGCCCTAAGACTCTTGTGAATCACCCGAAACATCAGTTCAATCCAGACGGTACGCAGCTGCCGCCGAATGCGCCCAGGATCGTAGCCGCCCTTCACGCAAAGTCGCCTTGGAAGTCCCCTCTAGCGGCAGCCTCAACGAGGGCGACTTCACCCTTGCGAAGAAGGGCAAGCGGTTCCGCTCCGTCGAGCGCGGTGAGCGGCGCTGTTAGCCAACGCCAGGCGGCAAAGCCATCTTCGAACTGTGGAGTGATGCGGTCAAGCCCGTTTAGAGGATGCCCGCGCTCGTCGATCTGCCTCGAAGGAAAGCGATAACCGCGCTTGGCGCCCTGCCACCCGATGATCCGCCCTCTCCTCAACCAATCGTGAACCGACTGACGAGTCTTGAGACCGACGCGGGCAGCAAATTGCTCGGATGTCAGCAGATCTTCCTCTCGTCCCATTTGCGTTCGTGCGGCGATCCGGAGGCTGGCCTCCGACTTCTGGACTAAGCGCGAATCAGTTCCACTGATGACTAGACTCCCCCTCCTTGGGCTGCTCGTCCGGAGAGCGTCCGCCGCGACTGCTAGTGCAGCCCTCACGGCCTCCGGGTGCGCAACCAGTGCAGCGACGGCATGCGGACTGAGGTCCCTGACGGTCTCGTGCAGAACGGTCGTTAGCACCTCGCGATCAAGATGCTTCACTTGCGCCGACTCCATGTCTCTAGTGTCGTCTAGCTTGTCTGTTTGGTCAAGTTGGTTCATCCTCCAATCTGACCTTGCGAGTACCGTCTCTGGCGAGAGCGGCGTTGGTTCTGTCACTCGGAAGCGTTCGGACGAGGCGTGAGAAGTGGAAGAGCTGGGCGATTATCATTCTGACTTTACAAACTCGCGGTAGAAAAGGCGATTTCAATTCTCGGTGTGCCCGCCCTGATCCCGGTGAGATGGAATTCCGTAACGACGGGGGGCACCAAGGGGAGATGGAATTGGTGGCTACTGATGGCCATCTGCGCGGCTGATCGGTGCCTTGACGCCCCTCTTCAGTGCTGGGCCGTCAACGATTGGTGTCTACTCCGAGACTGGCTTCCGCATCCGCAGATAATTGAAGCTCCCTAGCAGTAGAGTCCATTCAATCCAAGAACGCCCGCACTGTGGTGTGATGGGAGACGTTAAAGCGAATCCCTTGGCGGCTGAGGTTCTTGCCGCCGTGGCGCTGGCGTGGGTCGTTGGGCCGTGCGCTGTCACAGAACCGTATGCTGGGCTTGGCACTGTCAAGTCAACCACATAAGCCCCAAGAGCTGGCTCTCGACAGGCCCGCACCGGCCCTCTGTTCGCGTGCCCCGACGGCGGATGCCGCTGCACTCCCCCGGCCTGACGACCTGTTCTCGCGCGTGCTATTCTGGCGCCGTGCCGGGCCGCCGCCCGCGCCTTGCTCGCATGTCGGACAAGGGCATTATCGAGCAGCACGCCGCGCCGGCCGTGGCGGTCGAGCCGGCACCGCCGCGCGCGGTCCCCGCGCCTCTGGAGTACCCCGATTCGGACGGTCGATTCTTGCCCGAGAACCCCTTGCAGGCCAACGCCATCGTGGAGTTGCGCGCAAACCTCAAGCAGCATTTCCTGCACCGGTCGGACGTGGTGGTGGAAGGCGACATGTTCCTGTACTACGCGGAGGGCCAGGAAGACGAGCGGCGGGTGCTGGGAAAGCGCGTGGGCAAGTTCGTGGCCCCGGACGTGATCGTCGTGCTGGACCACGACTTGGGGGGGCGTGGGACCTACAAGCTGTGGGTGGAGGGCAAACCGCCGGACTTTGCGATGGAGGTGATCTCACCGTCGAGCGAGGTCCGCAACCGTGAGGAGAAGAAGGCTCTGTACGCCAAGCTGGAGATCCGCGAGTACTTCGTGTTCCAGCCGGATGCGAGGCGACCGGGGCCGCGGCTGGTGGGCTACGAGCTCGGGGAGTGGGGCTATCGGCAGCTGGGGCCGGAGGTCGGATCGCCCGGGGCAGTGCGGAGCGAGGTGCTGGGGGTATCGTTGCGGCCGGAAGGAGCGTTTCTGCGGGTGCGGGACCTGCGAACCGGGAAGGACTACCTCTGGATCGCGGAGGTGTTTGGTGCGAAGGAGCAGGCCGAGCACAAAGCTGAGCGGGAAGCGGCCGGGCGCAGGGCAGAAGCGGCGGCCCGACTGGAAGCCGAGCACAAAGCTGAGCGGGAAGCGGCCGGGCGCAGGCTGCCCTTGCCCCATAAGTCACGAGCGGGGCTCCTGCTGAGACGCGGCT
>JAPPMC010000215.1 GCA_028819235.1 Bryobacterales bacterium
TGCCACACGAGGGGTGCCGTTGTCAAGTCCCGGTTATGGGGCATGGGCAGGCCCCACCACCTCAGGCCTGGACGGATTCCCGAAGGAGCCCCCGCAGCACTTCGGGCGCAACGTTGCCGCCGCTGATGACGCACACAGCCGGCCTCCCGCTGTCCCGGGGTGCCGCGCGGGCGGCGGCGACCGAGGCGGCTCCGCCCGGTTCGGCGATCAGCTTCTGGTAAGTGGCCAGCCAGCAAACCTCGGCGGCCAGGCCCTGCTCGGACACCAGCAGCACGTCCTCGACGTGGCGCTGGATGATCGGGAACGTACGCGCCCCGGGCTTCAGAACCGTCAGGGCGTCCGCCAACGACTTGGCTGGTTTCCCGCGGACGGGCTGTCCGGCCTCTAGGGAGAGCTTTGTCGCGGGATTCCTCTCGGCCTGCACCCCGTAGATCCGGCAGCCGGGCCGGGCGGCCTTGGCCGCGAGAGCCGTTCCCGCGATCAGGCCGCCCCCGCTGACGGGAACGAAGATGTCGAAGTCCCCTTCGATCTGCCCTGTCAGCTCGGTCCCGAGCGTGGCGTCGCCGGCGATCGTCTCGATGGAGTCGTAGGGATGCAGGAGCAGCCTTCCAGTCTCGCGGCGCAGCCGCTCGGTCATCTCGAAGCGCGCCTCGAAGCTGTCCTCGCAGAGCGCCACGCGACCTCCGAACTCCACGGTGCGGTCTCGCTTGAAGCGCGATGCGCTTCGCATCATCACGATCAGCGCGTCGACACCGTTGAGGGCCGCAGCGTATGCGACCGCCTGGGCGAAGTTGCCGGATGAATTGGCGATAACGCCCCGCTCTCGGCATTCGCCGAGCCGGCACAGGATCGAGTTGAGGGCCGGCCGCACCTTGAACGCGCCGACTGGCTGGAACGACTCGAGCTTGAGGTACGCTGGCCTTCCGAGCTGCTCCGTGAGCGGGATTGAGCGCACCAGAGCCGTGGGATCCAAGTGCTTCCTGAGCCTGTTGCAGGCCGCACGAATGTGCGCGCGCCACGCCTCCGGCGCAGTGCCGGGATCCGGGCCGCCGAATGCGGCGGCGGGGGCCGGCTTGGATCCGCTAGGTTGCACGCTGTTGCCATCCAGTCTAGTCTGGCCTCGCGTACCCGTTTAGGCAGAGCAGCTGCGGTCCCGGAGGTGGCAGCGCAGCCGTGGCGGTTACCGCTCCGGATGCGCAAGAGCTGACGGGCGAATCCCCGCTCCACCCTCCTTCCACGGCTTCGAGCCTCGCTTCCGAGGAGGGAGTGGCTGGCGCCACCAGCCGACCCTCGTTTCTCAGAATTGGAACGCCCGAAACGCCGCGGCGTGCAGCTCTCGTGGCCGCTGGAGTGCACGTTGGTCAGGTCGTAGAAGACCACCCCCCGACAGTCGCAGCAGCTCCAGCTCCCGTTATAAGAGGCCCTCCTGCAGCTCGCGGTGTTTCCAGAGCAGAGCGTTGGTGTAGTACAGCTTCGAGAGGGAGGGGCCCACGCGGGAGTTCAGGCCCAGCACTTCGAGCAGTTGCCGTGCAGTGCTGCAACCAGCACAGCGCCGCAGGCTCGGAAGACGGGTGCAGCATGCGGGCAACAAGCTGGGCGGCGGTGATCTTCGTGTCGCGCAGGGAGGCACCGCGGCCAACAACACGTCACGGGACTGCCATCGGTGCAGCGTCCGCAACCGTCCGGGTCGGTCGACAGGCTAGCGATGCGCGACCGGCGGGTTGGAAGTGGACCGCGGCGTTCAAGGCGCGATCAATATTCTGGCGGCCGGGATTCTTGCCGCCGTGGCGTTAACCTCGGCTCGTCGAGCCGGACGTCATCTCAGAACTGTATGTATGCGGAAGTCACGCAACGTTCGAATGCGAGTCCCAAAGTCCCAACCTAGAGGATGCCGTGGGTGGGTTTCGGGGTCTCTGCAACCCTTCGTCCGCAATCCGCCATGGCTCCGTGATACGCGCGCACCACTTGCTATACTGCCCGGCGGCTCTGAAGGAGCGAGTTTGAAGTCCGAAGGCTATGGCGCATGGACGCTCATTCGCCTAGTGGTGATTCTTGGCCTGTTGATTGGGGTGGGCACCGCTAATGCGCAGTCGCACTTCTACATGCGTGTCGCTCCCGAGATGGGCAGAACTACGGTTGAGCACACCAAGAAAGTAACTATCCAAGGCGGGTCGAGTTCCAGCACGTCAGCCTCCTCGGGGCTTTCGTTGCTCGGCACCGTGGCCGCCGGGCTGTCCTCGAGCTTGCCCCGGAATTGGCTCCTGCGGGGCGAAGTGGAGGGCGTCGTCTCTGGCCAGCGCAAGCTCGAGGGCACGATCTCCCCGACCACGAGCGGGAATGTTCACGACGTTTGGCCGGGACGGTGGGACTACAAGGACTTGGCAGGAGTTGGCGGCAACATCCTCTTCGGGCGGCGAGTCGCAGGCGGCGTCGCAGAGGTTTATCTCCTGGGCGGGGTCCGCCGAAGCTGGACGGAGTTCGCGACCGGCGGAATAGACCCCGAGACCGGAGTGGCCGGCGAAGACCGCGAGCGCCTTGGCAGATGGTCGTGGGCTATCGGCGCGGGAACGACATTGCGCCTGAAGTGGCCATTGGACTTTCGCGTCCGTTACCTCCCCTCGGTGACCGACTGGATCATCGATGCGCCCGACCTGCGCCTAGACTACAGGTACAAGACGAGCGGTGTGTTGGTTTCCGTAGGCATCCACCTTTTTGGCTGACTGGCCTCCATTTGCTACCGGCATCCTGTGGCGGCAGAGCTCCGCAACAGCAGTCCACGTTAGCGGAACGGTGGGGGTGTGTCCGCCGTCGCAGTGTTTCGGGATAACGGGGTGGAGTGTTACTTGAGTGTGCTGCGACATTGGTGACGATCCTGCGACAATGTCACCGAGGCCACGTTGCCGCGGCCACTGTGATCGGAAGGGAAGATGAATCAGACCAGAGCCCCTTGGCCAATTGGAAGAATTCCCCGCGTCCTAGCCTTGCTTGCACTTAGCGCCACGGCGTCGGCGCAGACGAACACAGGAGCAATCGATGGATTGGTCTACGACGAGACCTTGGCGGTCATCCCGAATGTAGCCGTGGCCGCCTTGGACGAGACACGCGGGATCGAGCGGACTACCGAGACGAATGCTGGCGGAGAGTATGCGCTGGCCCACTTGCCCCCCGGCGTGTACACCTTGCGGTTTGAGGCGCCGAACTTTGCGCCGCTGACAGTCGAGGCCTTCGAGGTGATGGTCGGCGAGACGGTCACCTATCTGGCAAGCCTCACAGTGGCAACCGCACAAGAGGAAGTGGTCGTCTCCGCCGAGGCCGGACGCACGGCGATCGAAACGCAGCGCGTGCATCAGGCCGACCACATCGACTCCGTTCGAATCGAGAACTTGCCGATCAACCGGCGCGACTATCTCGATCTGGCCCTTCTGACCCCAGGAGTGGTTAACACCAACTACATCGCAAACGCAACCGACCGCCGGATTGCACCCACACCGACTTCCGGGCTGGGAATCGGCGGAACTTCAGGCCGGAGCAACACCTTCATGATCGACGGCCTTGACAACCTGTACAACTCAGGCGCCGTCCGCTCGCAGATCAGCCAAGAGGCCGTCCAGGAGTTCCAGGTCAATCGCAGCACGTTCTCCGCCGAGCAGGGCGGAGCTCCGGGAGGCACGATCAATATCGTCACCAAAGGCGGCACCAATAACGTGCACGGCACGGTGTTCGGCGTGCTGCGAAACCGCCGCTTCCAGGCCCGCAACCACTTCGACCCAGGCCGCAGCGCGTACACCAGGGCCCAGAGCGGAGTGTCGCTGGGGGGTCCGCTGGCCAAGAACAGGACGTTCTTCTTCGCGGCTTACGAGCGTCTGGACCGCAACGAGTCGCAAATCGTGCCTCTTCTGGCGGACCCGACCTTCCTCAATGCCCTGACGCCTTCGCAGCAGGCGCTAGCGGACGTCTTGGGCGCCAACCCGCTGTTGCGCCCCTTGGTCGATCAGATCGCTGCTTCCCTGATTCCGGCGAACACTCCCGGTGTCCTGGAATTGTTCGACGAGAACAGCGGCGTGTTCCCATTCTCTGAGGACCGAGGCCAGCTCGTAGCCCGGCTCGACCACTCGCTTCGCGACGGGCACAACCTGTTCTTCCGTGGGAACTGGACCGGCCAGACCGGCCAGAACACGGAATTCGGCGCCCTGACCGCGCGCAGCCGCGGCAGGAACACGAACGTTAAGGATTTCGCCGTGGCACTCGGCGACACCTACGTCATCAACCCACGCTGGGTCAGCGAGACCCGCATCGGGGCCGGATACCACGACTTCGGTGTGCACCCCACGGACCCTCACGGCCCCGCAATTGACATTCAGGGGTTCGGCGACTTCGGACGGGACCTCCTCCTGCCGACGCGGGTGGTGGAGCGCGTGTTCCAGGTTCGCCAGAACTTCATGCGGGTCTCGGGCCGCCAGACTGTCAAGTTCGGGGTCGACTTCAACCCCTTGAGGGACGGTGTGCGTTCGGAGACCTTCTTCAGCGGAAGGTTCATCTTCGGACAGGCGGTCCCGCTCTCGGCCGTCATTGACGCGGGCGTGGGCCCGGGAACGGCCGACCTGGTCCGGGGCATCCTGACGAGCGTTGGGGCGTCGCACCTGGTGGGCAGCATCGACGACCCCCTTACCTCGGTGCAGTCCTACGCTCTTGGCCTGCCGATCGTATACCAGCAGGGCTTTGGCGACCCGCTCTGGACGGGATGGGCGAACCGCACGAACTTCTTCGCCGAGGATTCGATTCGCGTCACGCCCAGCCTGCGGCTGACGCTCGGGCTTCGGTACGAAATGGAGCTCAAGACGCGCTTTCCGCGCGACTACAACAACATCGCCCCGAGGGCCGGGTTTGCTTGGAGCCCCAATCCCAGCACTGTAGTCCGCGGCGGATACGGGATCTATTTCGCGCGGATTGACGGCCAGATCACGTTCATCGGCGACCTGCTCGGCGAGAAGGCGCAGATCGCGCAGGTGTTCATACCCCTGACGGGAGCCCCCGGCTTGACCAGCCCGCTCACGAACGGGCCCCTGACGTCGGCCGAAATCTGGGGCTCCCTTCGGGAGCGCGGCATTCTGAGCGAGCGCGGCGTGAGGATCGAAGACCTCGCGATCCACGGCATTGTCCCTGGGCCCGAGTATCCGCTGAAGGTGGGCTTCCGCGTCGCCAAGGACACGGTGAACCCGTATGGGCAGCAGGCCAGTTTCGAAATCCAGCGGCAGATCGGCGGCTATGCCATGTCGGCCGCCTACAACTTCAACCGCGGCGTCCACCTGATACGCCCTCTCGATCCGAACCCGTACCAGGCCGGCACGAGGGAGGATGGCTTGCCGATCGTGGCGTTCCATGACCCCCTGACCCTGCAGGACAACGTCTACGGAAGCTGGGGCCGGTCGTTCTACCACGCGATGATCCTGCAGCTCAAGAAGCGATTCACGGAGGGATTCACCATCTCCGCCCACCACACTTGGAGCAAGGCGATCGATGAGAACACCGACTACAACTCGTCCTACGAGCCGCACATACCGTGGGACGCTCGCAACGAACTGGCCCTCTCGCACTACCACCGGGGACACCGCTTTGTGGCAAACGTCGTGACCCAGTCACCTTGGAAGGCGAGCCGGGGCCGGAGCTTCGGGCACAACCTGCTCTCCGACTTCGTCTTCTCCGGCATCGTGGTCGCGCGCTCGTTCGCGCCGTTCAACCTCAACGCCGGCTACGACACCATCGGGGACAGGCACACCGACACGCACAGGCCATGGGGCCTCGGGCGCAATGTCGGGGTAGGCCCGGCGTTTTTCGGGATGGACATCCGACTGACCCGCGATTTCGCGCTGTCGGAGAAGGTTGACCTGAAGGTGGTCGCAGAGGCTTTCAATATCCTAAACCGCACGAACTTCAAGGGAGTGAACGGCGTGGTGGGCAGCATGACGCTCGAGGAGATCCCGGACCGACCGACGGGTCGCCGGGGGCCGATCACCGAGCCGTTCTCCTTCACTTCGGCATTCGATCCAAGGCAGTTCCAGTTCACAGTGCGGATCTCGTTCTAGGAACTCGGGCGGCGGCTTGGCCGCATCGGGGCCAGTGCCGAGATCCGGGCAACCGGATTCGGCCGCGGTTGCCGGACTGGAATCTCCAGTTCGCACGCTATTGCCCAACAGCCTTGTGCGGCTTGGCGTGCCGTCTAGGGAGAGCAGCGACGGTTTGGGATCACTGCTCTACAGTTCCGCGAGTCGCTTTGGAGGAGTGGGTGAATGCGCGGTCCCAGAGGCCCAGTGCCCTTTGTGCTTGATAGCCGCTCGCCGATGCTGCGACAGTGTCGCCGATCCTGCAACAATAGCTCGGGGCTGCGATGGCGCGGCGACCGTGATCGGAAGGGAAGATGAACGAGACCAGAGACTCTTTGACCATTCGAATTCTGCACTGCATACTCGCCTTTCTGGCATGCAGCGCCGCGGGGTTGGCGCAGACGAACACCGGAGCGATCGAAGGATGGGTCTATGACGAGACCTTGGCCGTCATCCCTAGTGTTGCCGTGACCGCCCTGGACGAGACGCGCGGGACCGAGCGGACCACCGAGACGAACGAGGCCGGAGAGTATGCGCTCGCTCACCTGCCTCCCGGGGTCTACACCTTGCGGTTCGAGGCGGAAAACTTCGCGCCGCTCACGGTTGAGGCATTCGAGGTGCTGGTCGGTGAGACGGCCACCTACTTGGCGAGCCTCACTGTTGCAGCCGCGCAAGTGGAAGTGGTGGTCTCCGCGGAGGCTGCACGCACGGCAATTGAGACGCAGCGCGTGCACCAGGCCGACCACATCGACTCCGTTCGAATCGAGAACCTGCCGATCAACCGTCGCGACTATCTCGACCTGGCCCTCCTGACCCCCGGTGTGGTGAACACCAACTACATTGCGAACGCGACGGACCGCCGCATCGCTCCAACTCCGACATCCGGATTGGGGATCGGTGGAACGGCGGGCCGGAGCAACACCTTCATGATCGACGGCCTTGACAACCTGTACAACTCGGGCGCCGTCCGCTCTCAGATCAGCCAGGAGGCTGTCCAGGAGTTCCAGGTTAATCGCAGCACGTTCTCAGCCGAGCAGGGCGGAGCTCCGGGAGGCACAATCAACATCGTCACCAAGGGGGGCACTAACGACGTGCACGGCACGGTGTTCGGCGTGCTGCGAAACCGCCGCTTCCAGGCCCGCAACCACTTCGACCCCGGTCGCAGCGCGTACACCAGGGCGCAGAGCGGCGTGTCGCTGGGGGGGCCCGTAGCAAAGAACAGGACGTTCTTTTTCGCCGCCTACGAGCGACTGGACCGCAACGAGTCGCAGATCGTGCCTCTCCTGGCGGACCCGACCTTCCTCACTTCGCTGACGCCTTCGCAGCAGGCGCTAGCGGACGTCTTGGGCGCCAACCCGTTGCTGCGCCCCTTGGTCGATCAGATCGCGGATTCCCTGATTCCGGCGAACACTCCCGGTGTCCTCGAACTGTTCGACGAGAACAGCGGCGTGTTTCCGTTCTCGGAGGACCGAGGCCAGATCGTGGCCCGGCTCGACCACTCGCTTCGCGACGGGCACAACCTGTTCTTCCGCGGGAACTGGACGGGCCAGACCGGGCAGAACACGGAATTCGGAGCCCTGACCGCGCGCAGCCGAGGCAGGAACTCGGACGTCAACGATTTCGCCGTGGCACTCGGGGACACCTACGTCATCAACCCGCGCTGGGTCAGCGAGACGCGCATCGGGGCCGGATACCACGACTTCGGGGTGTACCCCACGGATCCTCACGGCCCCGCGATTGACATTCAGGGGTTCGGGGACTTCGGGCGGGATTTCATCTTGCCGACGCGGGTCGTGGAGCGCGTATTCCAGGTGCGCCAGAACTTCATGCGCGTCTCGGGCCGCCAGACCCTCAAGTTCGGGGTCGACTTCAACCCTATTCGGGACGGTGTGCGCTCGGAGACTTTCTTCAGCGGGAGATTCATCTTCGGACAGGCGATCCCCCTCTCGGTCCTCATTGACCAGGGAGTGGGCCCGGGAACGGCAAACTTGGTCCGGGGCATCCTGACAAGCGTTGGGGCGTCTCACCTGGTGGGCAACATCGACGACCCCATCACCTCGCTGCAGGCCTACGCCCTTGGCCTGCCGATCGTCTACCAGCAGGGATTTGGCGATCCCTTCTGGACGGGATGGGCGAACCGCACGAACTTCTTTGCCGAGGATTCGATCCGCGTCACACCCAGCCTACGGCTGACGCTCGGGCTGCGGTACGAGATGGAGCTCAAGACGCGCTTTCCGCGCGACTACAACAACATCGCCCCGAGGGTCGGCTTCGCCTGGAGCCCCAATCCTCGGACGGTGGTCCGTGGCGGGTACGGGATCTACTTCGCGCGGATTGACGGCCAGATCGCGTTCGTCAACGACCTGCTCGGCGATAGGGCGCAAATCGCCCAAGTGTTCGTCCCCCTGACGGGAGCCCCCGGCCTGAACAGCCCGCTCACGAACGGGCCCCTGACGTCGGCCGAGATCTGGGGCTCGCTTAGGGAGCGCGGGATTCTTGGCCAACGCGGCGTGATGCTCGACGACCTCGCGATCCACGGCATTCGCTCTGGCTCCGAGTATCCCCTGAAGGTGGGCTTCCGCGTCGCCAAGGACACGGTGAACCCGTATGCGCAGCAGGCCAGTTTCGAGATCCAACGGCAGATCGGCGGCTATGCCATGTCGGCCGCCTACAACTTTAACCGCGGAGTCCACCTGATCCGCCCGCTTGATCCGAACCCGTACCAGGCCGGCACGAATGAGATGGGAAGGCCCATCGTGGCGTTCCACGACCCCCTGATCCTGCAGGACAACGTCTACGGGAGCTGGAGCCGATCGTTCTACCACGCGATGATCCTGCACCTCAAGAAGCGCTTCACGGAGGGATTCACCATTTCCGCCCACCACACCTGGAGCAAGGCAATCGACGAGAACACCGACTACAACTCGTCGTACGAGCCGCACATACAGTGGGACGCTCGCAACGAGCTGGCCCTGTCGCACTTCCACCGGGGGCATCGCTTTGTGGCGAACGTGGTGACCCAGTCGCCATGGAAGGCGGGCAGAGGCCGGGGCTTCGGCAGGCACATTCTTTTGTTGATGTTTGGGACGCTTGCCGGAGTCGATCCTTG
>JAPPMC010000092.1 GCA_028819235.1 Bryobacterales bacterium
CTTCTGGCGACCAATCAGTACACTCGTCCAATACCACCCCTGATTGAATGCTTACTGAAGTTCACCAAGTTGGCCCGGTTGCCAACGTTGTACATCTCCCACATCACGTCTATCCTCATGTCCTCGGCGATGACGAATTTCTTCGTCACCCGTAGGTCCCACCTGAAGAAGGTTGCTCCACGCCCGGCCCAGGCGCCAACTCCCGCCGGACGGTCGTTGCGCAGGAAGTCGAAGTTGTCGTCGTTGCCGGTCGTGATGTCGTAGGGCGGCGCGCTGTTGGCTGTAAGGATCGACGACACCTGTACGTCGTGGGGAAACCGGTAGATGAAGTTGCCCGTGAAACGGTGCCGCACGTCGTTCTCGGTCGGGCCGAAATTGGCCTCGCCGTGCTTGATGTGCGGTGAGGTCCAGTCGAAGCCTTTCGCTGAGCCTAGCGAGTAGCCGGCCAGAAAACCGAAGTCCCGCGTGAACCGCTTCTCGATCCGGAAACTCAAGCTGTTGATGTGCAACCGGTTGGTGAAGTCGGCGACCTGGATCCGCAGGCAGCCCGCACTGTTGGAACGCAGGTTGGCCGCCGTTGCTGGCAACCCCAGCTGCGCAACGATCTGGCGCGCGAACGGGCACACTCGTTCTGAAGGCGATGTGGCTCCCGGCAGCGGCGCGTTGGGCTCCCAGGGTGTTGCCAAGCCCGATCCCCAGTCGTAATTCAGCCCCAGTAGGTGCACGAAGTCGACCGACACGGCCAGATCCTGCTTGAACCCGTACTGAAAGCCCGCATGGGACTGTTGGGTGTAGGGTGTGTTCATCCGTGCCGAAGGCGCGTCGGGCGTTCCACCTACGCTGGCGCCTCCCGGCAACAGCGATGTCGCGATCCGGTTTGGAAAGTTCTCTTGCATGATCGCGTTTTGCGCTGTGTTGGAGGCGTTCAACTGCGTTCCCGAAGTTAACAGCCCGTTGTAGCTCAAGACCCGGCTCCGGAGCGTGCTCGTGTTGATCCGGTCATGAAAGACACCATAGCTGGCCCGGACCACCGCGTGACCGTTGCCGCTCACATCCCAGGAGAAACCGAACCGAGGCGAGAGGTCTAGGTTGTCCTCTACACCCGGACGCCAGTCCTTTACAGGCAAGGCCCCAAGTTCGCCCAGCGCCACTGACACCCACACGTCCTGTGGGCGGTCCCGCGAGAAACCCGGTTGTTCGAACGCGTCCGGTCCGCCAATTGACGCCACGCCGTCGACACCTAGAAAGGTCCGCTTGTCCCAGCGCAGGCCCATGTTGATCGTAAAGCGCGGCGTCACCCGCCACGCGTCGTTGACGAATGCGGCGTAGGAGGCCACATCGCGGCGGATGCTGATGAACCTCGGCTCCGTTGAGGTGCCGTTCTCGAACGGGAGGTTGAAGTTCGCCGTATAGCGGTCTGGCAACGTCGCCGTATCGGACTCGAACCGGTAGACTCCCTGGAAGTCCACGTTCGCGTCGGCCGTAGCTAGGACCCGATTCGATTCCCCGCCCCACTTGAGCGAGTGGTTGCCCCATTCCAAGCTCATCGTCTCGGAGAAGATCCAGTTCGCCTGCACCCGGCCCTGCGGGACGTTGCCCGCCGAGCCGAGGTCTACTGAGGGAAAATCCAGCGTCGGCAAGAACCGTCCACTCGAACTGGCCTGCAAATCCCGGAACAACCGCTGGATCGAGCGGTTTGCCCGGAACTCGTTCACGATTCTGTTTCCGACGAGCGACGTCAGGCTTGCCGTTGCGTAGTAGGAGCTGCGCACGTCGTCGAAACCGTTGTCGGCTCCGTTGGCCTGCCCGGTCTGCTTATTGGTGAACTCCCTGTCGTCGAACAGGTACATGATGTTCAGCGTGTGTCTGGGATGCAGGTTGAGCGTGAACTTGCCCAATGCGTTCCGCTCGTCCACCGACTGCGGCAGCGCTCTGGACGTGTCGTAGCCAGCGTTCAGGGAATCCACGAACGCCCTCACAGAATCTGGAATCGTGACCTGCGAACTGTTCTCGTCGGTGCGGCGCTCGATGGATCCGAAGTAGAACACCTTGTCCCGCACGAATGGGCCACCCACCGTGAACCCGTACTGTTGCGTCTGGAACGGCGACGGGTTGGAATCCGGCACTGCTGCACCCTGGACCACTTGGAACGGATCCTTGTCGAAGGCGTCGTCGCGGATGAAGTAAAAGCCGCTGCCGTGGATGTCGTTGCCTCCCGACTTCACCACAACATTGATCGCCCCTGAGCCGGTCCGGCCGAACTCGGCCGAGTAGCCCGCCGACAGAACCTGGAATTCCTGGATCGCTTCCTGCCCCAATCGCGTCCGAGTCGCCTCGGAAATGTCCGAACCGCCCATCGTTACCTCGTCATTGAAGTCCACGCCTTCCAGCCACACCGACTTGTTTCGTTCGTCCATCCCGTAGAAGCTGACCGAGTCGCTGTTGCCACTGCGAGCGGAGCTCTGGTCTACGGTCACTCCGGGCGACAGCAGCATCAGATCCATGAAGTCGCGGCTCTTGGTCGGTAGTTCTTGCACGCGCTGGTTGCCCACCACAACTTGGATCGTGTTATCCGTCGGCTGCGCGAGCGGTACTGCCCCGGACACCGTGATTGAATCGGAGATCGGCCCCACATCCAACTCGAAGTCGACTTTCGTCGTGCCGCCCACGGCCAGCGTCACCGAGGGTCGCGTAACAATCCGAAAGCCGGGAAACTCCACCGTCACCGAGTAGTCGGACGGGGGCAGTCCCGAGAACCGGAACGCCCCCGCTTCGTTGGTGAATGCCTCCCGCGTGGCGCCGGTTGCGTTGTTGCTCACGATCACGGTCGCTCCCGGCAGGAACGCTCCCGACAGGTCCGCCACGTCGCCCAAGATCGACCCTGATGTGGACTGTGCAGTTGCCCAAGGCATCGCGAATGGCGCAACGCACAATGCCGCAGCCAAGCCTATCCGCTGTCTTGGTCGACTCAACGCCACAATCGGCCCTCGCAAGAAAGACAAAGGGGAGTAGCGCTCTTTAGGCCCGGCTGCGCTCGCAGCATTCTTGCTGAAGGACGATCGCGTCCCTTCCGCAGCAGGCTACATTCGCCAAATTCGGCGGAGTGATCATCGGCCCCCAAGAGATCTGACGTCCGCCAAGGGACACCTCCGACAGAATTGGCTGTCTCAATCGGCGCCATTCCACCTCTGACAATGCTTGCAGTCTCACCGACGAATTCGCGTTAGCCGCCACAGGCCGGCACCGTCACGAACACCACATGCTCACGCTCGATCTCCTGCCGGAACCGCCCGGGTACCCTAGCCCAGTCCCGCGCCTCGACGAGAAAAGGGATCGTCGACTCTCGGATCGCGTCCTCGAGGTCCATCAGCCGCTCGCTGGGAATCTCCTCAAGCCCCGGCCCGCGCAGAACTAGGTCAAGATCGCTGCCGTCGTGCGCCCGGCCGTTCACGCGGCTTCCGTAGGCCCAGACCTCCGTATCAGACAGGTGTTTCCGTAGCAACACGGTCAGCATGCGCCGGTGCCTTGGCGAGATGCGTACCCGGTCAGCCATCGTTGGTCCGCTCGATCATATCTGCTAGGGCGGTTGCATCCTTGACGAAGTCCGGAAGCAGCCGGACGGTGGACTCCGCGAAGCCCTCGCCGTAGTCGTGAGTCGTGTGGTTGCGGTTGTCGCGGTAGCGCAGCCATCGCTCGACTGCGTCGGGCGCAATGAGGTCGTGGCGGGCCGCATGGCGGAAGAGATCCTTGAATTGGAGGCGATCCGCCTGCCGATTGCTAGCGAACCAAGCGGCTAGCCGCTTTCGAAGCAGCTTGCCAGACTGTTCGAGCACCAACTGAAACTCCTTGACACACGCGGCACGGAAAATGTCGTACATGAAATCTTCGTCTCGCTCGTGCTGCTCTATTCCCACCATTGCCCGCTCAAGCGAGGTGATACAGCGGCGCAGGAAGGTCGTGTCGATCTTCACTCTTGGTCGCCTCCGATCCGTAGCGCAGTCGGCATGTCCGCCATCGCGGCACTAGGCCTTGCGCCCTCGTCAGGTTGGGGATACAGGTCGGCCACCGCCGGCTTCATCTTATCCCCGATCGGCTCGCCGTCGTCCTTGTGCGTCTGCACGCCGACGAGGCCCTCTGGCGCAAGCACCTGACCGTGATTGCTGGAGTGATGCGGTCAGCGTGGACGGTTGAGGTGGAGGTCTCGGCACTTCGTGGCACGTCGGAGTGCAGGGGGAGCATGAGGCTCAGTGCTCCGTGGCCACCCCCGCCGACTCCCGTGTTGCCTCCGCATCCTGCTCAGTTCAAACAGCCTGTTCTGCACTACAAACCCCTCCTTAGTCGCGACGATCGCCGCCTGCACTCCCAACCCGCCGGCGTCTAGCCCTGCTGCTGTTGCATCGAGCGGGTTTCTTCCTCCGGTGGTGCATGAATTGGATCTGCCTTCTAGCAGATCTGATTCCGTGCCGTGCCGCCGATATCATGGGATTGCAGGCATGTCGCTGCTGTCTTCCCTCAACGAGCGCCAACGCGAGGCCGTCACGCACTTCGAGGGACCGCTGCTGGTGGTGGCGGGTGCCGGCAGTGGGAAGACCCGCGTGATAACCACGCGCGTGGCTTACCTGATCATTGAGCGGGGTATCAGTCCAAGCTCGATCTTGGCCGTCACCTTTACAAACAAGGCCGCCGACGAGATGCGGGAACGAGTGCTGCGGCTGCTGTCCGAACACGGCCGGGCCGTGGAGCGGCCGCCGATAGTGTCGACCTTCCACTCCTTCTGCGTGAGGCTCCTGCGTCAGTATGGTGAGCCGCTCTCCGAGGTCCGGCCCGGGTTCACGACCCGGTTCGGCATCTGCGACGCCACCGACCAGCTGGCGCTCATCAAGTCGGTCATGCGGTCGCTCGATCTCAGCCTCAAGGACTTCCGCGCGCGAGATGTGCAGTCGGCGATCAGCGCCTCCAAGAACGGAAGGGGCCGCTCGGCGTCCCGTGTTCGGGGCAAGGACGGCAGCACGCTTCTGGCTCCGATCATGGACGCTTACCAGGCTCGGCTGCTTGAGATGAACTCCCTCGACTTCGACGATTTGCTGCACGTGGCGGTCCGCCTCTTGCGATACAGCCCCGCCGTCCGGCACGCGGTGCGCGAACGTTTCGCTCACGTGCTAGTCGACGAGTACCAGGACACCAACCGCGCCCAGTACCAGCTCATGCGGCTGATTGCCCACCCCCGAAACAACGTCTGCGTGGTCGGGGACGAGGACCAGTCGATCTACTCTTGGCGCGGCGCGGACATCAACAACATCCTCGGATTCCGGGGCGACTTTCCCGCAGTCACCACAATCAGGCTGGAGCAGCACTACCGCTCGACGCGGACCATTCTGGAGGCCGCGTCTGCCGTGATCTCCAAGAACCTGAACCGGCATGAGAAGGAACTATGGACCGATCGGACGAGGGGCGAGCTGGTGCGACTCTACGAGGCCCGCAGTGCCATCGGCGAGGCCCGCTTCGTGGCCAGCAGCGTGGACTCCCTCATTGCGTCGGATCCCGATGCAAGGGTCGGAATCTTCTTTCGCACGAACGCCCAGTCGCGACAGTTTGAGGAGGCCCTCAAGGCGACCGGCGTCGACTTCGTCGTCCTAGGGTCCGTGGGCTTCTATCAGCGCAGCGAGATCAAGGATCTCTTGGCCTACCTGCGGGTCGCCGCAAGCCCAGAAGACGAAGTCAGTCTTCGCCGCATTATCAACGTGCCCGCCCGCGGCATCGGGAAGATCACGATGGGCCGCGTTGGGGACCACGCCACAGGTGAGGGGATCTCGCTGTGGGCAGCGATCGGAGACCTGATCCGCCGAAAGCTCCTCCCGCGGCGGGCCCTCTCCGCTCTGTCAAGCTTCCAAGCCCTGATCACAGGGCTAAAGGAAGCCATGCAATCCAGTGGCATTGAAGCCACGCTGACTTGGGTCGCGGAGAAGTCGGGATACATGGAGATGCTGGAGTCGGGGCGGGCTGACGACACCAGGCGGCTGGAGAACGTCAGAGAGCTGGTGGTGGCTGCGAAAGAGGCCGATGGCCGAGCAGAGTCGCTCCTCGCTTATCTCGACCGCGCCGCCTTGCTGGCCGCGGTGGACCGCGACCCCGGGGAAGTTCGCGTGCTGCTCATGACACTTCACAGCGCCAAAGGGCTCGAGTTTCCGACCGTGTTTCTGACTGGCGTCGAAGAGGGCCTGATTCCCTATTCCCGCCGCGGCGACGTGTTGCCCGAAGAAGAGCTTGAGGAAGAGCGCCGTCTCTTCTACGTCGGGATGACGCGGGCCCGGGACCGCCTGACATTGACTTGGTGCCGGAATCGAGGCAGGTTCCAGGGAGACCCCCAGAACTGGTGCGATCCTTCTTCGTTCCTGGACGAGATTCCCGCCGGCTTGGTGAGCGACATTTCGCGCAGCCGGGCCACCAACAAGCCTTGGCGATTAGAGCCACGGCCAGAAACGGAACGATTCCGGCCCCCTTCCAACCCGGCGCTCAACCCCAAGAACACAGTCCAAGCGGTGAAGGACTTCTTCGAGCAAAGCGCGGTTCCGAGCCGCGAGCCGGTGGAGTCTGCGCCCGCTGCGCCCGCTGTTCCGAGCGGACCCGCCGCCGGGTCTGCCGCTGCAAGGTCCTCAAAGCTCTGGGGCGGAATGCGCCGAGTGCACTCTGAAGGCCGCTTCGCCCTTGGCAGCCGCGTCCGCCACCGCAAGTTCGGCGTTGGCGTCGTTCGGCGACGGGAAGGTCGCGGTCCGGGGACTAAGCTGTCCGTATACTTCAAGGACTACGGCCTCAAGCGCCTAATCGCGCGGGCGGCCAAGCTGGAGGAGCTGTAAGGCGTCAGCCTTCCGGCGGGCCACGGTCGATCCAGGACCGTACGCTTCCGGAGATCTCGTCGCGGACCCTCCGAAACACCGCCATTCGCTGCCCTTCGTTCCCCAAGGCAGCCGCCGGGTCCTCAAAGCTCCAAGCGACCCTTTCCGCGCGCCCCGGGAACACGGGACAGTTCGCGGCGGCGTGGTCGCAGACCGTGATCACCGTGTCGATCCCCGACTCCAGATAGGCATCCACGTGCTCGGACTTGTGGCCCGATATGTCGATGCCGATCTCCCGCATGGCCTGTACGGCGGCCGGGTTCAGCCCCTGGGGCCGCGTGCCCGCAGAGAACGCCTCGAAGAGCCCTTGACCGAAATGCCTCAGCAGGCCCTCGGCCATCTGGCTGCGACACGAGTTCCCAGTGCAAAGGAACAGCACTCGTCGCCGGCCGGTGCCGGCGTGCAGCATGGGCTGTCCGGCCCTGCTCAGAGCCCCGGGGTTGGCTTCGCGTTGAGAAGACCGTTGAGCTCAGCTCGCGCGTGCTGGGCCACCGGCTTGTCGGGGAACCGAGTGATCACGTCCTCGAACGCCTGCTGGGCGGCGTCGCGCTTGCGGAGCTTCATGTACGCCATACCCTGCTTGTACAGCGCGTCCGAAGCCATGGGGCTGAGCGGGTGCCGCTTGTAGACCTGCTCGAATTGCCGCACTGCCTCGTCGTACTCGGCCGCCGAGTAGTAGGTCTCGGCAAGATAGTACTGCGCCTCGCCCGCCCGCGGATGGGTCGGATAGAGCGCCAAGTAGTCCATGAACTGTCCCCGCGCGTTCTCGATGTTGCCGCGCATGTAGTCCTGCAGCCCGCCCTCAAAGATCGCTTCGCTCGCGTTGATGGTCGTCTCGCTGCCGTCCCCTGTGAGATCCCCGCTCGGAGGCGGAAGCTGCGAGAGGTGCGTCTTGATGTCCTTCGCGTCGGCCGAGAGCCGGTCGATCGCCGGCAATATCTCTTCGATTATGGCCCTCAGACCCGACACTTGGGTGCCTAACGCTTCCAACTTTGCTTTCGTCTCTAGCGTTGGGGCGCTCAGCCTGTCGTCAAGGGTGGCCAAGTTGTGCTCGATGACCGCCTGTCCGGCGGAGAGCTTGTCCGCCTTGTCGCTCGTTTGGCTCAGCAAGGCCTCCAGTGCGATGAAGCGCTCGACCATCGCTTGGTCTCGCACGCGCAAAGTCTCCTGCAGCAGCGAGACTTCCCGCTGCAGCTGCAGGAGTTCCCTCTTCTGGCCAGCGGCCTGTGGGGCAAGCACCGCGATGCTCAGGGCGCCCGCCGTCAAAAGCGGCTTAAGCGTCATGGCAAACCTCCCTGCCGGCCCACAGGGCGAGCCGGCTAAACACCCATCGAGCGCTCGCGCTGCAGCGCCAGCCGACCGCTTGGCCGGCTGGCACGCATTCCGGCTGGACGCCGCCTTAGCGCAGGCGCAGGTGAGCCCTGCGGTTGCGCTGGTAGCAATCCTCGCTTTCCTCCGAGCAGAGCGGCCGCTCTTCGCCCAAGCTGACCTTCGCCAGCTTGCTTGCGGGCACTCCGAGATTGACGAGGAACTCCATGGCGACCGTGGAGCGCCGGTCGCCGAGCGCCAGGTTGTACTCAGTGGTGCCGCGCTCGTCGCAGTGCCCCTCGACCAGGAAGGCCGCGGTGGGGTACTCTTCGAGCAGATTCTTCAGCGCCGTCGCGTTGGCGCGCAGGACTTGCTGTGCGTCGGCCCTCAGGTCGCTCTTGTCGTAGTCGAAGAGCGCGTCCCGAACGTTGGCCGAACTGAACGCCTCCGAGAGGTCCGGCTTGGGCGGCGGAGGCGGCGGCGGCGGCGGCGGGGCCCTGACCGTCACAGTGGCCGAAGCGCTGGCCGGCTTGCCGTCGGCGTTCTGGACCGTGATGGTGTACTCGGTGGTCCTCGTCGGGAAGACCTCGCGGTTCCCGCTGGTGGCGACTGCGCCGATCCCTTGGTTGATCTCCGCGCTGGACGCGTTCGACGAGCTCCATGTCAGCGTCGCTGACTTTCCGCGTTCGATGGAGCCCGGCTCAGCGGTTATGCTCACGCTCGCCAATGGTGCCACCGGCGGAGGCGGCGGAGGCGGCGGAGGTGGCGGAGGCGGAGCCTCTTTCTTGCACCCGAACGCGAACAGCGCAAGCATGACGCTGACCGCAAGCAGGGCTAATCTCTGGCTTGATCGCATTGGAATTTGAACTCCCTCCCTACTGAGTCGCCAAGCTGACGGCGACAACAATCCTACGGTATCGCCCAATAGGATACCGCATCGGAATGCTGCCGACAATGCTCCCGGCGGCCCGCA
>JAPPMC010000272.1 GCA_028819235.1 Bryobacterales bacterium
TTCCCGAGGAAACTGGGGGCAAGGGCGCATAACGGCCAAGGGCGCATTCCATTTCTTATGCGGAACGGCGCATAAGAAATGGAACAGTTCCGGACATGGGCTAACCATGGATGTCCAGATTCTGGCTGCAACAGTTGCGAGAGCCCGTGAGACATGGGTGGCTGAGGAGAGTTCGGTCGCTGATTGCGCAGGGGATTGGACAGGTGCCCGGTTCGTGTGTCCGGGGACTGGGTCGGAGGAGTGTCGGTGGTCCGATCGAGAGGCCTGCACTGGGCCGTAGGGCCTGTCTGGCGCTTTAGGTGGCGTCGCCCACTTGACATTCGCAACCGGTCCGCCCTCCCGGGCGGTGCGCGTTGCCGCTGGCCCCCGCTGACGAACTCGTCGCCCAGGCGCAGGTTGGTGCCCGGGTAGACCGTTCTGGTCGTGTTCAACTCCGCCAGCAGCCGCTGGAGGGCCTCGTCGAGGCAGTTGCGCGACCGGTGCAGCAGGCGCACCCATAGGATGCCTGCCTGGTGGTCCGGGACCAGGCTGGCCTCACTGGCGAACAGCATGTGGCGAATGATCTGGTGCGCGGTCTCTGGCTTCGGAGGGTGGAGTGCCAGCTGCCTCGCCAGGTCCATCTCGGCGCGGCAGGCCAGCACACGGCGCGGAGTCCTTTTGCGGCTGTCCTTGACACCGTTGAGCGCATGGTGCAGCCGCTCGATCTCCAGCTCCAGTTCGCCGGCCTCCTCGGGCTGCAGCCGGGAGCGCTCCTGGCGCACCTGCCGCCGGCGCAGCGGCTCTCGTTTCCCGGTCGCCGCAGAATGCCCACGGCGATCGCTCTCATTGCGATGTTGCGTCGCAGGACGCCGAGTGACGCACCGCTACGCCGGAGAATCGCGGCTCGCTACGGAACCGTCGCTCAACCCGATAGCTGTTCGCGGTCTCCCGGTCAGCGCCCCGGACAAGTTGGCGAACACCGGACGCGGTCACGGCCCGTCCGCCGGGCAACCGTGGATCCCGCCCGGAACGCACTTGAATTCGGAGGACGTCAAGCCGCACTCCGGTACAACACTGTCGAGCAGTGGAGGGGCGAGGGGAGGCGGCGATCTCCGCCGCCGGGCTCGAGAAAATGTCAGCGCCAAGCTCCACGCGGTCGTCGAGGCTCGGGTCTTTCAGCGTGACCTCAAGCGCCGCCGTCGGATCCTCCGACAGTGCCAGACTGCAAGAATCCTGATCCTGGTCGAGCTGCGATACGGCACGGCATCCAATTCCGAGTCCAGTGCGTTTCTGTTTGCACATGGTCGACGCGGACGCTCTTGCAGACGTTGTCCGAAAACTCTCTTGACGGAAATCCTCGCGCCAAACGCAAGACGACACCCTCCCGCTGGCCGCCGATCACGGATGGCTCGCGGTGTGAATGCTCAATGAACTCGCGTATCTCGGCAATTGAGCTGAAGTAGCCATCAAACAGCACGGGAACGATCGGGATTTGTCTTGAACTCGCGTATGACTCGACATCGGCGAATGCCGCAAACCGGCCAGCGGTATCGCGTAGCGCAAAAGCATAGAAGGTTTCGTGCTCCTTCACGGGGTCGTACGCGATGCTGTGGACTCCGTAGATGTCCTCACCATAGAGGAAAATGTCAGGCTCGATCACCTTCCAGGCGTGATGTTTCTTGACCATCGCCATCCATTTACCGGCGGAAGGCGCTGAAACGCTGCGCCCATATGCCTTGCCCGCACGCAGAAGCGTGTTGCTCCCGTCGAGCTTTTCGGTCACGACGACATGGTTGCCCACGAATCGCCGGGAATCAGCATGTACCTGGTCACCCCGACCGATCGACGGAGACCAAGGCCAGTAGGGCGTGGCCGGATACTTGGCATGCCGAGGAAGGCTCTCGACAGTCATTACCGTTCTCTTGCGCCCTTGACGGCAGGGTGTGGACAGACTTGCTCAACCTTCACGCCGAGCGTGTCGACAAGCGCCTTCTGTTCCTCCCAATCGCTATCTGTGGCGTTAAGGATGATGGCATGCGCGACGACTGCAACCGTCAGGCATATGCGGTCGGACGGGTCCAACTCGTTTCTCGGCAACTCATCAAAACCTCTCCCGTCGTCAGACGATTTCGTGAGGGGAACCCTGCGCATCTGATCATTGTGACCTAGGTTGTTAAACACGTGCTTGAAGAACGCATCGCCCACACGCGGCCCTCCCGAGTAGCTAAGCTTCCTCCCGTACTCATCAAGGATCTCGCCATCGAACCCGATGGCGTCCACCGCGTACCTTCTCAGGGATCCGAGCCTCTCCACGCAGCTCAATTGACAATGCAAATCGGCTTCTCGCCAAGCCTTGAAGTTCTCAATCCTAACCCCGGTCAACATCTTCGTTCCTCCGACCGAGTATTGTAGTGGCGTGGAACACCGGCCCGGCCCTTCCGCGCGTCGAGCCTCACGCCCGCGTCGCTAGACGCCCCCGCGGCATTGACACCCCTCCGGACCACCCTGCCGCGGGGCCGATCCGGTCTGCTTTCGATCCTATCTCCCGACGAATCCGCAGCCCGGTCTACTCAGCATGGTTGTGTAACACTGCATGGGTTAGGAAAGCGATAGGACCCGATTCCTCCTACGGCGGTTGGGCCACCACCTGCTGTTTGAGTCGAACCAGGACTGTCGGTACGCCGGCTCGCGCCTGCCGGCACTGGGTTCCGGGATGCACACCCCTGTGGCGGTCGCCCCAGACGCTGCTGCTGGCGCTGTTCGTGTTCCGCCTGGTGCGCACGCCGCGCCGGCAGGGCTACGCTCGGGTACTGGCCGACTTGTGGGAATGCTGCCGGCGCCTGGGCTTGCAGCGGCCGAAACATCGTCCGGTGGTGGCCTGGCCGATGTGCGTGGCGCGGGCCAAGGTGGGCGCAAGCGTGTTCCGGCGCATCCACGCCGCCGTGCGGGAGAATGCCGGCCCGGACCGCTCCACGGTGTGGAAGGGGCTGCGGACCTTCGCCGTGGACGGCTCCTAGCTCAACCTGCCCCGGGAACTGCTGCAGGCAGGCTACGCGACGCCCTCACCTGAGGCGCATTACCCGCAGGGACCTGCTCAGTTGCCTGTACCAGAACCGCCGCCTGCCGCTTGGTGATTCCCGGGCGAAGCGGCCCGCTTCCTTTTCGCTAACGCGGTTGTTACGCAACTATTACACTCCTAGGCCCTACCGGTAGGGTCGGCTTGCTATGGTGGGCTTCTCGCGTCAGTCGGTGCTCGTACCGCCCCTTGCCGCTGCGCGATTCCACCCCCAGAAATGACCAGTAGACACCTTCCGGATGCCGCCAGCCCCCGAATTCTTGAGTTCGGCGACCGATCCAGCCTCAACACCAGCACGACGGTAGCGCTGGCCCTGTTTCACATCGGCGCATTGGCCGCGCCGTTCTTTTTCACTTGGACCAATCTGGCCGTTGCGGCCGCCCTCTATTGGATATCGATGAGCTGGGGAATCGGAATGGGCTACCATCGCCTGCACACGCACCGCGGCTACAAGGTCCCCAAGCCCCTGGAGTACTTCCTCGCCATCTGCGGCACGCTGGCCCTGGAAGGCGGGCCGATCTACTGGGTCTCGGCTCACCGCTGCCATCACCAGCACTCCGACACGGACCATGACCCCCACACTCCCCGGCACGGCGGTTTCTGGGCTCACATGGGCTGGATCCTCTTCGGCGAGACCTTGCACTCCAACACCAAACTGGCCGACCGCTACGCCCCGGACCTCGCCAAGGACCGCTTCTACAGGGTCCTGAGCGCTTGGCACTGGGTCCCGCTGACCGTGCTCGGTGTCGTGATCCTCGCCGTTGGAGGCGTCGGCATGATGCTCTGGGCCATTCCCCTGCGCGTTGTTGCTGGCCTGCACGCCACGTGGCTCGTCAATTCGGCCACGCACATGTGGGGTAGCCGGCGCTTCAGCACTACGGACGATTCGCGCAACCTGTGGTGGGTGGCGCTGATCTCCTTCGGGGAGGGTTGGCACAACAACCACCATGCCCACCCGGTGTCCGCGCGGCACGGCGTTGCGTGGTATGAGCTGGACCTGACGTACTGGCAGATTCGCCTGCTCGAGAAGCTTGGCATTGCCAAGTCCGTCTACGCCCCCAGTCTCTCGGACATTGAAGCATCCTCCCGCAAGCCGGCACGCTCCAAGCTGCGGGCCGTTGCCTGATCCAGCCGGCCTCGGGCGCCTGACGGAATCCCTGCGGCGCGGCTAGAGCACTTTCCACCAGGGGACGGCCAGAATGCGGTCCGACATCCATCGCGTCTGCTTCCCGCAGTTCAGCAGGAGGCCGCCCGCGAACCGTCCGTCCGAGTCGTACTCTTGACGGAACGCACGCAGCCCTCGTGTGGCCCGGTGTCCGGGATTCGAGGACGCCTTCACCTCGATGGCCAAGAGCCGGCTGCCGCTCTCGATCACGAAGTCGACCTCCTGTGCTGTGCTCGTCCGCCAGTGGAGCACGTCCGGCGCTGGCAGGAGGCTGTCGCGCCATGCCAGCAGGTCGCTGAGCACTAGGTTCTCCAAGTGCGCGCCCAAAGCGGCTCGGGAGCCGCTTAGCCACAGAGCCAGCGCCGGATCGCTCCAGTACACCCTCGGACTCTTCACCAGCCTCTTCGTGCGATTGACGCTGAACGCCGGCACACGGACAAGCTGATAGCACGATTCCATGAGGTCGAGGTAGCGCTGCAAGGTCGCCCGGGGTATCCCCGTGTCGCGGCCTAGGCGGGATTGGTTGAGGACTGTTCCGATCGTCAGGCACGTGGCCCGCATCGCGCGGCGGAAGTTCACCACGTCCCGAATGAACGCCACGTCCTGCAGATCTCGTTCCAGGTACGTGCGCACATATCCGTCGAACCACAGGGCGCGTGCCTCATGCCCATCAAGTTCGAGGGCCGGTGTCGGATACCCGCCCCGAGCGGCCTCGTCCCGCCAGTCGGCAGGCTGCGACTCGCTCGACTCGAAGAGTTTCGGCCATCCCGAAACGGGAGTTGCCAGTAGGTCAGTCCAGATTCCGCAGGCCCCGAGGCCGATGCGCTCGGAGCGCGTCAACGGCCAGAGCTGCACGTAAGTCGCCCGTCCGGCGAGGGTCTCAGAGACCCGCCGCATCAGTAGCAGGTTTGCGGATCCCGTCAGCAGGAAGCGGCCGGTCTTCCTTGGTCGGTCGCTGTCCACCGCGCGCTTCACGGCGTGGAGCACTCCGGGTTCGCGCTGGACTTCATCAAGGGTCACGCGTGTCGCGCTCTTCACGACGTCCTCCGGCGATTTCCGGGCCTGTTCGCGCGTGTCGAGGTCGTCGAGCGTCAGGTAGAGCCGATCGGAAAGATAGGGCTCTGATTGGACCAAGGTCGTCTTGCCGGTCTGGCGCGCTCCCATCAAGACGACGACCGGGGACGTTGCGAGGGCGCGTTCCAGCGGTCGGGCCACGAGCCTTGGGACATATTTCCAACCGCCCACCACGTGAGCAATTATCGCCCACCACATGAGCAATTTGCAAGTCTCGGCTGCACTGGGCGTCGTGCAGCGCGGATGCGTCCGGGTGGTCTGGAGATCCCGTGCCAGCAGTGCGTGTGGAAGTGGCAAGGCACACCGCCGGATCTGGTCGCTGATATCGGCGGCCTGCTCGGGCGCCATGACAACCGCGGCGTTGCCGATGCCCTCCACGAATGCGGGCGGCGAGGAACCTTAGCACGTGATCCAGCCCCGGGCGATTAGAGCCATCCCACGGGGTACGGCCCCGCGCAAAGCCCTAGAACTCAGGGTCCAGTTCTACGACAACCGGCGCGGCCCCCTTCCACAGCCTGAAGTCGACGTCCACCCAGGCATTGCGGACGTGGTTTGCCACGATCGTGCTTCCGAGAACGAGGTGAAGCCGGGACGTGGCTTTGTCGGCGCGGTGGAACCCGAACGTGAAGCCGTCTCCGTCAGGGCGAACGCGACGATACAGGTCCTCGAACCCTAGGTCGCACAATTTGGCAAGCGCACGTTGCTCATGACACGTAAAGTCGCCCTTCGGACCCAGCACAACGTCTGTCTTGACGTTGAAATCACCAGCCAGGACAGTCCTCTTGGAGGCGTAGCCGTCTGCGTTCATCAGGCTTGAAAGAGATTCAAGCCAGGCGACCCTCCGCTCAACAGCGGGCACGCCCGGTTTCGCTCCGAACGGGGCATAGATTGACGCAAAGCTGAAACCGCCGACGTCTACTGCCAAGAATCTGGCACCATCGTCTTCGGCGCCGGGTAGGCCGGGGAAGACCAACGTAGGCCGGGGAAGACCAACATGGGTTCGGGGAGTTCCTTACTCGTCAGCACCGCGACGCCGTAGTCGCGCCCGAACGCTTTCCCGTGGACCCGGCTGCGGTAGCCCAGCTGGTCCAGGGTCGACTCCGGGAATTCATGGGCCCAGACTCGAACCTTCTGTATCGCAACGATGTCGGGACGCCTCTTCCGCAGCCAGCGACGCAGCTCCAGACGCGGACCGCCCGCCTTTTCCGCTCCGATACCGTTGACGGAGCCGGTTGCGATTATCATGTCTTCGTCTACGTTAGGCCGCGCAAGATGGGCCCGCGACAGGTCCTGCCTATTCAAACGAACGCAATCCTCTCGCGCGACCTACACAGCAGCCCTGGTCCGCGCAGGGAAGCTAGCGACCGTCGCTCCGGGACCGCGGAAACAAGGCCAGACCTTGCTGCGATTGGTCCCGCAGCGCACGAATGGAGTACCGCACTGGCCTCGCCAACGCTTGTCCTCGGAAAGCTCCAAGAGCTCGGGAGTCCGTGGTAGGCGGATGCTGTACCGACGCGTCAGATTGTCCGATCCGGGCTGGCGACCCCGCTTGCGCCAAGCGACCTTGTTGCGTCCTGTGCCGTCCTTGCCGGGCTTTCCGGGGCTATCTCCTGGCCCGCCCGTTGGATCGGGCTTAGGCTCCGACGGTTTCTCGCTCTTGGGCCCGAACACGGTCGAGGTCAGCACTGCCGGGCGAAGCTTCAGCCTGCCGATCGTTGTGCAGGCTTGCCACAGCTCAGCCCGGGTGCGCTTGAACTCGGCCTGGCTGGGCTGCGACCCTCGGGGGAATTCCCCGGAGGGGGAGGGTACGCAAGCCTATTTCGGTTGCGTTGCGAGACGGACAGCTGGTTGTTATCCGATAGTCCGGCTCGATACGTAGCGACAAAGAGCGACGAGGGATTCGTGATCGAGACTGTCCACCGTTCGGTATACGCGGCCGTAGTGCCGAGCGAGCGGGTGCCGGCTGCGGCCGCATGCCTTCAGGTGCTCGACCGCACCGGGCACAAGAACGCCTACCCCGTCATCTGGAATCAGTGGGAGCGGCTCCCAGCCGATTCGGCCCGCCTCGCGACCCTCATGTTGGGGCGGGCGATAGAGTGCTGTGCGCCGATCCTGCTTTCCGACGGACCCGGGGTCCTTGGGCTCGTGGACTTGGCGAACAGAGTCACAATTCGTACCCGGAGGGTCATCGAGTCGTTCGGCGAGGTGACCCTCGATCTCGGATTCGCGTGGGGACTGGACAACGCGTTCAAAATGGTCACGAAGCACGTTCCGGCACGCATGAGGGGAACCGTACTGGATCGCTATCGAAGCCTCGCCTAATGGTCACTCTCGGTGTCGATCTCGCGTCGCAGCCGAAGCGGACGGCCACGTGTCTGCTTTCTTGGGATCGCGACTCGACGCGCGGCGAGGCCCTATCGATCGGCGCGACGGACGCCGACCTGCATGGGCTGTTCGGCCGTGCCGACAAGATCGGCATCGATGCCCCATTTGGGTGGCCCGTGCCGTTCACCCGAGCAGTTGCAAAGTACTTGGAATCGACCGTCTGGCCTTGTGCCGAGGTACGTCAGCTTCGGTTTCGAAAAACGGATAGGGTCGCCCGGGAGAGGCTGGGTCGGTGGCCCCTCAGCGTCTCGTCGGATCTGATCGCAGTGCCCGCCATGCGAGCCGTCAGCCTGCTCGCGGAGGCGGCGGCCACTGGTGAGACTATTGATCGGAGCGGCGGCGGTCGCTTCGTGGAAGTCTACCCCGCGGCTGCCCTCTCGGTCTGGGGGTTTCCCTCGCGCGGCTACAAGGGCGCCAAGGGGTCAGCCGTTCGGGCCCGGCTCGTGGGCGATCTTTCCCAGCGCACCGCAGACTGGCTCGCCCTCTCCAGCAAGGATTGGGCTCGGTGCAAGGCCTCGGACGATATTCTCGATGCGCTCGTGGCCGCTCTCGTCGCTCGGGCGGCTCACGTCGGCCAATGCGAACCGATTCCCCCCGGCGATCACGCGCTGGCCACGAAGGAGGGATGGATAGCGCTTCCGCGGACCGAGAGTCTCGAGAAACTCCTGTGACCCCGCCGTTGTCGCGGTTGCGTCTAGCAAGGCCCCATAGCTCTCGCGGCCGAGTAATGGAGCCGGCAGCGGGCCATTGGCGGACGGTGACATGGGCAGAAGAGTCCACCCTCCCCGTCGCGCTTGGCGAGTCTGACAGCCGGCAGGTCGCCCCGCTAACGGCGCATGCAGGCGGTCGGGAAGGGCCCTCGCTATTGGCATCTCGCGGCGGCGGTCCAGTCGTTGAACGTCGGCGAGCAGCAATCGGCGTTTGGGCTGGACGTCATCAAGGATCACGCAAGTCGCGCCCCTCAATAGGTGCTCCGGCGATTCCCGGTCGTGCTTGGCACGTTTCAAGGTCGTCGAGCGTCAGCGAGAGCCGGCCAGAGAGATCGAGTCCTGATTGGACCATGGTCGTTTTTCTCCCATCAGGACACCGACCGGCAATTCTCCAAGCGAGCGTCCCGGCAGTCGAATCACGAACCGCGGGACATACTTCCAAACGCCCATCCTATGAGCACATTTCGCCCGCCACGTGAGCAATTTGCAAAACCTTCGGCCACACCAAGCTTCGTCCCCAGGTTCTGGCCACGCTGCAGTCGGGCCGCGACCGAGCACGGTTGCTCGATTCCCTCCGCCTCCAAGCGGCGGATACGCTAAGCCGGCCATGCTGATCGATCTGGTCGGGCAGTCGGATCGCCCTTAGGGGAGCCACAGAAACAACTTTCCCTTTTGGTGGCTTGGAGGAAGGGTTTGGGC
>JAPPMC010000310.1 GCA_028819235.1 Bryobacterales bacterium
CCGCGTCTCAGCAGGAGCCCCGCTCGTGACTTATGGGGCAAGGGCAGGCCGCCCCCCTTCAGGGACAGGGAGAAGACTGCCGAAGGGCAGTTGAGTGTTCGTCACCTTGAGCGGGAACCGGTGGTACCGTGGGATCCCACACTCAGGGCTTGGGTCTGTTCTGGAGTGTCGCCCAGACTGTCGGTCTAGGATGCCGAGTGTCATGGCGCGCCAGCCTCCAATTCCGTCCCGTGCAGTCCATCGGGCTGTCAGAATCAGATCGGTGAGCACAACATGAACACCCAGGACATCTTCGGAATCATACCGCCGATGATCACCCCCTTCGATCGGCAAGGCGACGTTGACGAAGGGCTCCACCGTGCGGAAGTGCGCTACATGATTGGGACGGGAGTGCATGGAGTCACAGTTTGCGGCAGCACGGGTGAAGGCCACTCGCTGAACACGCACGAGACCCGGCAAGTCACCGCGTGGGCGGTTGAAGAGGCGCAGGGACGGATTCCGGTCATCACCGGGATAATCTGCAACAGCACCCGGGCAGCGATCGAGCGCGGCAAGGCGGTGGCCGATTTGGGCGTAGCCGCGCTTCAGGTGACCCCCGTGCATTACCTCTTCCGTCCGGATGGCGGCGCGATGTTGCGGTTCTTTGACGAGATATCTCAAGCCACAGCTCTGCCGGTGATCATTTACAATGTCGTGCCGTGGTCGTATCTCTCGCCGAGGTTGCTCGTCCGCATCCTGGAACAGGTTGACGGCGTGATTGGCGTGAAACAGAGCGCCAGCGATCTGAAGGCATTAGCAGACCTGCTCCTGCTGGCTGACACCGAGGCACTGTGCCGGAAGGACGTGCGCATCCTGTCGGCCGTCGATTCATTCCTGTACCCGTCCTTTGCCCTTGGTGCCCACGGTGCTGTTGCTGCCATCTTGACCGCAGCCCCGAAGGCTTGCGTAGAAATGTGGAATGCCGTCGAGAGCGAGGACCACCGGCGAGCCAAGCAGCTGCACGAACACCTGTTGGGTGTCTGGAACGCAATCGACCATCCCAATCTCCCGGCCAATGTCAAGACTGCTCTCAGACTCCAAGGACGGAATGGCGGCTTTCCACGAGCACCCATGCCGGCAAGTTCCCCAAGCCAAGAGGCCGAGATTCGGAATGCCTTGAACGGCCGGATCGGAACTGGCTAGCACCCTGTGTGTGGCTAGTTGCCCACGCCCCCTATGTTCTCGCTGCTTGTGACTCGGATCGTGCCCCGCCAAGGCACTGTGTCGCCAGCGCGTGCGGATTCCAGCGAGACGGCCCCGGTAGACCACAATGCCGGGCTGGGGCCCGATCCGAGCCATAGTGAGAGTCGGTTGCTCGCGATTCTCCGGTCGTGCCACCCTGACTGGCGAGGCGGTCGACTCCGGACCCTTCGGCTGTAAATGCTCCTCCTGCCACCGAGCCGGGCGGCGCACCTGTTTGCTGCTCTTGGCACCAGTTCTCTCGTGGCAGCTCTCGCCTCTGGCTTGGCCGGCATGGACCGGCTACCGGGAATCGGCGCCACAGCCGGATTCGCTTGTCTGGCAGTGGCAGCTCACAAGTCGCTGCGCTACTCGCGGCTGTCTTTCGCTCTTTGGGTCTTCGCATTCGTTGTTTGTGCTATGTACTACCCAAACTTGTTCATATCGTGGGGACAGTTTGACCTGCGGCGAGCCATCACTCCTCTGGTCCAGCTGATTATGTTCGGGATGGGGTCAACTCTGGCATTCAGTGATTTTTACCGCGTGATCCGATTGCCCAGAGCCGTGCTCGTTGGCCTAGGATTGCAGTACTCGGTGATGCCGCTGATGGGTTGGACATATGCCATCCTGTTCGGCCTGCAGGGAGAGGTTGCCGTCGGGCTGATCCTCTTTGGGTCCTGTGCTGGCGGAGTCAGTTCAAATGTTGTTACCTACATCGCGGGTGCCAATCTGGCCCTGTCGGTGACGATGACCGCGTGTTCCACGATGGTTTCGCCGATCTTGACGCCCCTCGCGATGAAGTTGCTGGCCGGACAGTACCTACCGATCGAAGTGGCGCCGATGATGCTCTCGATTCTCAAGATGATTCTGGTCCCCGTGCTGCTCGGCCTGCTCTACAATCGCTACGCGCACCGCTACGCCGAGTGGACCTCTCGTTGGCTTCCCGGTGTGTCGATGTGGGGCAT
This sequence comes from Bryobacterales bacterium, assembly GCA_028819235.1. Lineage (GTDB taxonomy): Bacteria > Acidobacteriota > Terriglobia > Bryobacterales > UBA6623 > VXMF01. The sequence continues at coordinate 2,184 of JAPPMC010000310.1, forward strand.
CTGCGCTGTCATCGCGATTACGATCGCGCTGTCCCGGGATGATCTGATCGCCGTAGCCGTGCCGCTGCTCGGAGCGGCGCTCTGCCACAACGCCACTGGCTACACGCTGGGCTACTGGTGTGCCCGCGCGTTCGGCTTAGGCAGAATCGACAGCCGGACCGTCTCCATAGAAGTGGGACTCCAAAACGGAGGAATGGCGACGGGATTGGCATTCGACGTCTTGCGGAGCGCGGCGGCTGCCTTGCCGTCGGCCGTCGAAGGTCCTTGGGCCGCTGTCGTAGGGACGGGGCTCGCATCTTTCTGGCGACGGTCCAAGAGGGGTAGCACCGCTGAACTCCTGAAATGACGCTGCCCGGCGGATCCGACTAGCGCGGCTGGAGCCGGGCAACGTCGACTACCGTCGATAGCCACGTGTACGACGCTTGGCATTGTCGGAAGGGCAGGGAAGCGGGGAGACGGCGCGCTACAAGACTTGCACTGAGACAATCCACGAAGTAGTCACCTTCGCGTGCACCGGGTGCTGAAACTCCAGCCGCATGCCAAGGCCCACGTAGTCCCGCTTCAGCATTGAACCGCCCCAGCTTGATCCGCTGACTCTCACACGCACAGGACACGGGCAGAAGCGGGGATGGCCGCAGATCAGGGTCTCTCCGTTGCGGATCTGCAGCTCGTACGTCCGATTCTGCGTCGTGACCCGCAGGCGTGAACCTTCGGGGAGGTCGCGCACACGCACGCCACCGGCCACTTCAGAGGCCACGATTCGCCCGTAAACTTCGGCTCCCAGGCAATCTGAAGCCGCGGCGAGAGTCCGGTTGGAGGTAAGCGGCCCGCGCTTGCCCTGCATCTCAGGCGGTCCCTCGCTACTTGGCTGCACCGAGCTTTCGGTAATACTCCGCTACGGCCTCACGGTAGGTCTCCGGAACAGGCTCCGAGACGATCGCGCGGACCTCTTCCTTGTCGTCGAGCTCTACCTGTCTGCGCAGCTTGACCTCGATGTGCTCTAGCATCTCAAGCAGCTTTCGGTACTCGTCCTGAAGCAGTTCGGGGTTGCCCAAGAATCGACCATCGCCCAATTCGCGGGCGAAGGCGCGCAGCTGTGCGATCTCGCGAGGGTCAAACTCCCGGTTGAGCCGCAACTGCTGCGCCAGCCGCGGCAGTTCGGCCACGCCGGATTCAAGGGCGCGCTCCATCCGCTCCCGGACCTCGGGCACGTCGGCCGGGGTCCGGAACTGTCCGAGCCGACGGCCGTCGCCCAAGGAGCCGGCGCCGCCCCATCCGCTTCGCCACTCGCCCCGCTGGCCGCCCGCACCACTGCCCGCGCGTTCGGAGCCGCCCCGCTGGCCGCCCCCGGCTTGGCCGTCTTCGCTGGGAGTGTTCCCGGGCCGGTCCCCTTGGCCATCTTGCCGGCCTTGCTGCCCCTCGGTTGGGGCCATGGCGCGTTCCATGTCCTCGCGCAGGTCCTCGACACCCGCGAGCAGGCGCTGCAAGCCGCGCTGCGGTCCGCTGCCCTCGTCGTCGGCCAGCTCGCCGGCCCGGCGCAGCCGGTCCCGCAATTGCCTCATGGCGCGCGAGATGGCCTCTTCGTTGCTGGCGGCGTAGGGCGCGAGCCCCCGGCGGATCAGGTCTTCGGCGTATTGCATTGCGGGCAGCGCTTCGGATTGCTGCAGCTCGATCAGGGCTTCCATCAGCGCTCGTGACGCCTCTTGGTTCCGGTCGCGCATCAGCCGCGACTGCCGCTGAAGGCCACGCTCGATCTCCGCGAGCCGCTCACGCATGTCGCTCTTGCGGTCCGCCAGATCGACCTCCTCCTCGCGCGTCATGCCCGTCGGGAGCGGGCCGGTCTGTCGGCCCCCCTGCGCCTTGAGCGCTTCCAGCGCGACCTTGAGCGACCGCTGGAGCTCGGCCGCGGTCTGCGCCTGCTCCTCGGCCAAGGCCTCCGCCTCGCGTGTCATCTCGGCCACCGCAGTCTCGCTCTCCTGCCGTCGCTGCTGGCGCATCGACTCCAGCGCCCGCTCCAGCTCCTGCTGGGCGCTGGCAGTTGTGGAGCGCGGGTCCCCGCCTTGATTGCCCCTCTCCATCTCGCGGGCGGCCCGCTCCAACTGCCGGATCGTGCGGTCGAGCTGCTGCGAGCGGCCTTGTCCACCCTGACCACCGGCCTGCCCTTGGGAGCCCTGCTGGGATTGGCTGTCGCGCGCCTGCTGCCGACGTTGCAGCTGCTCCAGCTGGCGCCGTAAGTCCTCGGCTTCCCTGCGCAGCATCTCCTGCTGCCAGCGCTGCTCGAAGCTGTTGCGGGAGCGGTCTTGGGCATTCTCGGCCAGGCGCTCCTGCCGGCGGGCAAGCTCCTCAAGCTTCTTCATGGCCTCGTCGATCTCTTGCTCCATGCTCTGGCCAGAGGCCCCGCCGCCAGTCTCGTACTGGTTCTTCTCGAGGTCCATCTCCAGCTCGAACATCTCGGCCAGATCGCGGGAGGCTCCGCCCCCGCCGCCCCCGCCCCGTCCCATCGAGACCTGAATGTCGGTGAACAGGTTCTCGGCCCTGAGCAAGTACTGCAGAGCCTGCTGCTCCGGCCGCACCGCCTCGTCCAGGCGGAAGGCCTGCAGCGCGGCAGCGGCCGGCTGCATGTGGTCCGCGGCCTGCTCCATGAACTCGGCGAACTTGGCGAACTTCGGATCCGTTCCCGTCAACTGGCGGGCCCGTGTCCGCTGCACCAACGTCTGCGCCTGCTGCATGAGTGTGGACTGCAGCTCGGAGAGCATCTCGGCGCTTTCGCGCAGTTTCTCCTCTTCGCGACCGTCGTCAGCGTCCCGTTCCTTGATGAGGTTCCAGGTGGCGACGATGATCTCCTTTTGGCGACGCGAGATCTCGTCCTGCTGTTGCTGCCCCTGCTGGCCCCCGGCAGCTTGCTGGGACTGCGAGAAGCGGCGCTCGAAGGGCTGCACGGTGATGAAATACATGTCGCTGCGCACTTCGCGCTTGGCGTCGCGGGCGACGAGGTAGTAGCTGATGATGTCGCCGGCCATCAGGCTGGCAGGCGGTAGCGGCGGCGGCAGATCGCCCGTCTGGGAGGGAGTTCCGGACGGCAACGGCAGCTCCGCGGCGCGGCCTTCCGGTCCGAACTCCTCCAAACGGAACATGTGGCGGGCGACGGCCTCGAGGCGCCGTCGCCCCCCGGCCAGCCGCACTGCGTCCTGCTCGACACCGTTCACTGCGTATTCCAGCCGCAGTTCCCGGAGCCCGAAGTCGTCCTCGGCCTCAACCCGAAGCATGACTTCTTCTATGCTCGTCGCTCGCCAGTCCCGACCGGGCTCCAAGATCTTCACCGACGGCTTCTCGTCGGGCACGACTGTGATGAAGTAGTCGTCTGTCAGCCGGACCCGCTCGCCCTTGTGGTAGGCCGCAACGTGGTAGGTCGAGTCCTCGCTGACCTCGATTTCGGCGCGGAGATCGCGCACCCCCACCTCGTCGTCCTCAACGACAAGCACTCCGTCATCGAGCGGCTTGTCAGTCGTCAGCACCACCGTCACTCGCGTACCCTCGACGGCCATGATGTCCCCGCCTGGGTCTTGCACGCCGGGCTCAAGGCCGCTCCAGTCCGGGTACTCTAGCTCCAGCCGGATGTTCTCCACCGTCGGCATCGCGATGACGTCGACCTTGAACTCGCGACTGCGGAGCCTTTCCGCCTCCACGTAATAGCGAAGGGACTCCCGCACCAGCGAGAACGTGAACTCGTACCCGGCACCTTGCGGGTCAGGGCCCATGGGGGCGCGCTCCCAGTCCACGCTGCTGTCGAACTTGGCGTAGATCTCGACCAGACCTGGCTCAAACCCCAGCGGCAGGGCGGACACCTCCAAGCGCCCTCCCTTGCGGATCGACGTGTCTCCCGGCTCAACCTTCAGTTCGTAGAACGGCTCGTCGTGCGTCAAAAACCAGCCTGTCCAAAGCCGGGATGTGCCGTAGCTCCAGTACCCTGGACCGGCCGTTCCGAGCCACACCAAGGCCGCCACCGCGAGGATCCCGGTCGCCGCGAATGCCGCCATCAGCGGTCGGCCAATCACGCTGTCCAGTTGGACCACGGCGGACGTGTCTCGCGTCTCCCTCGCGAGCAGTGCCAGCAGGGGGCTTGGCGCTCTGCCCGTCCCCCGTGCCCGCTCGCGCTCGTCGGCCCACGTGCGGAGCCGGCCACCAAACGCCTCCGAGCGGCGCTCGGCCCTGTCTGCGGCTCGGAGGAAAGCCCGTCTGCCCGCCAGGCGGCGCAGCGGTAGCACTAGGGACAGTACGAGAACGCTGCCCAGCGCAATGGCCAAGAACATCCGCGAGCCGACCACGCTCGCACTGGAAAAGGCCGCCCGGTTGGCCAAGTAGACGCACAGGGCCGTCACGCACAGCGCGGTCAGTCCCAGCGCACCTAGGCCTCGGGTCGCCGCGGTCGCCCTCAGGCGGCCCGCAATCGCGCCGAGATATTGATCCAACCCAACCGATCGCTCGTCCTGATGCCCGAAAAGCAACTTCCTCTAATCCCCCCGCAAAGCGTCAAGGTGACGGTTTGCTATGAGGGATTCTAGCAGCACTGCAAGCGCTAGAAGGACCAGCAGCAGGCGCCAAACGCGCCACGGGGGCACTTCAGGCTCGGGAAGCCCGGCGGCCAACCCTCCCGATGCCTCAGCGGCGCTGGAGCGCCACAGTTCGAGCGCGTCCCCCTCCGCCCGGCGCAGATTTGACTCGCGCGGATCGGGGTTGACGGCCTGGAGTTCGAGCCCCCTCGCGCCGCGGATCTCGTAGAAGCCCACCGAGTCGAGGGGCAGTGCTTCACGCTCGACGGAATCGGACAGGGTCAGCACGGGCTCGCCGGAGGGGTCGACTACTTGCACGGCCCCGCCCCTGTCCCTGCGGCTGCCCAGCTCGAGAATGTCTCCGAAAGTTGCTTCGCCTCGACGCCTCTCGGACCCCGTAAGGAGCCGGGCCGTCTCGACCACGAACGGAACGTAGGTCGGCGTCACCGGGAGGTTGTTCCAGACGTTGTCGAGGGCCGACGCGAACAGGAGCGTACGGCCTCTTCCGATCCGGTGCTCGATCAAGAGCGGATCCCCATTCGCCATGCGCATTGGGACGCTGTCGCCGTCCTGCGTCGATATCCTGCCGTACAGGTAGAAGCGCACCGGTCGAAGGCCGTCCGTCGCTTGGGCTACGGGATGGGTCACATCGGCCTGCCCGGCCAGCTGGAACGGTGCCCGCCCGCGCTCGGAGGACAGGGGCTGCTGGACGGCATGGCCGGTCATTGGGGCCCGCCGCACCAGGGCCGAATTCGGCCCGATCGCCACCAGCAGCGCACCGCCCGCTTCCAGCCAGGCCCGCAAGCGGTCCTCGAATCGCTCGGGAAGGCGCACCACGTCGGAAAGCACGATGAAGGCGTACGCTCCCGGATCGATCCGCGCCAAGTCCGCCGGCGAGGCAACCTCCAGCACGTAGCGGCTGGACTCGCTCGACTCGAGCGCAGCACGGTAGTACAGCACGTCGCGGCCATTCGCGTTCTGGGCCACGAAGAGTAGGGGGTCGGGCTCGCTGTTGTCCACCGCGATGCGGCGCACGTCGTCGTCCGCCAGGTCATCAGTCGGCTCGATCCTCACCTCCGCCCGGCTGAAGCCCCGGGGAGCATCACGTATGTCAAAGGAGAATTCGACTCTCTCCCACGCGGGCACCTCGACTCGCTGGCTTCCGGAAGGCTGGCCGTTGATCCACAGAGAGACAGTCTTGGATGCCTCGCGTTCTGCGTAGCTTGCGACCGTTCCCTCCAGCGTTGCCGCCTCTCTGCCGTACACCCTCGGGTCGCCCTTGATGCTGTCGACAGCCCAGTTGGCATCTGTTTCGCTGCCAACACCGTGCAGCACGAGCTCGGTGTGGGGCGGAAGCACAAGGTCTTGGAAGCGCGACGGCATTGCGGAGTGCTGCAGGTCGGAGATCACATGTAGCCGCGCGGGTCCAGTTCCCTCTTCGACCAGATTGCGGGTCGCCTCGACCACATCGCCGTAGCTGTTGCTGGCCTGCGTCGGGGCGAGGCCCGCGAGCGCCCTGCGCAAGATTGCCACATCGGCGGTGGGCTCGGTCAGCACACTCACTGACGGCCCGTTCGAGAGCAGCTGGGCACGGTCGCCGGGGGCCAGCGCTTCGATGATCTCGTCGGCCGCTTCCTTGGCTGCTTCCCAGCGGTCGCCGTGTCCCATGCTCAGGGAGGTGTCGACAGCTATCAGGTGCAGTAGGGGGATTCTCCCGCCGAGCACGGCCGGGGGCCGTTCCCAGACCGGCTTCGAAAAGGCCAGCGCCAGCAGCAGCAGTACGGCCAGCCTCAGCGCCAGCAACAGCAGGTAGCGCAGTCGGCGCTCCCGGATCGTGGTGTCGGTGCGCTTCTGGAAGAACATCAGCGAGCTGAAGGTCAGCTTGACCGGGTTGCGACGACGCATCAGGTGCAGCCAAAGGGGCAGCCCTACCGCAAGTGCGCCGAACAGGAACCAAGGTGCGAGCAGCCCCATCTCGCCTATCGTCTCCTTAGGCGGTACAGAAGGTACTCCCGCAGTGCCAGATCCAGGGGCTGCGAAGTGTCCAGGAGCACGTAGTCGGCCCCCTCGCTCACAATCTTCTTGCGGAGGGTCTCGATGTGGTCCTGGATGCGTCCCGGGTAGACTCGACGGGCGTAGTCGGCGGACACTTCCATCTCTTCCCCGGTCTCCATGTCCTCGACCAGGGCTGCGGTCCGGAAGCCCGGGGCCAATTCGGAAGGATCAAGCACGTGGAAGCAGATCAGATCCTTGCCCTGGTTTGCTACGGACCGCAGAGGGTTCACGATCTCTTCAGGATCGGCGAAGAAGTCCGAGATCATCGCCACGAGGCCCCTACGGCGGAGCAGCCGGGCCAGCACCTGCAACGGCACGTGCAAGTCCGTTCCGGTTGCGGCCTCGGCCTCCTCGAGCACGTGCAGAATGCTCTGCAGGTGCCTCGGGCGGTACTGCGCAGGGCGAACCTCGCGGACCTGCTCGTCGAATAGGACGAGGCCGACCCCATCGTGCTGGCACGTGGAAAGGTACGCCAACGAGGCCGCCAGGAACCGTGCGTAGTCCAACTTGGTGGTCTCGCCCGAACCGTAGCCCATCGAAGCGCTGCAGTCCAGCAGGATCATCAGGTGGGTGTTCGTCTCCCCGAGGAAGCGCTTGATGTAGACGCGGTCAGTCCGCGATAGGACATTCCAGTCGATGTAGCGGGGATCGTCTCCCTCGGTGTAGGAGCGGTATTCCGCGAATTCCTGGCTGAATCCAAACTGTGGGGAGCGGTGGCCCCCGTGCAGGAAGCCGTCAACTACCGTCTTAGCCACCAGCTGTATGTTGGCCAGCCGCTGCAGGATGCCTGGATCCAGGAGATGCTGGCTGCTCATGTCACATCGGCTGGCTGTTGGCGTCCCGCCTTCTTATCAAGTCGGCCCGCATCCGCACTCACTCGGCGGCCGGTCGGGCCTCGATCATTGCCTTGAGAACGTCGTCCACGGTCGTCTTGTCCGACTCAGCGTAGAAGTTTGTCAGGACGCGGTGCCGCAGGATCGGCAGCGCCAGTACATTTATGTCGTCGACCGTGACGTGGTAGCGGCCGTTCAGCAGCGCGCGCGCCTTCGCCGCCAGCACGAGGAACTGGGTGGCCCGGACACTGGCGCCAAAGTTGACATACTTGCGGACGATGTCCGGCGCCTCCGGATCCGTCGGGCGGGTCGCGCGCACGAGCGAGACCGCGTACTTCGAGACCGGATCAGAGACCGGTACTTGCCGCACCAGCCACTGGAAGCTCAGGATATCTTCGGCGGTGGTGACCGGGACAACATCGGGCAGGGGCGTGCCGGCCGTATTGCGGTGCACGACCTCGATTTCCTCCTCCGTGGTGAGGTATTCCAGCAAGACGTTAAACAGGAATCGGTCCAGCTGTGCCTCTGGCAGCGGATACGTCCCCTCGAGCTCGATTGGGTTCTGTGTCGCCAGCACGATGAATGGAGGCTGCAGCCGGTAGCTCGTGCCGCGGACGGTTACGGAGAGCTCCTGCATCGCCTCGAGCAGCGCGGCTTGCGTCTTGGGGGGTGTGCGGTTCACTTCGTCAGCCAGCAGGACGTTCGTGAACAGCGGCCCTTGGACGAAAGTCCAACTGCGCCTGCCCGTCGAGGAGTCCTCCTCGAGGATGTCCGTGCCCGTGATGTCGGTCGGCATCAGGTCCGGAGTGAACTGAATGCGCTTGAACGTCAGGCCCAAGGCTGACGCAAGAGTGCTGACCAGCAGAGTCTTCGCAGTGCCCGGCATGCCGGTGATCAGGCAGTGCCCGCCCACCAGCAGTGTGATCAGCAGGTTGTCGACCACCTCTTCTTGGCCGACGATGATCAGCCCGACTTGGGTTCGAATGCGCTCCATTGAAGCGCTGAACTTCTCGACCAACTCCTCGGCATCTGCTGTATCCGTGGTGAGGGGCTCCGCCGTTTGGAGGGTTTGCATAGCTGTTCCTAACGCTGGACTTGCAGCAGGAGCTGGAGCGCGGGCCGGAATGTTGGAGCGCGCTCGAGAGCTTGGAGCACATGCTCCCGCGCTCGCGCAAGATTGCCTAGCTTAACGTAAGCGCGCGCAAGGTTGTACTCGGCCGTCGCCCGGTCGAGCGGGTCCATCGCCAGAACGGCATCAAACGCTTGCTTCGCGGCTTCCGTGCGGCCAGACCCGAGATACAGCTCGCCCAGGCGGGCATGCAGATCTTCGTCTTGGGGCCAGTTGTAGATCAGGCCCTCATATGTGTGGACGGCCGCGTCGGCCCGGCCGGCCTCCTCCAGCCAGCGGCCAAGCTTCTTGAGCGTCTCCGGCATCCGCCCGCCGCGCCGCTCATACTCCAGCAGCTCCTCTATCGCCGCGGCTCTGTCCCCGCCTTCATCCAGCGCCCTCGCAAGCAGCACGTAGGCGCTGCCGCTTCCTACGTGTTGCGGGTAGGCGGCTTTGGCTCTCCGCGCCGGCTCCACTGCGGCAGGCCAGTCCCTTCCGCGCGCTGCCTCCAAGGCCTCCTTCAGGCTCTCGCGCCAGCGCGGCAGGCCGTCGGCCGCCGGGCCGAGAACTTCCAGCATGTATTCCTCAAAGTGCTCGTCAATCTCGTCCGTGCTCATGCCGAGCACGGCCTTGAGGTTGGCGGGCGTGGTCTTGTCCTGCGCGAAGCCGCGCAGCAGGTCCACCAGCTTCGGCTCGCCCCAGCGGTCGGCGATGAACCGGCACACGAAGCCGGCCTGCATGTATGAGATCGCCACCTGTCCGGGATGTTTGGGCCGGATGAAGCCGCGGTCCAGCTCCGCCAAAGGCAGGAGATCTCCCTTGCGGACGGCCTCGACGTACTCTGGCCCGATGGACTCGCCCCAGCGGGGGTCCGCCATCCACTCCTCGTACATCGAGATGCCCTCGGAGTACCAGCGCGGGACCAAGTGGTCGGTCGCCTCAAGAGTGAACACGTGGGCCAGCTCGTGCCAAAGGGTCGTGCCCCAGTGAAAGCCGCCGGGCTCGCGACCCGACGGGCTGTCCATCGCAACTACATAGCCGAACGTGACCCCTAGCAGCCCGATGCCCGGCATTGCCATCGTGCGGACTGCGAAATCGTCATGATTCGGGTAGAGTTCGATCCGCACCGGCTCCTTCAGAGCAAAGTCGTACTTGCGCGAGAACTCCGCGACGGCCCGTCTGGTCAGCGAGCGCACGAACGGCAGCAGCAGGGCGGACTCGTCCTTGTCCAGCTTGAAGAGTGCGCTGACCTTGCCCGGGTCCGCCGGATCACGGTCCTCGAACGTCTCGAACTGGTCCGAGCTGTCGAGCAGCCGAAGAGTGTTGACGGTCTTGGCGCTGTAGGGATCGCCTCCGTATGCGATTTCGAGATGCTCCCGCCCTTCTCGTTCTCGGCCTTCTCGCAGCAGGTTCACTCCCAGCTCCGCGTGTGCCCTCCAGAGGTTCGGCGCCGTGCGCACTGCCTTCCGCAGTCGTTCGGTCGCCTCGCGGTATCTGCGAGTGATCACGTAGAAGTGGGCCTGTTCCGCGTACACCTGGCCGTAGCGCTGGTTGTATTCCAGCGCCTTGGTGACCCATTCGTTGTCGCGCGTGCCCTCCAGCATCTCGAGAGACGCCAGCAAGGCGTACGTCTCGAGGGGCACTGTGCCCAGTTCCCGCACCCGGCTCAGGGCTTGTTTCAGCGCCTCGCGCCCGGAGGACAGGTCGCCTTCCTCCAAGGCCATGCGGGCGGTGAGGAGGTGGCCCAAGACTTGGTCCGGGCGTTCCTCGAGGGCTTGCTCGACCAGATCGGCCGCCTTGCCCTCGAATCTGGACGCCAGCACGGTCGCCATGCCCAGCAGCGCGGGGACGTGCTCTTCGTCCAGCTCCAGTGCTTCCTGGAACAGATTCGCCGCCTCACTGTCCTGATGGGATTCCAGGTACAGGTACCCCCACCGCACACGAAGCTCAGGATCCTCGGGATCGAGACGGACGGCTTCCCGAAAGTTGTCGTTGGCGGCCTTGAGGTCGCCAAGCATCCAGTAGGCTTCGGCCTGAGCGCCGGCGTTCCCCCTCCGGGCGATGCCCCGGTAGCACGAGGCCGCTTCTGCCACGTTGCCGCGGTCGTGCATCGCGTCGCACGCCCTCAGGTCAGTGTCCCTGACGCCACGCTCGTCGCCGCGCGCTGCAAGGGCTACGGGAGCAGCCGCCAGCGCGATCGAGGCCGCCCGCAGCCAAGCGCCTGAGAGCGTCACGGTGTCGGGTCAGCCTCCGTCGCTTCCGAGATCTGGCGTTGAATTTCCGCCATGTCGAGCAGCAACTCCTCAAGCGCTTCCAGATACTCCGATGGTTCCATGGAGTCCTTGCGGAGAGTCAGTTCGGCGATGCGCCCTTCCAGGCCTTCACGCTGCTCCAGCAGCGCCCGCGTGTCCTCGCTCTCGGCCAGCGCTGCACCCTCCGCCAGTCTGGCGAGCAGGAATGCGTCCGCCCGGTCGCCCTGCAGTTGCGGGTGCTCGGTGGCCAGCCGCTGGCGATCCGCGTAGTGCCCCTTGACCTTGCGCTCGGCATACTGGAAGGCCTCCAGCGCAGAGATGGCTTCGTTGCGGTTGGTGTCGGCGCCGGCCTCGCCGAAGGCTTCCGCAAAGAACTCCCCGAAGATCGTGGCATTTCTTTCACGGCCGCTCTTCGTGGCCGTGATGACCACGCGGTGCGGGGCCTTGAGGGCCTCGAGCATGCCCCCGCTCGAGCTGGTCGTGCTCACCACCAGCTGGCGCGCGGCCGGGACTCCGTCCAGCCAGTGCTTCAGCTGCGAGCCGCTGATGTCCGGCCCGGGAATATTGAACTTGTACCCGCTGCCATCATGCGTGCCATGCCCGACCAGGAGCACGGCCAGTGCGTCTCCGGGCTGCATGGAGGTCGCCAGACGCTCGAATGCCGTTCCGATCCCGGCGGAGGTCGCATTCCCGCCCGCCAGCACGGTGACAAGACGCTCGTCGCCCACCGTGCTCCGAAGTGCCTCGCTCATGCGCTCCACCTGATTGCGGAAGCGCTCTGCGTACTGCTGCGTGCCTCCCAGCCCCTCAACCAGCAGGAAGTGGGTCGCCGCGGGAAGGCGATCATTGCCGAAAGTCAGGCAGGCGACCACGGTGCATGCCGCCGCTGTCCGTTGCCGGAACGTCACACGATCCCCCCGCGTTTGCGTAGCAGCCATTCGGAGGCCCGCAGCGCCAGCAGGAGCAGGAAGACGGCCGGCATGTCCCACAGATCCAAGACCTCGCGGGTAGTGATACCCGCTTCCGAGAAGCCGATCTCGGCGGGGAGCGCGTCCAGCTCGTCCAACTCCCAGTATGCGCCGCCGGTTTGTTCTGCGAGGCGTTCCAGCAGTGTGGCGTTGCGCTCGGGGCGGAAGTCTTCCGCGACGCCGCCCTCGCGCCGCACGTGCAGAGTGTCGGCGCCCAGCCGCTCGTCGCCCAAGTGTGCCACCGCCTCCACCTGATAGACACCTGTCTGCGGAGCGTCAACCTCGGCCTCATACACCCCGGGCTCGCTTGCCGATGGCCCCAGCGGAACGGTCCTAGGCGGGCCCTCCTCCGGGTGCACGGTGGCACTAACCCGCGCGTTATTGGCGTGACGGTAGCTGCGGTCCCGGACCTCCGCTCGAAGGATGACGCGAGACTCGTCGGCGTAAGTGGATCGGTCGCTGGTCAGCCGAACGGGCCCCGCCGAGTCCACCACTAGCGCCCGCAGCAGCTGGCGCCAAAATGTGTCGTGTCGCTCGTCGTCGCTGGGCAGCCCCATGCGCCAGCGCCATGTGCCGCCCGTCGCGAAGATAATCGACCTTCCGCGGCCATAGTTGTGCCGCAACAGGAGGGGCAGGGAATCAGTGCCGTAGCGCACTGAGAGCAGTGTCGTTGCCGCAGGCTTGAGCGGACCGATACGCTGGAAGTCGGCCAGTTCCGGCAGCCCTTCCCAGAGTTCCTGGTTCTCCTGCGGGTCGGTCGACAGCCGGCTGATGAGCGAGTCGCGGCCTTGCGGCGCGATCTCGACCCTAACCTTCTCGCGCAGGAACGACGCTTCCCCGGCCTCGAGTCGGGCCGGAAGCGCATCGACGATCTCAGAGTTTTGCCAGCCGCCCGCTCCCAAGCCCCTGCGGCCGGCCAGCATCATCAGCGTGCCCCCGCGCCTGCTGACGAACTCGCGGATGGCGACCTGCTGCTTGGGCGTGAAGAATGCGGCCTCGAAGCTTCCGATGATCAGGGCGTCATAGGCGAAGAGGTCTTCCTCTCCGGAAGGGAAGCCGTCCTCCAGCTCCTCGGGGGTGTCGACCCCTTGCCGGTAGAACTTGTTCGTCGATGTGCGCAGCAGCGTGACGAGTTGGACGCTGGCGTCTTTCGCTACGGCGCGCCTCATGAACTTGTACTGCCAGCGTGGCTCGCCCTCGGCATAGAGGATTCGCCGCCTCCTGCGCGGAACGTCAAGCACGTGGCGGCGGCGGTTGTTGCCCTCAATCTCTTCCCCCACGGCGGGCTCGACAGCAAACGTCAGGTCGCGTACGCCGGGCTCCCCGGCGCCAAAGTCCAGCCACACTCGGGTCACCGGTTCGCCTGGATTCAGGGTCACCGGCTGGACGGCTACTACGCCGGACCCGTCCCGCACGGTGATGCGCGTTGATGTCTCATCCTGCAGCGAGTGGCGCACTGTCATCTGGGCGGAGACGCGGGAGCGTGGCAGCGATCTGGAAGGCACTGAGATGTCAGAGAGCTCGATGTCCCCGTCGATGCGCACTCGACCGACGCCCACCGTGTGCACCGGCACGTTGTGCTGCCGGATCTCGGTCGCCAGCTGGCGGGTGAACCGGCCCGAGTTGTCCGATCCGTCGCTGACGACCAGCAGGGCACCCAATGGGACTGCTGTCGATTCGCGCAAGACGGAGACGACGGACTCGCCGATGGCGCTGCTGGCCCCCGGCTCGGGGAATGCCGCCGGTTCTAGGCTGGGGAGACGCTCCGGCCGGGTTGAGAATCCATACAGGCGGATGCGGAAGCGGTTCCCGAGTCCCGGCAGCACGTGTTCTCGAAGAGCCTCCGCCGCCGCCGCCAAGCGAGTCTGCCCGTTCTCCACCAAGGCCATGCTCCGCGAGGTGTCCACGAGAACGGCGACCGCGTTCTGCCGGCTCTTAAGGGACTGGACTGCCAGTGCGGGCTGCCACAGCAGCGCGAGGACCAGCGCTGCCGTCAGCGATTGCAGGCCCCAGACGGCCCACTGAGTCGCGGGGCTCAGACGGCTCGGAGAGCGCCGGGCATGCCAAAGTAGCGCGGCTGCTGCCGCGACAGCGGCACCGGCGAGAAGCCAGCCCGGCCAGCCAGTCGCGAAGACGACCTCGCCCTTGCGGTAGGCCGCCAGCGGAAACTTGAACAGGAGTTCGAACACCGCCGCTTACTCTGCACCCGATTATGCATGACACCTGCGGACTCGTAGCATTGTTGGCTCCGCTGGGAAGCGGCCCGTTCGCTTGGGGCAGCGTGGAATGGCCACCAGATCGCGGCCCAGCTGTCGCCCTACTGCCGCGCGGGGCACTGCGCCAAGGAGCAGTACATTCGCCGCCGCCCCTGTCAGGCTTGGACTTGCCTATCCCAGCAGCTGTCTCACGCAGACTAGTCCGACACCGTCGACTCACCCGCTGTGTCGGCGGCGCGGCTGGCGTTAGTCTGGGCACTGATGCCACACCCTCATTCATGGCGGCCGCCGCAGTCGAAAGGCTGAGTGCCGCAAGCCGGACCGGTTGGTCGGATCCCGTTAGCGCCTCTGTCGAGTCCATCTGGACTGCAGGCGCAAGAAGTGTTCTCCTGCGAGTGTGCCGCGCACGCTCTGCCAACTGCACTGCCCCCCCACAGGTTGCTGGGCCGGGCGGTCAGCGCAGCCGGCACCCCCGGCATTCTCAGCCTGCCCGCACTGAAGGGCGTTCTGGCCTTCGTTGCCCTCAACCTCTCCGACGTCAATCGCAAGATTGCACAGAACGTATCGCATGGACAGCGGCCCGGGCCGTTCCGCGACCTCAGCGCACTGCCTAAGATCGCATTTCAATCTGACGAGCCACGCACAATTGAAACCGATTGCACGCCCATCCCGAGCCGAGTCGGATTGGGTGGCTCTCGTGTCCTATTTAGATCCAGATCGTGGCCGAGAGGCGTACGGTCCGGACGGAGTTCCACTTTGACTGGTCTCTTCCTCGCGTAGTCGCGGCCCCAGCGCCCCGCCACCGTTCAAACAAATACACGGTGACTGTATCCCAGTGGTGGAAGCACCTCTTCCAGCAATTGGCGTTGTTCGAGCGGCAGCCTCAAGAGCTGACGTTCGTCACCGGTCTTGGTGAATGTGACTGCTGCATGGAGCATCCCTAGGGGAATCCGGCAACCCGGCAGGTCCGCCAACGAAGAATTCAGTCTCCCGAGTGCTGTCTCCCACTCGTCCACAGAGCCCGCGAAGCGCGAGATATCGTGTATCAGAAGGTCCGTCAGGATCCCGCCGAGGATGCCTTCGTGGACCAGACTCGCGAACACATAGCGCAGTCTCACTAGGCCCTCGGGAAGATACCGCGCACCAAAGTTTCGCACGGATCTCGTCAAGATCGCCACCGTCGCCTCTCGATGGAGCTCTTCATTTCGCTTGAAATCTTCGGCATCGACGCACACGCCGATGGTCTCCAAGGCCGTCCCCAGGGGTCTGCCCGCGGCGATTGCCTCTGCGGCAAGCAGCCGGCCCAGAAGAGAGCTGCCCGGCAGCGTTTCGACCCGCGCGGCGCTATTCATCGCCTCGTCGATTGCTCCGTGGTCGATGTAGAGTCGAGACCGCTGGATCCAGAGTTCCCGGTTATGCGGGTCAAGTACCGCGACCCGGTCGAGGTATCTCTCGGCGGCCTCGAATTCGCCTTTCCGTCGAAAATAAGAGGCCGCCCAAAGCAAGGAGGGGTAGTCGACCGTCCGCAGCAGTTCGTCAAAGGCGGACATCGCCTCTTGAGAACGTCCCAGCTTGTCCAGAGCACGTCCGCGAACTAGATGTGCGTGATCGTGCTTCGGATCGATCTCGAGGAGGTGCTCTGCAACCTCGATCGCTTCCGTGAACTCCCCGGACAATAGCAAGGAAGTTGCTAGTTGGCATTGCGTTCTTACGGATCCCGCATGGCGGGAGGCGTGTTGTCGCAGTTCCACGGCAGCGCTTCGGTACTTTGCCATGTCGAACAAGAGAGAGCCGCGCAGCTGCCGCGCGTCTCCGTCGTCCGCATCGACGGCGAGCACCCTATCGACGAGTTCGAGGGCCCGACTCAGCTGGCCTTGCGAGTCGTGGAATCTCGCCGCCACGAGCAATGCCCCTGGTTCCGACGGCGCACGCTGAACGAGATCCCGTGCACAGGCCTCGGCATCCGCAACTCGGCCAAGACCGACAAGCCCCTCCATGATCTGCGAGAACCCGTGCCAGTGATCTGGCTCCACTTCGAGCATCGTCTCGGCCTCTTCGATCGCGTCCCCGAAGCGCCTAAGGCGTAGCAGGATGTTGGCCCGGAGGCAGGACTCTGAGGGTTGGGCACCGTGGGCGATCGAATGATCGATTGCGGCTAGGGCGTTGTCAAACTGACGCTCTAGGAAGTACGCCTCCGAAAGATTGCGATACACCCCGCCGTCCTCAGGGTGTCTCGCCAAGGCTTCCCGACCGGCCGCTATCGCTGCTTGGCTGTCGCCTGCCTCAATGAGAGCGTAGACCCAAGAGCGATAATCCGTCACATCGCCGCCATCCCGCGCCAGTGCCTCCTGAATCGTGGCGAGGCCGGCATAGTCTCCAGCATCCCAGCAGCGTTGGGCTTCGTCATGAAGCGCGTCAAGGAAGGGCTCTTGCCGCTCCGCTAGTGAGCAACTGAGTGCCTCGTCAACGTGGAGGCGATCCAACACCGCAAGTGGCGCATCGCGCTGATCCGCCGCGCGCCGCCGCTCAAGCTCGCGCGATGTGAACCAGTGACGAAGGAACTCGACGAACAGGCGTAGGTGCCGAGTCTTGTTGTCCTTCACTTCGATACAGATGCGCATCAGCGGCTCTGAAAGCTCGCAGAAGGTGTTGCGCCCCAACCGGTTGCGGTTGACGAAACCCACTCTCACCAGTTCCCCGATCTGCTTGGCGGCCGTCTGCTGTGACATCAGGCAGGAAGTCGATATGTCCTTTACCGTCGCGGGGGTTCCCTTGAGGCACAGGAACTCGATGATTTTCCGCTGAGCCGGGGGGATCTGACGCATTTTGCCTTGGTAGTACGGTGTAACGTGGTCGACCATTTGCATGAACGGACCGACCAGATCCTTCAGCGATTCCTTGTCCAGAAAATCGAAGAGCACCACGTAGGCGCGGTGGTTTCCGGCGGCGAGGTGGTGGACGGCCCGTGCCCGCGCCCTACCGATCGGCGTATGGAGAAAGTCTGCTAGGTCAGGTTTGCCCTCGTGTACAGCCTTCTTGGCAAGAAGGTCGATTCCCGTTTCGAGATCGATCTGCTCAAGTGCGCGGATGGTGAAGAAGCCGTAGAAGGGGTTGTCCTGTAGCGTAAGGGCGGCAAACAACTGCGGGGTTGTCGCCACAATGGCCCAGTTCCCGTCCTCTTGGATGGCTGCCCTCCAGCGCTTCTGGCCTTCGTCGCCCAAGCCGTGAAACAAGTCCACGAGGTTCTCGCAAAGAAGCAGGAGCGTCTTGCCTTCGGTGTGCCTCCAAAGCAGTCGGGCAGCGCATGACTCGGCGGCCACGGGGTCTTTCGAGAACGTGTCGTATACTTCGGCGATCTTCGCGTTGAGCTTTGGCGCATCTTCGGCGAGAGCTCTCAGGATCCGAACGGTCAGGTCGAGATATGACGCGACGCCCCACTCTTCTTCCTTGAGCACGGCGATGGCGACGCTGTCGCCGACGCCGTCTTCGTCGAACGATGCCATCAGGCGATGATAGGCGAGGACGAGGAGGTGGGTCTTGCCCGAACCCCTCGGGCCGACCAAGAGAATGTAGTGCTTCTCTGGCCCTCGGATCGACGCAGAAACACGCGACAGCACATCTTCCATCACGTCGTCCCGCCCCACGAAAACAGCCTCCAACGACTCGCGATCCATGTTTCCTGGGCTGTATCGCGACCTGTGCAGGACTCCCTGCCTCATGGCCTTGTCTCCTTCCACCACTTCTTGACGAGTGGCCACCGGAAGTCGTATGCGAATCCGGACCCGCAGTTCCTGCGTTCGATGTAGTGGTCCTCGGCCAGAATGGTCAGCACTTCCAGCAGCTGCTCATTCGCCAGCAGTGGGTTGCCGTGCTTGCACAGGTTGAGGAGTTGCGGAAGGCGTGTGCCGGACGGTTGACGGGCTAAGGTGTCTAGGAGAAGCAGGGCGAGCCGCCGCTGATCTTCTGCATAGTACGAAGACAGTCGGGTCAGATAGTACTTGAGGTTCGCAGGGTCGTGGGGGTCGTACACGAGGTGGTCTACAGCCGCAGAGACGTCCTCCAACGTCGGTTTCCGCCTCAGCTGGTCTAGCTGGTCGACCACATGATGGACGTAGTACGGAAACCCACCTACGTGATCGGCGATTGCGGAGGCTAGACTGGGGATTTCCAGCGGGGCGGCGCGGGTTTCGCGAAGTAGCGCTTCGGCGAGTCCGCAGGTATGGTGGCGGGCTATCGGCGGAACGGTCAAGGACAGCATGTCGTTAACCGGATCGTTGGTACTACCGGCCTCCCGCAGGGATCGAAGCACGAGGTGAAGACCAACTGAACCGGTGAACAGGAAGCGCAAACGGTCAGCCCGGGCAATCCGCAGGGCACGCAGGTGATCCAGCAATTGGATGGGAGTATCGGGTCCCGCGTTGCGTTGGAGGTTGTGCAGCATGAGCGGGAACTCGTCCCAGAGCATTAGAATGCGTGTGTTGTCGTCCGCGGACCTGATCAGGATGTCGAAGACATCGGCAAGGAGAGTCTGCCAAGTCCCATCGGCGGTCGGTAGGTCGATGCCACCGATCCTCTTTGGCAGCAACGTGGACCGCTTGGCGATGTAGGCCTTGACTTTCGGCATCGCCCCTGACGAATTCTCGACTGTCGCGTAAATCGAGCGAATGAGCTCCGCTACTGAGTGAACGGCTTCTAGGTCTTGGTAGAAGGGCACATAGCCGGCTTGGTACTCCTCGCGCATCTTGAAGAGGATGTGGGTCTTGCCAATGCGCCGCTCCGCAGAGAGCACAAGCCCTTGGCGCTTGAGAATGTGCCAATACCTGTCAATCTCGTTGTCTCGACCGATGATGTCTTTGGTGTCTAGCCGTCCGCCGGGGTTGATCTGCACAGTACGTGCCTCACGCCGAATTATATACGCCAATATTGACGTACGTCAATTCTGACGTACTTCAGCGCCATTGCCGACCCGCCCGGTGGATTCGGGCAAGGCGACCAATCCAGGGCGGCGTCGGGTGTCTGGTCCTGTACACCCTCCGCACCGACTCCGGAGACCAGACCTGCCGGTAGCGGCACTACTTCGATGACGAGCCCGCCGCCCGAGTTCCGCAGGCTGTCCGACTTGTCGGTCAACTGCCGCAATACGGTGGCCATTGCCGTTCGCTGGGCCTCGGCGGGGGATATTGGAACAGGGTCCCAGACGGTGCGCCGCTCGGGAAGAGCCCATTCTCGTGCGTCTTTGGCCGACAGTACGTGAGGTCCGCGAGGCGGTTCGGCGAGTCCTCCAGCTTCGGGGTAGGCCGCTGCGAATGGCGCAACTGCCGGATTTGATCGCTGAGCATGCGGGAGCGAAACACTGGCAGCCAAAGGCTGCGACTGCCATTCGTCGCGGTTCGATCCGTCGTAGACTGCTGCGCCAGCCCTCACAGCAGCTTCGCACTCGTCGCTGATCGCCCGCTGGTCTGGTCAGTCTTCCGGGGCCGACCCTCTCGGTCAGTGGGTCATGGCGTAGATCACATAGTTGACGGCAAAGCGGTATGCCAGCGCGGTCATGTTCTCGGGATACTCCGGCAGGTCGGCGTGCTCCCAAGCGTCGCCCATGTCCATGTTGAAGTTGATGGCGACCATCAAGCGGCCATCGTCGTCGTAGACGCCTCTCCAGTGCGGGGTGTAGCCGTCCTTCTCATAGGGCGTTCCGGACCACAGGTACTGGATTCCTGGGATCTGTGTCCGCTGATCGAGATCGAACAACGTGTGCAGCAGCGGATCGTCGTCCGGTATT
Organism: Bryobacterales bacterium; assembly: GCA_028819235.1. Lineage (GTDB taxonomy): Bacteria > Acidobacteriota > Terriglobia > Bryobacterales > UBA6623 > VXMF01. The sequence goes on from JAPPMC010000310.1 coordinate 21,945, forward strand.
TCGACGATCGGCCGTTCGGGAAAGACCCGCTGAAGGCTCGACGTGAAGCCGGCCCACTCGCGCGGCCCGTGGAAATCGTCCACCATCAGGAAACCGCCTCGCAGGAGGTACTCCCGCAGGCGCTGGGCCTCGTTGTCGTCGAGGTACCAGCCGCCGACCTCGACTGCGTAAATCCACGGGTAGTCGAACAGCTCGTTGTCGAGCGGGTCGAGGAACTTCCCGCCGTACGCCGTGTCAATGACCGTCAGACGGCTGATCCCGTTGGTGAGGTGGTATTCCGCTGCCGGCCAGTCCGTTCGCCAGCCGCCACGCCGCCTCCGTCGGAACCCGTCGCCAGAGCCGTACGCATAGCGCACGAACTGGAACTCCGCGTTCGGATCCGGGTCGAAGTCGTAAGCGCGAGGGTCCTCTCCGTAGCCCCGCCCCCAGAACTGGAGGGCTACCAATGCCGGTGCGATGCACAGCACAGCCAGCAACGGTAGCCGGCCCCAAGGCAGCCACTCTTTGCGGAGTCTCACCTCCCGCCCCCTCGCCGGCCCGATCCGGCGCCACTGAGCGTACCACAGTGGCCCCGTCTGCTTATTGGGGCAGCAGGGATCGCAGGCCAGCAGCCCGTTTGGCGCTTCTCAACGCAGCAAGGGCCTTCAGCTCGAGTTGCCGGATGCGCTCTCGGGTCAGCCCGTACATCTTGCCGATCTCCTGCAGGGTGTGCTCCCGGGGATGCCCGATTCCGAAGCGTAGCTGTAGTACTTCGCGCTCGATCTCCGGCAGGTCACTCAAGGCGTCCATCGTCTCCGTGATGCGGTCGGCCTCGGCCAGCCGTTCCTCAGGCGAGGCCGAGTTGGGATCCTCGAGGAGCTCTCCCAGACTGGAATCGCTCTCCGGCCCCACCCTCGTTTCCAGCGACACGGGCGAGAGCGCGATCACCCGCATGCTCTCGACCTTTTGCAGCGGGAATCCAGAGTGCTCGGCGACCTCGTCGTTGGTCGGCTGGCGGCCCAAGTGGCGCTCCAGCTCGCGCTCGGTACGGTGCACCCTGTTGAGCTGCTCGTTCATGTGCACCGGGATGCGAACGGTCCTGGACTGGTCCGACAGCGCACGCATGACGGCTTGCCGGATCCACCATGTGGCATACGTCGAGAACTTGAATCCCCTGCGGTAGTCGAACTTCTCGACAGCCCTCGCGAGGCCGATGTTGCCCTCCTGGATCAGGTCAAGAAGGTGCAGACCCCGGTTGACGAACCTCTTCGCTACGGACACCACCAACCGAAGGTTGGCCTCGATCAGGGCGTTCTTAGCCGCCTGCGCCATCTCCCGCCCGCGATCGAGGCGCGCCATCTGGCGGCGCCCTTCCTTCACGTCGATCGGCGCCCAGTCCAGGCCCGCCGTGTCGTTCCCGCTCAGGCGTTCCATGTCCCGAGCGAAGCGCGCGGCGTAAGAGCGCCACACGTCGGCCTTTAGGGGCAGCCTTCGGATCATGCGCGACAGGGCCACCACTTCGCGCTGGTATTGCCGGCGGCGCTGGCGCTCCAAGCGAGGGTTGAGCACACCCACGGCTTCCCACGTCTTTCGGGCATCGGCCACCGCCTCTAGGCGGGTCTTGATCCTCCCAAGCCTCTGCCGCAGGCCGCGAAGCTTCCGTTGTACCTTCCGTGCGTCCGCCCCAGCGAGGCCCTTGATAACCTGCCGGGCGAGCCGAGGTTGGTCCTTAAGCCTGAGGCGCAGGTCCAAAAGCTCCTTCCAGAGCCATGAGCTCTGCGACAGCACGCGGCGCATGATCGTCTCACCGCGTTCCAACTCGACTGCCAGCTCGACTTCGCCGCGTGCCGTCAGCAACGGCACTGTCCCGATCTCCGACAGATACAACCGAACGCTGTCCTCTGGCGGTGAGGCTCGCTCCTTCTTGCTGTTCTTGCGCGCGGTCTTAGCCGCACGCTTCTTGACTGTGGCCGTGCGCCCGGCGGCCTTCCACCCGGCACTGCCGGCCGGGCGGTTCGACCGCCTGCCCGTAGTCGCCCGATGCAACATCACACACGTCTCCCTTACTCCTTATGACGCACCAGTCGGCCGTTCCGTTCCGATGTGCTTTACATGCGTTCGCCGGCATCAACCCGCTTGGAAGGCCGATCGGGCGCTGGGTGTAGATTGTTCTGTGTGAGTCCGCGCATCGGGAACGCACCGTGCTCTTGGGGCGTGGAATTCCCGGACGCTCCCGAGAATCCCCCTTGGGAATCTGTCTTGGAAGAGACGGCCGCCGCCGGGTACACCGGAACGGAGCTCGGGCCAGTGGGCTACGTCCCCGAAGATCCGGAGGCGCTTGCGGAGCGCTTGGACCGGCTGGGCCTGAGTCTGATCGGCGGTGTGGTGTTCCAGCCATTCCACGACCCGTCAGCCTGGGACGCGGTGCGCGCCTCCGTCGAGCGCACCAGTCGCATGCTGGCCCCACTCGGAGCGCGACACTTGGTGCTGATCGACAGCATCGCCGCGGAGCGCGCCAAGCATGCAGGGGATTCTCGGTCTGCCCCGCGCCTTCGGGCGCGAGACGCTGACGGTCTCCATGGTCGGCTCACGGCGGCAGCAAGGATCGCCGCGGAGGAGTATGGTCTACTGGCCTCGCTCCATCACCACGCTGGCGGCTTCGTGGAGTTCCGCGACGAGATCGAGCGGGCAATGGACGCGCTAGACCCCCAGCTGCTAGGCCTTTGCTTGGATACGGGTCACAGCCTCTACGGGGGCCTAGACCCGGCCCACCTGCTGCGGAGCCATTCCGCGCGCCTGCGCTACGTCCACCTGAAGGATCTTGACAAGCGGCTGTTGCGCGAATCCGTCCGGGAGGGCGTGGGCTTCTATGAGGCATGTAACCGGGGTGTCTTCTGCCGATTAGGGCGGGGCGATGTGGACTTTGCCGCCTTCTTCAGAGCTCTGGGGGAGGTCGGCTATCGGGGCTGGTGCACCGTCGAGCAGGACCGCGGGCCCGACACGCTGGGCTCGCCCCTAGATGATGCTCGCGCGAACCGGCGATTCCTGGTGTCTCAGGGCTTTCTCGGGTGAGGGCTCACTGGGCGAGCAGCACGTAGCATCCGATCGTGCACACGCACACAAAGGCACCGAGGCCTTTCGCGTGCCTCCATGGCGTCATGTCGACCGGCGGGCCAGACGACTGCGACTGCGGACGTCGCGCCGTCGGCCATCGGCGCCCGGCCAGCAGCAGCCAGGCGACCACCACCACGAATACTGCGCCCAAGAAGTGCAGGAAGTGGACTGGATCCGCGGTGCCGAGCAGCGCTTGGAGGAAGGACTGCACGGGGCGGTCGAACACCACTACCAGCAGGATGAACAGCACAGGTCCGGCCAGCAGGCCGGCCTTGGCGGCGAAGGCTGGAACGCGCGGCCTTACCATGCCGACCAGGATCACGGCGAGCATCGGGCCGAAGACTGTTGCGTTGATGCGCTGCAGGTAGTTGTACAGGCTGCCCGAAGTGTCGATCATGGGCGCAATGGTCATCGCTCCGACCGCCAGCGCGATGCTGCAGCTGCGGCCGGCCGCCACCAGTTGGGACTGTGTCGCCGCGGGTCGAAGCGCGGCCCGGTAGATGTCCCGGCAGAATAGGGTGGCCGAGGAGTTCAGGACGCTGTTGAACGTGCTGAGCACCGCGCCGACCATGGCCGCTGCGAAGAAGCCGCCGAGCCAGTCCGGCAGCACCGCCTTGACCAGTTCCGGATAGGCTTGCATGTAGTCCTCAGGGCCCAGCGTGTCCTTGAACATGTGATAGGCAATCACGCCCGGCAGCACGATCACGAGGGGTCCCACCAGCTTGAGGCACGCGGCAATCAGTACGCCCTTCTGCCCCTCCTTCAGGCTCCGGGCGCCAAGGCCCCGCTGGATGATCTGTTGACCGGCGCACCAGAAGAACACCTGGTTGACGATCATCCCTGTGAACAGCACGCCGAACGGCAGGAACGAGCCGGGCTCGTTCCCGGTGATGTCGAACTTCGGGCGCTCCTCGGCATAGACCGTTGAGAGCCCCGCCACAGGATTGCCGTCGCCGATCTGTGCCAGCGCGAGCAGCGGCACGATCAGCGAGGCGATCAGGAAGCCCACACCGTTGACGGTGTCAGAGATGGCGACGGCCTTGAGCCCGCCGAAAATGGCGTACAGGGAGCCAAGAGTGCCCACCCCCCACACGAGCAGCCAGACGACCTGCGACTGGCTCAGCCCCAGGGCCTCCTGCAGGCCGAATATGCTGTCGATGCCGGTCGCTCCGAACAGCAGCACAACTGGCAGGATGGCCAGCACATAAGAGAACAGGAACAGCGCCGCGCCGACCATCCCTGTGGCCGTGTCGTAGCGGGACGCGAGGTACTCGGGCACGGTGGAGAGGCCCATCCGCAAGTACTTCGGCAGAAAGTACAGGGCGGTCGCCACCATCGCGACGGCAGCCGTCGTCTCCCAGGCCGTCACCGCGATGGTGTGGTTGAAGGCATCCCCGTTTAGCCCGATCAGGTGCTCGGTCGAGAGGTTCGTCAGCATCAGCGACCCGGCGATGACCCAGGCCGTCAGGCTGCGGCCGCCAAGGAAGTACGCGTCCCAGGTGTTCATCGAGTCGGACCGCGTGCGTACGTAGGCCACGATCGCGACCAGCAGCGTGAACGCAAGGAACGACGCGATCGTTACTGGCACGCTCTTGGTCTCCAGTAGCTGGCTGCCCAGCCGCCCTACAGGTAGTCGCGCTCCTTCTGACGCCCGCGCTGCCAATCCGCGCGCGCGCGCTGCACGGCCGGCACTCCGGAGACTTCGGCGATCGGCACATCCCACCAGGACTCGTACCCTGGGACTGGCTCGTCACGGTCCGTCTCGACGACCACCACGGTGGTCCGGTCCTGGCCCCGCATTTCCTGCAGCGCCTCCGCCAGCTCGGCCCGCCCGCCGGCGCGGCGGGCGACGGCCCCAAGGCTACGGGCGTTCTCGACAAAATCGACCCCCACCTGTTCACCGGAGAGGTCGCCGCCCGTGCGCACGCGATAGTGCGTTCCGAACCCTTCGTTGCCGCAGGCCTTGCTGAGGCCGCCGATGCTGGCAAAGCCGTGGTTGTCGACCACGACGATGCGCAGCGGCGCCCCCTCTTGGACGGTTGTGGCGATTTCTTGCGCCATCATCAGGTACGAGCCGTCCCCGACCAGGACGTACACTTCGCGGTCCGGCTCGGCCATCTTCACGCCCAGCCCTGCCGCGATCTCATAGCCCATCGTCGAGTACCCGTACTCCATGTGATAGGTGTTCGGACTCTTGGTTCTCCAGAGCTTGTGCATGTCGCCGGGCATGCTGCCCGCGGCGCAGATCACCACGTCGCGGTCGTCGGCGGCCTCGTTGACGGCTCCTATGACCTCTCCTTGGCTGATGGGCGGCCCGTGGCCGAGGCTGTAGATGCGGTCCACCTCGGCTTCCCACCAGGCGCGGTGCTCACGCACGTCCGCGGAGTGGTCCGCCGGGACTTGGTACCCCGCAACAAGTCCGGCAAGCTCTTCGAGCGCCGCCCGCGCGTCGGCGACCACGGGGAGCGCAGCATGCTTGTAGGCGTCGAACTCGGCGACGTTGATGTTCAGGAAGCGGACGCTTGGATTCTGGAAGGCGGTCTTTGAGGCGCTCGTGAAGTCAGTGTAGCGCGTGCCAATGCCGATAACGAGGTCTGCGGCGCGCGCCAGGATGTTTGCCCCGGGCGTCCCCGTGACGCCCATGGCCCCAAGCGCCTGCGGATGGTCGAACCGGAGGGCTCCCTTGCCGGCCTGCGTCTCGGCGACCGGAATTCCCGTCTGGGCGGCAAAGTTCGAAAGTGTACCGCACGCGCCGCTGTAGAGCACGCCGCCTCCGGCAATGATCAGCGGGGCCTTCGCCCCCCGGATCCAACGGGCCGCCGTCTCGAGTGCCGTCCCGTCGCCCCGCTGCCGCCGGATGGCCCATACGCGCTCGCGGAAGAGCGCTTCCGGATAGTCGAATGCCTCCGCCTGCACGTCCTGGGGCATCCCTAGGGTGACCGCCCCAGTCTCGGCCGGCGAGGTCAGCACGCGCATGGCTTCTGGGAGGGCCGTGACGATCTGTTCCGGGCGCTGGATGCGATCCCAGTACTTCGACACCGGTCGGAAGCAGTCGTTGACCGACGTGTCCTGTGTCTGACCGGACTCGAGCTGCTGCAGGACAGGTGCGACGTTCCGACGCGCGAAGATGTCGCCCGGAAGCAGGAGGACCGGCAGCCGGTTGATCGTGGCCATGGCCGCTCCAGTGACCATGTTGGTCGCACCTGGGCCGATGGAGGTCGTGCACGCGAGCGTGCGGAGCCGGTTCGAGACCTTGGCGTAGGCCGCGGCGGTGTGGACCATCGCCTGCTCATTGCGGCACAGGAAGTACGGGAACGACGGGTCTTGGTGCAGCGCTTGGCCTAGGCCGGCCACGTTGCCATGGCCGAAGATCCCGAAGCAGCCTCCGAAGAAGCGCTGGCGCTGGCCGTCGCGCTCGACGAACTGGTTCTTCAGGAATTCGATGGTGGCTTGGGCCATTGTCAGGCGCCGAGTCATCGGTGTACCTCCCATTCGGCGGCTGGACGGACCAGCCGCATCCGCAGCAGTTTGGTCGGGAAACTGGCCATGCTATTCCGTTCCGGGGATCGGTTCATGGCACCCGCCTCAGCAGAGCCACCCAGTCCTTCCCCGGATCCTTGGGCGGCGAGAGTTCAAGTCCGCCGGCCCGTCGCATCTGCCCCTGATCTGCCTCGACCGTCCCGCCGGATGCGGCCAGCAGATCGCCGCCGTTCCGGGGATCGTACCAGTGCAGAGTGTACGATCCCGGCGCCACCGCCAGTCTCGTGCGCCACGCCTCCGGCATGTACGCGGCATAAACCTCGCCCTCTTTGGCGAACACGAAAGCGTTCCTGTCCGTGGCTAGGCCGTTCGCTGGCCACATCTCCCAGAACGGGAGATGCTCTTGGAAGAACTCCAGCGCGTGCCGCGTCTGGTCCCACATCCGATCCCTAGAGCGCCAGTCCTCGCAGTTCAGGTCCATGTGGTCGTACTGGTAGCCGAAATACCACTCGACGCCCGAGCCCCCGCCCATCAGGTTGCCCCACAGCTGGTGCTTGCGGGGCTTGTCGTGCAGCGGGTCCTCCGCGTCGGGCAAAACGCCGACCGCGGCCGGCATCTGCTCGTCGTGGAATATGGCCCACGGCGCACCCGCGGCGGCGGTGCGCATGCGCAGCATTACGGTCTCCCTGTTGGTGTCCTCCATTCGGCCCTGGATCGACGTGGCGGAGAACAGGCTCGACCCGATCAGGGCAGTGTACGACCGTAGGCTGCGCGTGTTGTGGGTGTGCACCGTAACCGGGTGCCGATTGGGGTCCGCCGTCCGCAGGAAGCCCGCGATGGCCAGACGGTCCGCGTGCGGCGTGTCGTTCTCTTCTCCGAGGTTCCAGATGATCGCCAAGTGATGGCCGAAGCGCGCCGCGAGTTCCCTCAGGTACAGCTTGCGGTCGTCGTTCAGGCCCGGGCCGCCGCCCAGCTTGTGGTCATTCTCAGTTTCCTGGATGACCAGGTGCATTGCTATCCCCAGCCTCTCCATGTGGGCGAAGACGATCTCCCACTGCGCAAGCTTGGAGACGTCGAAGCGGTCCCGCACTTCCGGCTCTGTCCAGACCCAGGTGTCCTTGCCGTCCCCGCCGTCGATGTTGTAGGTCATGAAATACACGCTGTTCATGGCCTTGGAGGCGAGGTAGTTCAGGGCTCCAATGATGTTCTTTCCCTTGCTGCCCTTCCAGGTGGGATCCCCTGCGCGCCAGTCCGTCGCGTGCGGCTCGTAGCGGTGCAGGAATCCGCTGCGGTCCGTCGATACCTCGGCGTGGCTGGCGGTGTCGAATGTTTCGTCGAACTCGAAGTAGCCGAGGAAATTCTCCGGGGAGTCCGCGCCACCCTTCAGGAATCGGTCGCCATTTGAGAACTGGAGATAGTGCCCATTGCCCGGCGTCAGGAAGCCCTTCGAAGCGAAGCCGGGCGCGGCCGGGTCGGCGGGCCCCACGTCCAGCGTGCCGGAGTCGCCGTCAAATGCGACGCTCTCGCCGACGGCCTGGTTCAGCGCGACGCCCGGCCCCGAGCGGAACTCGGCCCTCCAGACCCACGTGCCCGCCAGCGGGGGAGTGAACCGCACCCGCCACTTGTCACCCGCGACGGCGGATGTCTCGGCGGCGTCGCCGTCAGCAGCGAAGAACCCCAGGGCGGTTCGCGCTTCGCCGGACTGCTGGTGAGAGAACGTGACGCGCAGGCGGAAGTGGGTGAACGGGTTGGGCGTGGCCGACTCAGAACTCGCCGGGCCGTCAAACGTAAGGGATACCGGTTGCCAGCGGACAGGCCTCTGGGGTGCGATGGAGACTTCGGCCGCCAAGCTAGCTGCTGTGGCGAATATGGCGGATATGGCGGCCAGGGCACGGGGAGCCGAGGGTGCGCGGGATCGACAGTGCATCGTCACATCTGCGGCCGAGTTGGCGCTGCCTTCGCGCGGCCGATGGCCCGGGCCAGCCATAAACTTTAGCAGCGAGGGGGCCGGCCCTCACGCATATGCCGCCAAGGACTGCAGCCGGTGCAGCCGGGCGTAGGTGCCGTTGCCGGCCAGCAGCTCGGCGTGGGTCCCGTGCTCCACAACGCTCCCCTTGTGCAGCACCAGGATGCTGCTGGCCTGCCGGATCGTTGACAGGCGGTGGGCGATCACGATCGAGGTCCTGTCCCGCAGCACGATTGAGACCGTCTCCTGAATCCGTCTCTCCGTGTCCGGATCGACGCTGGAGGTGGCCTCGTCCAGCATCAGGAACGGTCGGTCCCGGGCCAGCGCGCGGGCGAATCCCAAGAGCTGCTTCTGGCCGGTCGACAGGCCGCCGCCCCGCTCGGACAGCGGCTCATCGTAGGCCAGCGGCAGGGACTCGATGTGGCCGGCCAAGCGGGCGTCTGCAGCGGCACGCCGGACTCGATCGGCGGGCACGGCCGGATCTTCCAGGCTGATGTTCGCGCCGATGGTGCCGCGCACGAGCGCCGGATCTTGGAGGACGACGCTGAACTGCTCCCGCAGCGCATCTCTCGACCACTCCCGAATGTCCCGACCGTCGACCAGTATGGCGCCACGCTGGATCTCGTAGAAGCGGAGCAGCAGATTGATCAGCGTCGTCTTGCCGGCCCCGGTGTGTCCCACCACTGCGAGCGTCTTCCCGGGCGGCAGCTCGAAGCTGACGTCGCGGAGCACCCAGTCCTCTCCGCGGTATGCGAACCAGACATTGCGGAACTCGATTCCCGGCCCCTTCGGCCCGTCGCGGCCGTACGAGCCTTCCTGGATGTCGGGCGGCTTCGTGTCGAGCAGCTCGAAGATTCTCTCGGCCCCGGCCATGGCCCCCTGAAGCACGTTGTATTTCTCCGCCAAGTCTTGGATGGGTCGGAAGACGCGCGTGCCGTACTGCAAAAAGGCCAACAGCACGCCGGTCGACAGCGTGCCGTCGACGACCCACTGTCCGCCGAAGACGACCAAGGCGGCGAGGCCCGCCACATTGATCCACTCGATCACGGGGAAAAACAGGGCGTGCGCTCGCACTGCGCGGTAGTTCGCCTGCCTGTGGCGCTCGTTGATCTCCTCGAATTCGGCTTGGGAGTGCGCCTCATGGTTGAACAGCTGAATCTCGGAGATTCCGGTGAAGCACTCTTGCAGGAACGACGCCAGCCTCGCTACCGCAGCCCGCACTGCCCTAAAGCTGTCGCGGGCGTGCTTGCGGAAGATAACACTGACGACTAGGACGAGGGGTGCCACCCCCAAGTAGACGAGGGTGAGCTGGGGGCTGAGGTAGAGCATGGCGCCAAAGGCGAACACCAGTGTCAGCACGTCCCCGGCCACCGCGACCAGCCCCGACGTGAAGAGCTCGTTCAGCACGTCGACGTCGGTGGTCGCCCGCGTGACCAGCCTTCCGCTGGGGGTCCTGTCGAAGTACGAAACCGGAAGCCGCTGCAGGTGACGGAAGATGCGTTCCCGGATATCGCGCATGACCCGTTGGCCGGTCCAGTTCATCGCGTGGATCTGCCCCGATCTGGTGCCCACGGACAGGAGCAACGTGGCGAGGTAGACCAGTGCCAGGACTCCGAGGCCGGCCATCTCCCCGTCGGGCAGCCACGGATGGAGAGGCGTGACCACGTCCGCGTCTGGCAATAGGTAGCGGTCGACGGCGATCTGCGTCAGCACCGGAGGCACGACGCCCACCGCGGAGTTGCCCATCAGGAGCACCAGCGACAGCAGTGCAACGCCCCTGTAGGGCCTCAGGTACGTCCATAGCCTGCGTAGCAGCTGCCAGTCGTACTTCGCGGCCTCCGAGACCGCCTCTCGCGCCGCTTGGCTCCCGATCGAGCGCCCGTTGCTCATGGCGCTGCCAGTTCCTCCTCAATCCTCTGGCGTTCGAACATGCGGGCGTACGTCCCGTCCCGGGCGAGCAGTTCCGAGTGCGTGCCCACCGCCACCACCTCCCCCGCCTCCATGACCGCGATGCGGTCCGCGAGCATCGCCAGCGAGACCCGGTGCGTGACGATCAACAGCGTCCGCTTCAGGGTCGCCTCTTGCAGGTTGCGCACCAATCCGCGCTCCGTCTCCGCGTCGACGCTTGAGGTCGCGTCGTCCAGAACTAGGATCTCGGGATTCTTCAGGAGCGCGCGCGCGAGCGCGACACGCTGCTTCTGTCCACCCGAGAGGGTGATCCCGCGCTCCCCGACGAGCGTGTCGAGTCCGTCGGGGAAGCTGTCGTTCTCGGTGTTGAGCATTGCGGTCCGGGCCGCCAGCTGGACGTCCGCGACGGAAGCGCCGGGGCGTCCCAGCCGAATGTTGTCGGCGATCGAGCGGCTGAAGAGGATGGTCTCCTGCGGCACGCAGCCAACGCATCGGCGCAGGGTCGCCAGCGGCACGGCGCGAATGTCGAGCCCCCGCGCCAGCACGCGGCCCGAGGTCGGGTCGAAGAGCCTCGGCAGCAGGTTCGCCAAGGTCGATTTTCCGCAGCCGACAGGTCCGATCACGGCCAACGCTTCCCCTTCAGGAACGTGCAGCGTCACATCGCGGAGCGCCCGCCGGGTGGCGGTCGGGTACCGCACGCTCACCCCTGCCCAGTCGACCGGGGCCCAGATCCGCGCTCCGCGGGACTGCAGGCGTTTCGCGTCGCACACGCGGGGCCGGAAGGTCAGAAGCTCGTTAAGCCGGCCGAGTGACGCCAGTCCGCGCTGCGTGATGTTGACTACGACGCCCATCCCGACCATGGGCCACGCCAGCATCGTCAGCAGGTAGAGGAACGTCGTCAGGGTCCCGACCGTCATGGCACCCTCGACCACGCGCCATCCGCCGCAGACCAGCGCGGTGATGCCGCTAAGCCCGACCAGCAGGTCGAGGAGCGGATAAAACCTCCTCCAGATGCGCACGAGCCCGAGGCTGCTCTCGAAGTACTCGGCGTTTGCCTGGTTGAACCGGTCGACCTCCGCCAGCTGCTGGCCGTAGGCGCGCAGCATGCGCAGGCTCGCGATGTGCTCCTGGACGTGGGCGCTGATGTCGGAGAATCGCTGCTGCACACGCTGAAACTGAGCGTGCGTCTTGCCCCCGAAGTGGGCGACGACCAGCGACACAGGGAGAAGGGGCGCGAGGATGGCGGCCGTCATCACGAGGTCGACCCAAGCCATGAACGAGACCACAGTGACGAGGATTACCCCGATCTCCGCGCTGTACATCAGCCCCGGCCCGAGCAGGGACCGCACTTGCGCTAGGTCATTGGTGGCCCGGCTCATCAAATCGCCCGTCTTGTAGCGCTCGTAGAAGTGGCGGTCGAGCGTGAGCAGGTGCCGCGTCAGGTCGTTGCGCAGGTCGAACTCGACGTCTCTGGAGAGAGTGATCAGAATCCAGCGCATGGCGTACTGAAAGACTCCCTTGGCGCCGGCGACCAGCACCAGCAGCACGGTCGTGTCGAAGGCCTCGTCGTATTGGTCCGCAGCCAGGTGGTCGATCGCGCGCCCGATGAGGAATGGGATGACGGCCGCTAGCGTGCCCCGCAGCAGCAGCGCCCCAAGTCCCAGTGCATAGCGGGACCGGTAGCGCCCCACGTACGGAGCGAGCCTGCGCAGGGTTGCCAGCACTGCGGTACTACCCGTGGTAGAGCATCCAGTAGACGATCACGCCGGTCACGGATACGTACATCCACGACGGAAACGTCCAGCGGGCAATGCGCCGATGGGCCCTGAAGGCCCCCCGCCAGGCCCGCCACAGCGTGGACGCGACCAGCGGAACGCTCGCCATCGCGAGCAGGATGTGGCTTATCAGGATCGCGAAGTACACCGGTCGGATCCACCCTTGGCCGGTGTAAGCTACGGAGCCGACCTGCCAGTGGTAGACCGAGTAGCTCGCGAGGAACGCCACCGACACGGCGCACGCCGCCAGCATGCAGGCCCGGTGGCGCCTCACGTCGCCACGCCTGATGGATGCGTATCCGAGTGCCAGCAGGACGGCCGCCAGCAGGTTGAGGCTGGCATTTAGGGTTGGCAGGTCGGTGACGGCCACGTTAGGGAAACCGCCCGTGGGTCTTGCCTCAGGCGAGGTGCTCGGGATTGGTTGTCGTCGAGCGATGCCAGGCCGCGAGCAGTGCCGCCGCAGCGAAGCCGCCCAAAACCAGCCAAGACACTGCCGGCTCCGCCGGAGCGCCCGGCGGCGTCTCACCCAGTTGCCTGCGAAGCTCGATTACGCCGTAGGACAGCGGGTTGACAGCAGTCACCAGGCGTACCCAAGCCGACGAGCCGTCCACCGGGAATACAGCTCCCGAGAGCAGCCACATGGGCATCAGCACCAGATTCATGAGCGCGTGGAAGCCCTGCACGGAGTTAAGCCACCACGCGCACAGGAAGCCCAGAGCGGTGATTCCGAGGGCCGCCAGCAGGAGCAAGGCCAGCAGTTCCGGCACTGCGGCGGGATCGATCCGCAGTCCGGCAAGTGGTGCCAGCGGAAGCATCAGCGCCCCTTGGATCGCGCCGATCGTGGCGGCTCCGCCCACTTTGCCGATCACCAGCGACAGTCGCGGCACGGGTGCCACGAGGACCCCGAGCAGGAAGCCCTCCCTACGGTCTTCGATCAGCGAGATATTGCAGTAGATTGACGTGAAGAGCACGCTGAGCAGAAGCACTCCTGGGTAGAAGAAGTGAGCGTATCCCCCAGCCGAGCCTGCTAGGGACGAGCCGAATCCAGAGCCGAGGACGATCCAGAAGAGCAGCGGCGTCGAGAATGTGCCGAACACCCGGCTGCGCTGGCGGTAGAAGCCCCGCAGCTCTCGGTGCCACAGTGTCGCGGCGGTCAGCCACAATCCGGGGTTGGCGGCGGTCTCCACGCCTGCAACAGGCAGCGCGGCTACAGCCCCGCGGGGCGTGTCGGACATGTGCTTCGGGCACCGCGCGCCGGTCCCGGGGCGGGCCAAGGATCCATTCTAATATCGCCTCTCGCAGGCTTCAGAGATCGAGCAGGTAGCCCTGCTTGCCGACATTGACCGCAAGTGTCCGGCCCATCCGCACTGAGCGGCCGGCTCCCTCGTGTATGTGCCCGCAGAAGCAGTAGGCCGGCTGGCATGTCTCGATGTAGTCGCGGACAGCCCTGGAGCCGAAGTGCAGCCCGGGGCTGGCCTCGTCAAGGGGCGTGTCGGACGGCGGCGCATGGCAAACGAGCACTTGCGGCGAGAGGCCTGCAAACCTCGACAGGCGCTCGGCAATTTCCTCTTCCGTGTATTCGCCGGGCGTGTCGAACGGGGTCGGATTGGAGTATCCCAGCCCCGCGATGTGCGTTCCTGCGACCTCGACGGCCGACTCGTGGAAGTAGCGGAACCCGTGCGCATCACAGAAGTCGCGGACCTGTTCGGCTGTTTCGTTGTTGCCCGGCATGATCCAAACGCGATCGCCGAGCGGCGCAAGCGGCGCCACGCACGGGTCCAGGGGAGCTGGCCACGTCACTAGGTCGCCGGCCGCGATGTAGATGTCCGCGCTGACGGAGAGCGCACGGCGCAGGCTGGCGATGTCGCCGTGGATGTCGGCGAAGATCTGCGCCGTCATTTGCGGCCTTCCGCCGAGACCGGAAACCGGCGCGTGGCCGCGAGCCTTGCGCGCGCCTTCCCCATCACGGCCTCGAGGGCCGCCTGCTCGTTCGCGGCCCGGCTCGTGGCGATCGTCGCGCCCGGCGAGACATTGTCCGCCTTTGCGTGCCAAGTCCCCCCGATTCGGTAGGAGGTGATGCGTACGGGCCAGCCGGCCATCTCCCGCTCAACGACCTTGTAGTCCTTGGCCCTCATGCCCCGCGCTCGACGGGGGCTCCGACCAAGTTGCCCCACTCCGTCCACGAGCCGTCGTAGTTCGTCACGCCGTCGAAGCCGATCAGGTACTTCAGGACAAACCAGGAGTGGCTGGACCGCTCACCGATCCTGCAGTAGGCCACGATCGGCTTGGAGCCGCTGATCCCGGCGTTGGCGTAGATTTCTCGGAGTTCGTCGGCGCTCTTGAACGTGCCGTCTGCGGCACAGGTCTCAACCCACGGGATGTTGCGTGCGCCTGGGATGTGGCCGCCGCGCTGGCACGTCTCTGGCAGTCCGGGGGGAGCCAGGATCTCGCCAGTGAACTCGGCGGGACTGCGGACGTCGACCAAATCGATCGCGTCCGACTCTACGCCATCGCGCACTTCGGTGAGGAATGCCCGCAGCGACAGGTCCGGCCCGCTCGCCGTGTAAGACGTCGGTGCCGGTTCCGGCCCGTCGGCGGAAAGCTCGCGCCCCTCTGCCAGCCACTTGGAACGGCCGCCGTTCATGATGCGCACGTCCGCGTGCCCGTAGATCTTCAACTGCCAGAAGGCCCAGGCGGCGAACCAATTGTTGTTGTCTCCATAGAGCACGACCGTCGTGTCGTTGGCGATCCCGCTGGCCGCCATGAGCCTCTCGAACGCATCCTTCGGGATGATGTCCCGCCGCACCGTGTCGCACAGCTGGGTGTCCCATGACCACCCGATGGCCCCCGGCACGTGCCCCTCGTCATAGGAGCGCGTGTCAACATCGACCTCAACGACGCGGACGCCGGGCTTTGCGGCGTGGCCGCTTACCCAACTTGTTTCGACCAGGACTTCCGGCGAGCGATATTCTGCCATAGCATTCCCTCCTTGCTCTGCTGCGGACCGCTTTGGCTCCCAATTATATGTGCCAGTCCAGCCTTTCTCGGGACCGGCCGCGCGGCCCCGGGCTTCGCGTTCGTCCGGCCGTGCCGGCAGCGTCGCCACAGCCGCCCGTATACTGGACCGGGCGGCACTGGTCCGCTGCGAGGGCCCATGTCCCATCTCGCGCACTGGGACGAGCTCAAGTCCGCCGCATCCAATCTTCCCGCCTCTCCCGGCATCTACGAGTTCGTCGGGGAGGGCGGCAAAGTCCTTTACATCGGCAAGGCGAAGAGCCTGAGGGGACGCGTCCGGAGTTATTTTTCCAAGGACGCTACGACCGACGCCAAGCGCGGCGGCCTGCTCCTCGAAGCCCGATCGATCTCCATCGTCGTTGTCGGAAACGAGAAAGAAGCTCTAGCACTAGAGAATAACCTTATCAAAGAGCACAAGCCAAAGTATAACATACTGCTCAGAGACGATAAGACGTATCCGTACATCAAGCTGACCAAAGAGCGCTACCCGCGCGTCTACGTCACCCGCCGCATCAGAAAGGACGGGGCGACCTATTTCGGTCCCTACTTTCCAGGCAACCTGGCCCACCGCGTGGTCCGGTTCATCCACCGGCACTTCAAGCTGCCATCCTGCAGCATCGACCTTTCCAGGAACCACGCCCGCCCGTGCCTCGAGTACCACATCGACCGCTGCTGGGGGCCGTGCGTGAAGGGGCTGGTCACGGACCAGACCTACGCCCGGGCTGCCGGGGACGTGCGAGCTTTCCTGTCCGGCCGGCGCGGCCAGCTGGTCCGCGACCTGCGCAAGCGCATGTTTGAGGCCTCCGACAAGCTCGAGTTCGAGAAGGCGGCCAGCCTCCGCGACCTTGTCACCACCGTCGAGGAGATCACCGAGCGGCAGCGAATCGCAGCCGCCGAGGGCCGCGACATCGATCTCTTCGGAGTGCACGCCGAGCCGCCCTTGGTTGCGGTGAACATCTTCCATGTCCGCAACGGACGCGTCGTGGACCGCCGGGCATTCTACTGGGAGGACGTCGAGGGATTCCAGCGACCGGAGTTCTTGGCCAGCCTTCTCCCCCAGGTCTATCTCGACCGGGGGCATGTGCCGTCGGTAGTGCGCGTTCCGGAGGCATTCGAGGGCATGCGGTCGCTCGCCGAGCTTCTCTCCGAGCAGCGTGGCACGAAGGTCGAGTTGAGCGTGCCCAAGATTGGCGCCGGAAAGGCGCTTCTCGACTTGGTCGAGACAAATGCCCGCAATTGCTTCGAGCAGCGCTTCCGCGTGCTGAAGCCCACTGCAGAGCAGATCTCGGAGGCGTGGCAGGAAGCGCTGAACCTGTCGGCGGAGGACGGCTTCGGCCGGCGGTCGCGCACGAGGATCGAGTGCTTTGACATCTCGCACATCCAAGGCAGCGACGTGGTCGCTTCAATGGTGGTCTGGGAGGACGGTCGGATGCGCAAGGGCGACTACCGCAAGTACGTCGTCAGTCGGCAGGCGAACGACGATTTCGCCGCGATGCGCGAAGTAGTGGGGCGGCGCTACAGGAGGGTAAAGAAGGCGAGGAAGACCCTGCCGATGCTGGTGCTCGTGGACGGCGGCGTCGGCCAGCTGCATGCGGCTGCCGAGGCGCTTGAGGCCGCTGGCATGGCCGCGCAACCGCTGGCGGCGATCGCCAAGCGCGAGGAGCTGCTTTACGTGTTCGGGCACGAGGACGAGCCCATCGCGCTGGACCGGTTCAGCCCCATCCTGCACGCGGTCCAGCAGATCCGGGACGAGGCGCACCGGTTCGCCGTGGCCTTCCACCGTCGTCGGCGGGCCAAGCGCACGCTCCGGTCGGAGCTGCTGGACATACCTGGGGTGGGTCCGGCGTCCGTCCGAAAGCTGCTACGCAGGTTCGGCAGCCTCAGCCGAGTGCGGGCGGGCAGGCTCGAGGATCTGGCTGCGGAGGTGGGAATGGCCCGGGCGGCCGCGATCCGGGAACACTTCGACGCCCGGCCCGCTGGTCAGGCCCAGCAGTTGAAGTAGCCGTCTTTGCACTCCACCTCGACGCGCGTCCCGTAGAGCTTGGAGAGCGTCTCGTCCGTCAGCAGCTCTTCCTTGGGGCCGTCGGCGTAAATGCGGCCCTCGCTGAGCAGGATGACCCGCGACACCTCGGGGACGATGTCGGGGAGGTGGTGCGTCACGTAGATCAGGCTTGTACCGAGGGCCGCGATCCGGCGGAGCGTCTCGCGTAGCCCGAGAGCCGCCCGGATGTCCAGGCCGTTGGAGGGCTCGTCGAGAAGGAGAGCCTTTGGCTCGTTGACCAGCGCGCGCCCGATCACGACGCGCTTTGCCTCCCCGGTGGACATGGCGTTGATGGGCTTGTCCCGGAGATGACGTGCGCCCATCAGGCGCAGCACTTCCGCTCCGCGGGAGTCCATCTCTGGACTGACCGTGTGTTGGGGCCATAGTTCGAAGCTGGAGTAGTACCCGGACAGGACGACGCTGCGCCCCGAGGCTGCGCTCTTGCAGCAGGAGTGGACCATCTCGTTGGAGACGATCGCGACGAGCCGGCGCATGTCCTGCACGTGCCAGTCCGAGCGCCCGAAGAGCTTCATCACGGGACGGTACCGGCGCACAGGATGGTCGTAGCGCATCATCGTTCGGATCAGCGTTGATTTGCCGGAGCCGTTCGGTCCGATGATGGCCACGTGCTGGCCGCACGGGATCGAAAGGGAGAGCCCGTTGAGGGCGAGCGTGTCACCGCGGTAGACCGTTATGTTTCGGAAGTCGAGGAGGGGAGGATGGCTTTTCTCGTAAGTCATGGGCTGCCGGGCGCCCGTTGTTGCGGCCGCCCCCGACGGGTGTTGGTGCTCGCGCGGGACAGATTCGCTTCACAGCGGCTGCTGTCTGGACAGTTCTACTACGCGTTGGCTGCCAGTGAAGATGCCGCCGGGCGTGCGGGGAGCTTCGCTCGGTGAATCTGGGTAGACTTCGGATCGGGCCGCGCCAGCGGCAGGGCGAGCCGAAGGGCCCACCAGTGCGGAGCGTCACTTGCCGAAAGCTCCGAGTGCTAGCCTGCTCTCGGAGCCAGGTTAGTGTGCGGTGGACCATTCTCACATGAGTCTTGGGACACCGGCGCGAACTATGCTTCGTCAAGCCTCGGTCGCGTGATGCCCAGGCACCATGATGCCAAGGCTTCACTTTGCGCTACGATGAAGCTTGCGGAGGGCTGTGCCCCGCTGCGTGTACCGGAATGCCCGTCAACACTTACGTGCCCAAAGCATCCGAGATCCGCAATGACTGGTACGTCATGGATGCCGACGGTAAGCCGCTGGGCCGGCTTGCGACCCAGATCGCAACTCTGCTGCGAGGCAAGCACAAGCCGAATTTCACACCGTTCATGAAGACCGGCGACTTTGTTGTCGTGGTCAACGCTGAGAAAGTCTGCCTGACAGGGCGGAAGGAGACCGACAAGGTCTACTACCGGCACACGGGCTACCCTGGCGGAATCCGCAAAGAGACCGCCAGGCAGGTGCGCGCACGGCGGCCCGAGCTTCTCGTCCGTCGCGCAGTCAAGGGCATGCTGCCGAAGAACAAGCTGGGTCGGCAGCTGCGCTCGAGACTGAAGGTCTACGCAGGGCCCCACCACCCCCACGAGGCTCAGCAGCCAAAGCCTTGGACCTTTTAGTATCCAGCCGCATCGTGCTCACAGGAGAAAGGTAAGCTTTGCCGATCCAAGTCCAGTATCTCGGGACCGGCCGTCGCAAGAGCGCGGTGGCGAGGGTCTTCCTGCGCCCCGGCTCCGGCCGCATCAGCGTCAATGGCCAAACCCCTGAACAGTACTTCCCCACCGAGTCGCTCAAGGTCCGGATCCGGCAGCCCTTGCTGGCGAGCGAGACGGACGGGAAGTTTGACGCCTTGGTGACGGTCAAGGGCGGCGGCAAGGCCGGCCAGGCGGACGCCGTGCGTTTGGGGATCGCCAGGGCCCTGCAGTCGTTCAACGCCGAGCTGAGGCCGCTGCTGAAGAAGGGCGGCTACCTGACGCGCGACCCGCGCAAGCACGAGCGCAAGAAATATGGGAAGCCCGGTGCGCGCAAGCGGTTCCAGTACTCGAAGCGCTAGCCCGCGACTGCCGGGAATCGGAAGGACAGTGCCCGTCGCCAAATCCTGCTTGGACGGCCATGGGTGCGAGGGGCGGTCGTGCCATCGGTCGCAGTCGGCCGGCACGCACTCGCCATCGGAGGTATCGTGCTGCAAATCACTATGAAGGACCTGCTCGAAGCCGGCGTTCACTTCGGGCACCAGACCAAGCACTGGAATCCGAAAATGAAGGAGTTCATCTTCGGCGAGCGCAACCGGATTCACATCATCGACCTGCAGAAGACCCTCCGGAACCTGCGAGACGCCCTGCAGTACATAACGGAGCAGACTGCCCTCGGCAAGACCATCTTGTTCGTCGGCACCAAGCGCCAGGCCCAGGAAGCCATCGCGAAGGAGGCCCAGCGCTGCGACATGTTCTACGTGAACCACCGCTGGCTGGGCGGCCTGCTGACGAACTGGGTCACCGTCCAAAAGACCCTCGCCCGATACAAGGAGCTCCAGCGACTGGCGGACGAGGAAGGCTACGAGGGCCGCAGCAAGAAGGAGATTTCGCGCCTTGAGCGCGAGCGAAAGGGGCTGCACGCGAACATCGCCGGCATTACGGAAATGCCTGGCATTCCGGACATGATGTTCGTCATCGACACTCGCAAGGAGGAGATTGCCGTCAACGAGGCGCGCAAGCTAAACATCCCCGTGATCGCCGTCGTAGACACCAATTCAGACCCCGACAAGGTCGACTACGTGATCCCGGGTAACGACGATGCCCTGCGGTCGATCACCCTGTTCGCCAACCGTGTTTCCGATGCCGTCTTGGAGGGCCGCGCCCTGATCCCGCCTCCGGAGGCCGAAGAGGAAGAGGGCGAGCAGGTGGACCAGGACGCTGAGTACGCGGGCGCGCAGCTCGCGGTCTGACGTCCTTCTCGGATTGGCTGGGGACTGCACGGAGAGGGAGGCACTGGTATGGCGAAGGTAAGCGCGAAACTGGTGAAAGAGTTGCGCGACAAGAGCGGCGCGGGCATCTTGGACTGCAAGAAGGCGTTGGTGGAGGCCGGTGGCGACTTGGCGGCTGCCGAGCTTGCGCTGCGCAAGCGCGGAGTAGCGATCGCCAAGAAGAAGAGCGGCAGGGCGGTCAAGGAAGGCGTGATCGGCAGCTACATCCATGCTGGCGGCAAGCTCGGGGTCCTGATCGAGGTGAATTGCGAGTCCGACTTCGTGGCGCGAACGGCGGACTTCCAGCAGCTGGTCAAGGACATCGCGATGCAGGTGGCGGCGGCGGACCCGCAATACGTCGTGCGCGACCAGGTTCCGGATGACCTTGTCGAGCGCGAGCGGCAGATTCAGCGTGAGCGGGCACTGCAGGAAGGGAAGCCCGAGTTCATCGTCGAACGGATCGTCGACGGGCGGATGGGGAAGTTCTACGAGGAGGTCGTGCTGGTCGACCAGCCGTTTGTCAAAGACCCCTCGATCAGCGTCGGTGACCTGGTGCAGCGCGCGATCGCCAAGCTTGGGGAGAATATCGCCGTTCGGAGGTTCCAGCGCTACAAGGTTGGGGAGGACTTATAGCGCGCGGCCAGCAAGCCGCGAATCGCGGCCCCCGGCCGTCGAGCCTAGCCAAGAATGCCCCGGCCCCGACGCATCCTGTTCAAGCTCTCAGGCGAGATGCTGGCCGCCCCGGATTCCAGCGGGTTGGATCCGTCTAGGCTTGAGTGGCTGGCTCGCCAGATCTCCGAAGCCCGCCCGGCAAACGTCGAGATCGCCTTAGTTCTGGGGGCGGGCAACTTCGTGCGTGGCGAGGGCCTGTCCGCATCGGGAATCGAGAGGACGACCGCTGACCACATGGGAATGGCCGCAACGGTGGTCAACTCAGCGGCACTAGCCGGAATGCTGTTGGCGTTCGGCGTGCCGGCGGTCGTTCTCTCGGCCGTGCCTGCCTCTCCGGGCTTAGCGCAACCCTATGAGCGGAACGCGGCGCGCGCCGCGATGGCCGATGGCGCGGTCGCTGTCTTGGCGGGCGGCACAGGGAATCCCTACTTCACGACTGACACGGCCGCAGCCCTGCGCGCCCTCGAGATCGGCGCCGACCTGCTCGCAAAAGGAACTAAGGTGGACGGTGTCTACGACAGGGATCCGGTGGAGCATGCCGATGCGAGGGTCTTCGGTCGGGTGACGTATGATCAGGTTCTCGTCCAGCGCTTGGCCGTCATGGACGCCACGGCGGTGGCCCTGTGTCGCGAAAACGCCTTGCCTGTCCGCGTTTTTGGTCTGAGCGCTCCCGGGAGCATTGCGCGCATCGCCCGCGGGGAGAATGCTGGCACGCTAATGGCGTAGGCTGATTGGGATCAAGGGAGGGCGCATGACCCACATCCACGCCGAAACGGTCGAGGAGGTCAAGGAAGAGGCATCAGCCCGGATGGAGAAGTCCGTGCAGGACTTGTCCCGGGCCATGGCTTCGATCCGCACGGGCCGGGCATCGATCGCGCTGCTCGACTCCATCCGGGCCGACTACTACGGAACTCCGACGCCGGTGAGCCAGATGGCCACGCTCGCCACGCCAACCCCCACGACCATCACGATTCAACCTTGGGACGCTTCCCAGATCGCTGCGATTGAGAGGGCAATACGCATGTCGGATCTCGGGATCAACCCGGCCAACGACGGCAAGCTCATCCGCTTGGTGATTCCCCCGCTGACGCAGCAGCGCCGCAAGAAGCTCGTGCGCAGCCTCCACAGCGTCGTGGAGCAGCACAGGGTGGCCGTTCGCAATATTCGCAGGGAAGCCAACTTGGCGGTTCGGCAGCTCGAGAAGGCCAAGGAAATCTCCAAGGACGACAGCAAGCGCGGCTTGGCGGCGATCCAGAAGATCACCGACTCGTTCATCAAGCGCCTCAATGTTGCCGGGCAGGCAAAGGAGAGGGAGATCCTCGAGATCCGCTGAGGCCGCATCGCTCGAAGGCGGGCCGGCCCGGAAGTGTACTGTCGGCCATGGACGCGATCGCCAAAACGGACCTGTTGGCGGGATTGCCGGCGGCCTATCCGATCATCGACACGGGCTCTCTAAGAAAGGCCGGGCTGGAGCCCATCGCCATGGCTCGGCTTGTGGCAGCTTCGGGAATGCGGATCGCGCAGTACCGCCACAAGGGCGAATTCGACCGGGCCGCCTTCGAAGAGGCGCGCGACGTGGTGGCCGAACTGCGGCGAGCCGGGGTATGCTGCGTAGTCAACGACAGGGCCGATATCGCAATGGTGACCGGCGCCGACGGCGTCCACGTTGGCCAGGAGGACATTCCGCCGGCGGAAGTGCGGAGGCTGGTCGGCCCGAAGATGATTGTGGGGTATTCGACGCACTCTTCCGAGCAGGCAGCGGACGAGCAGTGCGGCTGGGCGGACTACGTGGCAATCGGACCAGTCTTCTCCACCTCCAGCAAGCAGGATCCGGACCCGGTTGTGGGCTTGGAAGGAGTGGCCGCGGCGCGCCGGGCGACGAGCAAGCCGCTGGTCGCCATCGGCGGGATCAAGCTCGGGAATTGCCGCGATGTGCTTGAGGCTGGGGCCGACAGCGTTGCCGCGATTTCCGCCGTCACACCCGGGACTCTTGCCGCATGGGCGGCCCTTCAGCGCTGAGGGCGGCAAGTAGAATGGTGGCTCCGGGGACTGCCCGCCGTTGATGACTGGCGACGAAGTACGCGAGCAATTCCTGAGCTTCTTCGAGTCGAAGGGGCATCGGCGCGTTGCCAGTTCCTCGCTCGTGCCGGCACGGGATCCGACGCTGCTGTTCGCGAACGCGGGAATGAACCAGTTCAAGGACGTCTTCCTCGGGAGCGAACACCGGCCCTACCGGCGCGCGACGACTTCGCAGAAGTGCGTCCGCGCGGGGGGCAAACACAACGATCTCGAGAACGTGGGCCGCACCCGGCGCCACCACACGTTCTTCGAGATGCTGGGCAATTTCTCGTTTGGGGACTACTTCAAGGCCCAAGCCATCGCGTTTGCCTGGGAGCTCGTCACGGAAGTGTACGGCCTGCCCAAGGATCGCCTGTACGTGACCGTCTTCCGCGAGGACGACGAGGCCGAACGGCTATGGCAGACCGTGGCCGGGGTCCCTGCGGGCCGCATTGAGCGCTGCGGGGAGAAGGACAATTTCTGGCAGATGGGCGATACCGGTCCATGCGGTCCGTGCTCGGAGATCTTCTACGACTACGGTCCCGAGGGTCTCGAGCCTGGCGAGTCCGACGAGCCGTTTCCTGCCGACATCTCGCGCTATGTCGAGATTTGGAATCTGGTGTTCATGCAGTTCGACCGGGACGAGGAGGGCAACCTCCATCCGCTCCCAAAGCCCTCCATCGACACTGGGATGGGCCTGGAGCGTACGGCAGCGGTGCTGCAGGGTAAGCTCTCGAACTTCGACACCGATCTCTTCCAGCCGATCATTCGCCGGGCCGCCGAACTGCTGGGACTCACGTACGGCAGGGACCCGTCCCAGGACACGGCATTGCGGATCGTTGCCGACCACAGCCGCGCGGCGGCGTTCTTGATACACGACGACGTCATGCCTGCCAACGAGGGTCGCGGGTATGTGTTGAGGAAGATCATCCGGCGGGCGCTGCGCCACGCCCGGCTCACGGGTTTCGAGGACGCTTTCCTGCACCGGATGACGCGGTTCGTGGCCGAGAGGATGCGGTCGGCGTATCCAGACCTGCAGGGCAGTGTCGACCGTGTGGCGAGGGTCGTGCGCGACGAGGAGCTGCGCTACCAGAGGAACTTCGCAGTCGCCGAGCGTGAGTTTGAGAGCGCCGTCGCGACTGTTGACGGGACGACCATACCTGGCAAGGCGACCTTCCGGCTCTACGACACGTTCGGGCTGTCCCTGGACGAGCAGCAGGAGCTGGCCCGCGAGCGCGGACTGGGGATTGACCTGCAAGGCTTTGAGACCGAGATGGCGGGCCAGCGGGCCAGGGCCCGCGCCAGCTGGAAGGGGAGGGCGAGATCGCAGGCACAGGCTGTGCCGGATTTGGTCGACATTTCCAGGCGCTGCCCGACCGAGTTCTTGGGCTACACGCGCACGACTGCGGAAGGGCTAAGGGTGCTGGGCCTGCTGCACGAGGGCAAGGCTGTGGACTCGGTGTCTCCAGGCCAAGAGGTGGACGTGGTCCTGGACCGCTCGCCCTTCTATGCGGAGGCGGGTGGCCAAGTGGGGGATCAGGGAGTCTTGACCCGGGGCTCGGAGGATGTCGGCGTCGTGATGGACGTGCAGGCACCGGTTCGCGGGACATCTGTTCACCGAGTGCGGGCACTGTTGGAGATCGCGGTCGGGGATACGCTCTGCGGCCAGGTGGATCGCGTTCGGCGCGACGCTGCGCGCCGGAACCACACGGCCACCCACCTCATGCACGCTGCCCTTCGGCGCGTCCTCGGGACGCACGTGAAGCAGGCTGGCAGCGTGGTCGACCCGAACCGCCTGCGCTTCGACGTCGCGCACTACGCTCCTATCGAGACCCGCGAAATCGACGATGTGGAGGGTCTGGTCAACGAGCACATCCTGCGCGACACCGAGGTAGTGACCGAACTGATGGATCTGGACGATGCCGTTCGGTCCGGAGCCATGGCGCTCTTCGGTGAGAAATATCTCGAACGCGTGAGAGTCGTCAGCATCGGCGACTTCAGCAAGGAGCTTTGCGGTGGAACGCACGTGGCGAGAACCGGCGAGATCGGAGTGTTCAAGGTCCTTGCCGAGACCAGCAGCGCCGCAGGCGTTCGGAGGATCGAGGCCGTTTCCGGAACTGGGGCCATCCAGGACTACAGGGAAGTGTCCGGGAGCCTACGGGAACTCGCGTCCCTGCTAAGAGCGCGGGATGGCGGGCTGGTCGGTTCCGTGCAGCGCTTGCTGTCGGAGCGCCGCCGCCAAGAGCGGGAAATCGAGGAGCTGAAGGCGCGTCTGGCGAGGACCGCGCTCGACGAGTTGGTCTCCTCGGCCCGCGAGGTCGGGGGATTGCAGGTCGTCTCGGCGAGAGTCGAGGATATGGATCGCGGGCAAATGCGCTCCCTGGCCGACGCGGTGCGCCAGCGTATCGGGACCGGCTTAGTGGTCTTGGCGACCGTGCAGGGCAGGCGAGTGGCCCTGATAGCGCAGGCGACGAAGGATGTTGCCGGAAGTCGGGTCCACGCGGGGAAGGTTATCTCCGCAGTCGCGCGCATCGTAGGCGGCGGCGGTGGCGGGCGTCCCCACATGGCAGAGGCCGGCGGCCGAAATCCGCGAGAGCTGTCGCGGGCGCTGGACAGCGTCTACGGGATCGTGGACGCGTCGCTCTCAGCGACCGCCCTCAGGTAACCTTCGCGCGCCGCTCGAGACGACCGATACACCGGCGTGGATCTCGTCAATGGCCGGAGTTTGCCCGTCTTCGGCGAGCGGCGATGTGACCCGCGCTCTGGCCTTCCTCCGTGGCGGACCGCCTCGGTATCTCCGGATCGGCGCCGCTTGAATGGCCGAGGCCACAGCTTGCCGTCAGGCTTCTTGGTCAGCCAAATGGCATGACGCACAGGCACTTGCGGCACCCAAGCGCGAGACTTGGCTCGAATCGCCGAAAAGTTCTTCGGCTTCAGGCCGCGATCCCGCCATGCCCCTTGCCGAACTGGCCCTTGGCGCCGGGAAAGTGTTATTGACAGTCCATTTGTTGCCTATCAGTGCCCGAATGATTGGAGTACCTGAAGCGGAACAGCTACTCAGTTGACGACATGGCCCGCGTTGTCGTACCGTCGGATCAGCGACAGTGCCGATTGACCAGAGCCTAGCAATCCGTGCCGGAAGGTGTTTCACTCCGCACGCTCCGGTGGATGAACGCACGCTCTTCGCTGGGCGGATGGATCAGGTCATGGCCGTCTGTGATGCAGTACTTCAGAGGGGCCAGCACGCCATTCTCTATGGCGAGCGGGGCGTTGGGAAGACGTCGCTCGCGTGCGTCCTCTCCGAATTCCTTGACTTCCTGCCCGTCGATCGACTCCTGTGTCCCAGAGTGAACTGCGACCGCAGAGACACGTTCGGGTCCGTATGGAGAAAGCTGCTTGAGGAGATTGTCTTGGTCGCGGACCGCCGCAGGGTGGGATTCGCAGAAGCGTTCGACCAGGAAGTTACCCGCGGAAGCGACTTGCTGGGGGACAATCCCGGGCCGGATTCGGTGCGCAAGGTCCTGACACGACTCGCCGCCCAGGCGCCGCCAATCCTGATCGTCGACGAGTTCGACCGAGTGCCGACGGCCGAGAAGAATGCGTTCGCAGATCTGATCAAGATGCTTTCGGACCACGCTGTCGGGGCAACGGTGATCCTCGTGGGCGTGGCTGACAGCGTCGACGAATTGATAGCGGAGCATGAGTCGGTCGAGCGCGCCCTCGTTCAGGTCCGGATGCGCCGCATGTCAGCGGACGAGATAGGCAAAATCATCGACACCGGCGTTCGGGAACTGGAGGTCGAGATCGAACCGGCGGCCACCGAACAGATTGTTCGGTTGTCACAAGGCATCCCGCACTACGCTCATCTGCTGGGGCTGCACTCGGTAAGGGCTGCAGCGCAGCGACGTGCAAGGGGCTGTATCCGGATCGGTGATGTGACCGATGCTCTGAGGCGGGCGCTAGACCATGCGCAGCAGAGCATCAGATCGGCATTCTTCAAGGCAACCGAGAGCCCGAGAGCCGACAGCCTGCACCGTCAGGTGCTGTGCGCCTGTGCAATCGCCAGAGTTGACGAACTCGGTTACTTCTCAGCGGCGGACATCCGACAGCCGATGCGCCGCATTACGGGCCGCGACTACGGAGTCTCGGCGTTCGCTCGACACCTCAAGGAGTTCTGCGGTGAGAGGCGTGGACCCGTTCTGCGAAGAGTCGGGAGCCCTCGTCGGTACCGCTACCGTTTTAGGAACCCTCTGTTGCAGCCCTTCACGATCATGACCGGGCTGGCCTCCGGATTGCTGTCCTCCGACATGGTGCCAACCAACGGGCCGGCGGTCGACGAGAGTCGGTAGTTGTCTCTGCAACCCGACTGGCCTTTCGATCTCAGGACTCGTGCTCCCCATTTCTGGCGAGGGAAGGCTCAGTGTTGGCGTGTCGGGTCCGGCGGCGTGATGGTGTGTTCGGGACGCAAGCAGCCTCTAATTCAGCCGCAACGTCATCTGTTACAGCGATCGCGCTAATAGTGTGAGTCAGTAGGCAACTACTCGCAACTAGTGGCTGAAGTCAGGCGCGTTTGTACAGCGGATCTCTGGCTTTGGGAAGGCCCGGCCATCCAATCCCAGATTGTGAGCGACCATGGACCGAAACAACGGTCTGGTCACACACGGGTGTTGCGATTCGTACTTGGCCATGGTGAAACAATCGAGGTCTACCTCCTCGCCTGCACCGTCGGACACGTCGTTCGGCAGGCAAGCACACGCGATCGGTGAAGGTGACCGTCGCAATGGCGGCCCTTGGGACATCGGAGGGCTCGCAATGCAGGGCACCGTCGATACACCGACCGTTTGCGCCTACAGTGTGAGTCACTTGACAACCTGTACGGATTAGTGGACCACGATGGGGGCGTTCGCGCAGCCAACGGTTCGGTTCGATCGCCGTGGAGTGCTCCCAATCGCGCCTCCCTGACCAACTCTGCCGGTTCGAGGACTTGCAGACGCGAGGGTGACCGTGCGGATGGATGCCTCGGTCGGGGATCTCGCCAGTCCGGATTCTCATCAAGGTGAACGCCGGATCCTACCGGACGGAGAATTCACTCTCGTCCAGGTTCCGCGATCCGGCGCCACGGTAGTGTGCCCTCGGGGCGCAAGCAGCCTTATATGCAGTCGCAACGTAGTCTGTTACAGAGATCGTGGCAATAGTGTTAGTCAGTAGGCAAATTCTCGCAGTCAGTGGCTGAAGTCAGGGGCGTTTGTGCGGCGAATCTCTGGCTCTGGGGATGTCTGACGCTCCGAAGCACGCTTGCGAGCCAGCGTCAATCGTAGCGGTCTGGCCACACACGGGAGAATATTCGTTCTCGGCCATGGTCAAACATCGAGGTCTACCTCCTCGCCTCCACCGCCGGACACGTCGTTCGACAGGCAAGCGACACGCGATCGGTTAAGGTGATCGTCGCCTGCAAGCCTTTGGGATACCAGAAGACTCGCAAACCACGGCACCGTCGCTACACCGTTCGCACCCATAGTGTGAGTCACTTGACAAACAATACCGATTAGTGAACGACGATGGGGGCGTTCACACAGCCAACGGTTCGATTCGATGAGCGTGTTGTGCAACGTAGATTTGCTTGGCCGACAGACCTTGCAAGTTCGAGGGCTTGAAGAAGTCGGGCTGACCGTGCGGATCGATGCCTCGCTCGGCGGTTCCCCTTGTCCACCCGTGAGGAGGACTGCAACACCCGTCCCGAAGCTCCCAAGCGGTATGGTGCGGCATCCGTTCCACCGGCTCCTTGGCGGGTGCCATCGCAAGCACGAGGCCTGTCGCACAGGGTCGACGTGCGGCGAATCCGCTTCCCCTGCTTCGCCCTGACCCCTAGCCAGTCGCCAAGTTGCTCCGAGCAACACTACCGGTGATTCGCTGGCCGGCTCCACCGAGAAGCTACCCGTGCCACGCTCGCGGACGGCTTCGACTAGGCCACTCCCGGGGCTACCGCTACGGGGTTTGGAAGCACCGCCGACAGACGATTCTGGGTGGGATTCGACATTTTCGGCGAGACCCAGTCCGTTGCCGACCCGCTCATGCCCGACGGAGGGGCCGAGGTCGTCCCCAGATTCGGGGCGGGGCTGAGCAGCACCAAGACGAATCCTGAGCGACAGCCTCGCGCACGGGGAGGTAGGCGGCTGACGCCGCTACGCCGGATCCGGCGATCGGGAATCGGCGGAAAGCGGACGCGCACTGGTCGTGACTGACCCGGCGCGTCGAAGCTCTCAGCGACGGCAATCCAAGGATGTTGGGCTCTGGACCTCGTCAGACGGTCGGCCAATTCTCGGACAACGGGATCTGGGCCACCAGAAGATCAGAACATCCCGTTGTCGTTTGCGGCAGTGTCGGGAATGACCTGTAGCACGTCCCAATGCTCCACAATCCTGCCTGCGCCGTCGAACCGGAAAATGTCGATGCCGGCATAGTCTCGATCGCCGGGCCAATGCTGGTAGCAGTGCAAGACAACAAGGTCGCCTTCGGCAATGGCACGCTTGAACTCGACCCGCTTGCCAGGGTACTCCCTTGCCATCCGCTCGAAGTAGTCGATGAAGGCTTGCTTGCCGTCACCAACGCCCGGATTATGCTGCGTGTATGTTCCTCCGACGTATTGCGTGATGGCGTCGCGGGGCCGGCACTTGTTGAACATTAGGTCGTAGAAGGCCATGGCGTCCTGCTTCATGTGGTCTGTGCGGCTATCCATTGCTCCTGTATTCCCTCCCGTAGGCCAGCTCATCGGTTGCCGCGCTGGCGACGCGGCTGTTCCATCCAGTTCATGAACTGACCGAATCGCTTACCAGCCAAGAGTACACGCATCGCTCAGTCCGGCTGCCTCCTCAGGCCGGCCTTCGCTTAAGCGACGTTCTGGCGGTTGCCACCAGACTGGCGGAACGCTTGCTATCGATGACGGGAGCATAATCCTGCTGCTGTGCCGCGGCCAGTCCTATCGGGCCAATGGAACTCTGCCGCCGCTCCGCGTCCCGTTGGCTCCCGGACCCTTGCGCCCTCGCTTCGGTACGGCCCGCGGGCCTCTCCCGGTACCAGTTTCGATTCGCGTCCTTTTGACGCCAGAGGACTTGCCGTCCGGTTCACGGTCGCCACACCGTCTGCGTCTGAACTTTGAGTCGGTTGACAGACTAGGTTCTCTAGTTGCCGAACCTAACGGTGTTGGTGCAGCCAACTCTTCGGACTCAGGGCCGCCTCGCACTCCGTTCCTGATGGAGGGCGTGGGCATCGGTAGATGTGACAGGGAAGGAATGTGGAGCGTCTCGAATCGCATAGAAGGTTGCTTGACAGGATTCTTCATGGTTAGGTGCCACGTCGTTCGCGGTGAGGCACGACGCACCAAGTCACTCAGCCTCGCCAAGGCTCCTGCTAGCGCCTGCGGGTCTGCTTGGGTGAATCTCGACCCGGCTGGACAGATTGCGCACCGGCGTCTTGATCAGATGGATTGCCATGCCGGCCATGGAGGCCGGAACCAGCTTCCAATCCGCACGCTCCAGCCGATGAGGAACTGAACATCGGTCTGACCGCTACCCGCCATGTGCAGATTCTCTCTAGTGTGAATGACGATTCCGACCAAGACGAATGAAGGCATCCGCATCGAGGACATTGAGCTCCAATGGCGTCGCTGCACCACCCGCTGTGCCGCTGTGCACGGTTCGCGATGCGGGTTGCCGCGCACTACGCAGCACACGCATCCGGACGGCGGGATTCTCCGTTGCCGGGAAGGTGTCGAACCCGCTGGCTCGCGGTGGATCGTCTCAGTTCGTTGCCGCCACCTTCGCGGGACTCAAGCTGGTGCAGCAAAAACTTCGTAAAGGTTGCGCAAACATCGTTTACTGAACGCTCATCTGGCATTAAACTCGTAGGCGACAGCTCCGACTGGCGAACTAGCGGAATCATGCCCTGGCAGGAATCATGCTCTGTCAACTGGGTTGCCACGCTAGGCCCCTGATGGTCGCATCGGGTCAGGGCTCGTCTCCGTCGCGAATGGGTGGCGGGGTTGTCAAGGAGGGAACGAGATGCACCGAGACACGAGGTTGTACCAGATCGTCATCATCCTGGTCGCTTGCAGCGCCACGCTGATTGCGCAAGTCGATACAGGAGTCCTGAGCGGCACCGTCTCGGACGGCACAGGGGCGGTGATCCCAGGCGCGAACGCGGAGGTCCTCAATACTGGGACGAACTATCAGCTCACCTTGGAGACAAATGCGTCGGGACTGTACGTCTCTCCACCGTTGCCACCCGGGACCTACCGAATCACGGTTGCCAGTGAGGGCTTTCGGACCGCGGCCAAAGAGGTCGCGCTCAACCTGTCCGAGCGAATCGCGGTTGACTTTGAGCTCGAGGTCGGCGCCGTTGTCGAGTCAGTCGATGTGGAAGCCATCGGAGCGGTCCTGCAGACTGAGACCGCAACACTGAGCACGCTGCGCTCCGAACAGGAGGTCAAGGAACTCCCGAACATTTCCCGCAACTTCGTGGACCTGATGCGTTACAGCGCGGGAGTCGTCCTGGCCCAACCCCACAATTCAGGCTTGCCGCTGTCCCAGATTCGTGGCAGCACGGTGTCAAGCGTGAATGGCGGGCACCTGACGGACAACAATTTCGTGGTCGACGGCCTTCAGAACAACAGCAACCATCAGGGCCAGGGCGTGATGGTGTTCCCGGAGATTGAGGCGCTTGAGCAATACCGCGTGGAGACCTCCGCGCCTGATGCACGGTACGGGAGAACCGGTGGGACGCTGAACATGGGCTACAAGTCCGGCACGAACGAATTCCACGGGTCGGCCTTCTGGTTTCTGCGAAACGACGCCCTCGACGCGAGAAACTTCTTCAACACCGGCGATAAGACCCCACTGCGGAGAAACATGCTCGGCGCCACGCTCGGCGGACCACTGGGCCGGAAGGAAGGCTCGACGTTCTTCTTCCTCTCCTACGAGGCGACGCGAACCCGCCAGAGCACGACGAACATTGCTAGCGTCCCGTCGAGCCTGATGAGGAGCGGGGACTTCAGCGAGGTGACGGGTAGGAACCGAATCTTCGATCCGCTCACATCGTTGCCGAACGAGTCTGGAAGGCTCGCCAGGGAACCGTTCGCGAACAACGCGATACCCGACTCTCGGTTCAGCCCGCAAGGGCTGGCGGTCCTGCGGTTCTTCCCGGAACCGACCGGACCCGGGCTCGCCGCGAACTTCACTACGGAAGCCAACAACACCCAAGACACCGACCAAGGCACGGTCAAGATCGATCAAGACTTCCGAGGCGGATCCCGCGGATTCTTCCGCCTGACGAAGGGCCGGGCCGACTTTGTCAACGGCTTCGCGAACATCTTGGGGCCGGTCGCTACGCCCTTTGTCCAAGTTCAGGCACCCGCGACACAGGTCGTGATCAGCCACACGCAAGTCATTAACCCCCGGACCATCAACCAAGTCCGCGTGGGATTCACACGCGAGGACCTGAGGGCCGTATCGCTGAACGGCGGTCGCAACACCGCCGAGGATCTTGGCATACCGAACGTAAACGTGGATGAGTACACCACCGGGCTGTCTGTCATCAGCGCCGCCGGGTACCCGAATCTGGGAGACAACCTGTGGAACCCGGCTATCCTGCCAATGAACAACATCCAGTTCAGCGACAACCTTGAGATGACCCGGGGAAACCACAGCTTCCGATTCGGCTTCGACGCCGTACGCCGGCATACGAATGGCTTCCAGACGTCGAGACCCCGCGGACAGTTCGGATTCGTTCTCAGATTCACTAACAATCCGGCCAACGCCAAGAACACCGGTTTCGGCCCTGCCGAGCTACTGCTTGGAAAACCCGGGAACGTCCAGCTGGTGTACATGCAGGGAACGCGCGGAATGCGCAGGACCGACTACGCCGGGTACTTCCAGGATGACTGGAAGGTGACCCAGAGACTCACCATGAACCTCGGAATCCGCTACGATCTTCTGGCAGACTACCCGCAGACCGAAGTCGGCGACCGCTTGATCCAGTTCGACATCGAGTCGGGGAATCCAGCTTCGGTGAACGAAGGTCGTTTCCCGTGGCGAAGCGGCATCGCGAATGACCTGAACAACTGGGCACCGCGCCTCGGCCTAGCTTACCGGATCGGGGACGGAACTGTCATTCGATCCGCGTACGGCATCTATTACAACGGCCAGCCGATTCACCTCAATGCAGGACTCCTCTCGCAGGCGCCCTTCTTTGTCAACACACGAGTCGACAATGCCCAAGGAGACTTCGAAGGCGCCCGAGGCTTGGCCGACGGCCCGCTCCGGGTGAGAGAACTCCTCTCTCCCGGACAGAGCCGGCGGGGCTACGATCCTGACAGCTACGCCATTCCTTACATGCAGCAATGGAACTTTGCGATCCAGCAGCAGCTTCCGGCCCAGCAGCAGCTGACAGTGGCATACGTGGGATCGAAGGCAACTGCGTTGCGCCAGCAGATCAACTTCAATCAGGCCGTTCCCGGGGACGGACCCATCACCCTCCGCCGACGCTGGCCGACTCATGCAGCGGTCAACATTGTGCAGACACGGGGCAATTCGAACTACCACAGCCTGCAAACCACGCTCCGCAAGCATTTTTCTGGGGGCTTGCAATACCAGCTCAACTACACATGGGCCCACCACATCGACGAGGCAACCGGCGCAGTGCCGATCACGGACCTCTCCGGGAATCGGGGCAACAGCGGTCTGGACCTTCGCAATTCCGTCAACGCGACCGTTGGATACGACTTGCCGATCGGCCGTGGCAAGGCGTTGCTCGGCGACACCTCCGCCGCTGTCGACCAGATCCTCGGCGGATGGAAGGTCAACGCATTGCTAACGTTCACGGACGGCTATCCGTTCAGTCCCGCCGGTCCGAACACGCTTAACATCGGTGAACGAACGCGACCGGACCGGATTGCTGACGGAAACCTCCCCGACAGCCAACAGACGATTCGGCGGTGGTTTGATACCGAGGCCTTCATCGCCCCCGGGTTCCGGCAGTTCGGCAATTCCGGACGCAATGTGCTGTTCGGCCCTGGCACGAAGCTGGCGAACGTTTCGCTCCACAAGAACTTCACGGTCAGCGAGGGAAAACGACTGCAGTTCCGGGCAGAGTTCTTCAATGTGACGAACACACCTCACTTCAACAACCCGAACTCCAACATCGCGTCACCGGCGGTGGGACGGATCACAAGGGCCGGCAGCGAGAACCGGTTCCAACGTACGCAACGTCTCGTTCAGTTCGGGCTGAGATTCGTGTTCTGACGAAGTCACTCCAACTGGTCGTTCGCGCACCAAGTGCGCTTGTTTGAGTCGGCACTGTCTCCGGCCGGCCACCCAGCCCTTCTCGTCGGCGAGCCGTGGGGGTCATGACCGCGGGAGTGATGTTCCCATCTGGATCGTCGTGCCCCCCAGGAATCAGTAGCTGCAAGGGCAGCCTGGTGACTGGCACGCGTGGCGCAGTGTATCCATTTTCAGAGGGTGGCTGATGGCCGACCTCGACCATTCATTGAGCGCCTATCAATTCCTGGATGCGATCCTTGGATTCCGGGTGTGCCCGAATGCAGAGCAATGTCGATGTCTGGGTTGGCATCTTGGTTGGAGAAGGCCGCCAGTTACCTGTCGGCCTACTCATATGATCTGGAGTAGAGCGTAATCAGGCATTTGGTCCTGTAGTCCACGTTGATCTTGAGCCAGGGCTGAGGTGACGCCAAATTGCCGAATGGAGGTGCGCGAATTGAGGCAGCTCAAGTATTCGGGGCGGTGTGTGCACGGACGATCCAGAATGCACTGTGCCCTTGGTCTGGGATGGATGCAATATTAGACCGTGCCGCCAACCTAATGCGGACGAAGTGTCGACTGCCGGCGGCGAAAGGTGAAGATGGCACGCGCTCAATCGGGCTTGGACCACACTATCTTCCGCTCGCCAGTTGAAGAGCGGGTCAGGAAGAGCAGTTCTTCGCCCTCAGAACCGAGCAGAAGACCGTATGAATCATCAAGATAGACCGAATTCGTACGGCGGAACTTCATCAAACCGAGTTCTTGGTCGATTTCGAAGACAGGTAATCGTGGGTATGAGTCGCGATGTGGCGAATCAGAAGCCCAGTACCCCTGAATGAATATGCGACCACTGTCGCTAACGGAACCCGAGAATACGTTCAATCCTCTAGGAAGGTCAACTGGGCCACTGCTCACAAGAATTCCCTCAGTGGAGATCAGATTCCACCGCTCTGAGACAAGTGAAATCAATGCCACATATTGCGACGATGTGACAAGGATCGCTCCTTCTGTCGGATGTTCTCTGCTACTTGAAATACTCATCCTTGGCAACATCGTACGCACAAGTCTCCCGTCTCGATCATACTGCCGCAGCACATCATGATTGACCTTTTCCAATCCCGAATCAGATTCTATTCCAACGGACCACAGATTTCCGTCTGCGGAGAATCTTATTTTTCGGACATGGAAGGAACTTGTTCGTATCGTTCTAACTAAGGTGCCATCCATTCGCAGAAACCAAATGAATGAAGAGAGTTTTCCCAGTCGATCTGTGGATGTCCCGCAGACAGCGAATCTATTGTCAGGCGATACAGCTGCTGCTCTTATGAGAACACGAAACGTCTCAGGAATCGACAACTGATCCTCCAGTACGTTCCCCTCTGTAATGTGATCTATCCACAATCCATTATTTGTGCGGTTAACACCGAATAAATAGCCAAACTGATAGCTTGCCAACGGGGCATTTGAAGTGTCCCTATTTGTGAGTTTCTGAATTTGCCCGGTCGGAAGAAGTTCATCAGCTGACACGCAGTCTAGGAAAACACTTGATGAAACAATTGAAGACAATATCGTGATTCTTGCGAGAATCAGCTGGTTTCGTTTCACAATACTCTCAATTGCGAGGGTCGTTCGTGCCACCAAACCTCGGCTCACACATTATCACAGCACTTGCCCCTCGGTGAAGTGATAAGAGGAGGGCACAATTCGTGCTGGCCTGGAAGACTTTCCTATCGTAAAGGTTGTAGACCTCCAATAGCTTCGCTAACCGTGAGGGGTCGTGCCAGAACAGTACCGCCGAGCGTCGGAACTATGGTCCGGTGGCCATATCCAAGTATGTCTGCACCACAGATGAGGAATCTGCAGTTCCAATCCGTGCTCCCTGTCGCGACAATTGTGCCTTCTGGTGCTGATTCCGAATTCGCACGGCACCTATCCACTCGATCCGCCCTCACCGTCGGCAGCCCTGACGGCTGTCCTTGGACACCAGAGGACTTGCAGTCCACTTCAGGCTGTTACACCGATCGCGTCTATGTTCTGACTCACTTGGGAAACTATGGTCTCTAGTTGACGAACTAAGCGGCGTTGGTGCAGCCAACCGATCAAACTCAGGGCCGTGTCGAATCCGTCCCTGTCGAGAGGCAGGGGCATTGGAGAATCGAAGAGGGGCGGCGCATCTAGGTCGTTCGCGACCAAACCGACGATTGTCCTGCGGGACCGCTCTTGCCTGGTTGCCAAGACGTCCGCAGCGGTGCAAGGCGCAAGAGGCCAGTCAGCCTTGCCAAGTCTCCGACTAGCGCTTGCGGGGTCTGCTCGGGCGCATCTCGACTCGGCTGGCTAGGTTGCGAGCCGGTGTCTTGATCAGGTGGACTGCCATGGAGGCGATAGAGGCCGGGTCCAGCTTCCAATCAGCTCCGGTCGTCGAAGAACTGAACTCGGTCTGAACGCTGCCCGGCATGATCGTACTGACCCGAATGTTGTCGTAGCGCAGGTCGAGCATGCACGCCTCCGTAAAGCCGGCAAGCCCAAACTTTGACGCGTTGTAGGCGGCCCCAGACGCGAACGGGTGCTTGCCGGCCAAGCTGCCGATGTTGAGGATGAAGCCTCCACCTCGGCGCTTCATGCGGGGTGCTGCGAGGCGCGTGAAGTGGAAGGCCCCAGTCAGGTTCGTCCCGATTACTTCCTGCCACTGCTCGGGAGCGATCTCGTCGACCGGGGCAAAGTGGCCGACACCGGCGTTATTGACGAGGATGTCGAGGCCCGACAGCTCGCGGTCCACGAAGTCGAAGAATCCAACGGCCTGGTCCCAGCTCCCGACATCGCAACACGCCCCGACCACCCTTCCATCGGGCGCCAATGACGCGAGAGCGTCCCGCAAGGAGTCGGCACGGCGTCCGCAGATCGCCACAATCGCACCCTCAGCAAGCAGCGCGCGCGCAATCTCTAGGCCAATGCCCCGCGTGCCGCCGGTCACTATCGCTCCTTGTCCGTTCAGGCCGGCCATCTCTCCTCCCCACGCGGTCTACCCAGCGCTGGCTTGGCTACAATAGCACCACGTGGAAGGTCCCGTGGCCAGCACCGAGACCGATGCGTGTGCCGGCGGGATTGTGCAGGACGAGATCACCGTCTTCGTTCGCGAACACATCGAGCAGATAGGGGCCGGCGCTGCAGGCATCGCCCAAGCCCGCGTAGATGCCGCTAAGGCACGAGCTGCTTCCCAAACCGAATCGCTGCTCCAGACCGTCGCGGATTCGGCTCGCACTATCCGTTCCGCTGCCGGCACAGGGGCGGCCATCAGATCCCTTTGTGACGTGGCCGCACGCTTCTGTGACGGCGCCATCCTGTTTGTGTGCGATGGTGATTCCTTGCGGGGCTTCCGCTCGGCAGGCAACGGAACGACTCCGAGCACGAACGACGTAGCCCGAATCGCGGTCGCGCTGCCGTCGGCGCCAGTATTGGCGCGCGCCCTTGAGTCGAAACGCCCGATGTCGGCCGGCGGTGGTCACCACAGTGTCTTGCCTGAGCTAGCCACAATCTGCGGTCTGGATACTGACGTGCCGATGCACGGCTTCCCGATCGTCCTGCGGGAGACTGCGCTGGGTCTGCTGCTCGCCTTCGGGCGGGTCAACCAGCCAGTGATCGAGACGCTCGTGCTGACTACGGAGGCGTGGGTGGAGGCGTTAGGATCCCGTTCCCATGCTTGAGACTCGAGCCTCGCTGTCCAGAGACCGCACCCCTCGCTGTGCCATTCTCCCCGGACGCTTCGTTGCCGCCTTCTGTCTGGCAGCGGGATTCTTTCTGGGCCCGCCGCCCGCGGTGGGAGCGTCGGAGAGCTTGGGCGAGCTCAGTCGCGCGCTAGCAAAGCGGGCCTCGGCAGAGAATCTTGCCAAGCTCGAAGAGTTTGCAGAGCAGGCTTCCGGACGCGAGGCTGCCCTTGCCCGCTATTCCCTAGGCATGGCCCACCTCGCCGCCAATCGATACGAAGAGGCGGAGCGCCTGTTGGCAGGTGTGCTTGGCGAGGAGGGCTGGGTCGGGGAGTACGCTGCCTACTATCGGGCTCGCAGCATTGCGCTGGCGGAGGAATTCCAGAGATCGCTGGTTCCCCTTCAGGCATTCGGCGCGAAGTATCCCGACAGCCGCTTTCGGCCCGCCGCCGACCGCCTCCGGGTCGAGAGTTTGCTTCGGCTTCGAGATCTCGACGGGGCTCGCGCAGCGCTCGACCCCGTTCAGGGGAGGCTTACGGAGCC
Source organism: Bryobacterales bacterium (assembly GCA_028819235.1). Taxonomy (GTDB): domain Bacteria; phylum Acidobacteriota; class Terriglobia; order Bryobacterales; family UBA6623; genus VXMF01. Next base: position 60,455 of record JAPPMC010000310.1, read on the forward strand.
GGTCCGCTTCTACCTTGGGGGCCGCGTCGAACACGTCGCCGGAAACTTGGAGGAGGCGATTGAGCTGTATCGGCGCGCATACTACTTCCACCCGTCTTCCGACCAGGCCGTCGCGTCCGCGGACCATCTGAATCGGCTGCGCCGACAGATGGGGGGGCGATATCCGTTGCCTCCCGCGACTTGGCGCTTGGAGCGTGCTGAGCGCTTGCGCGAGGGCGGAAGGAATGCCGACGCCTCCGCCGAGTACAGTCGGGCACTGGCAGGAGGGCTCAAGGGGACGGACCGGGATCGGGCAACGATCGGAAAGGGGGCAGCGGACTACGCGAGGCTCCGGTCGAGCACGGCATACCCCTCTTTGGCCAGAGCGCGCCCGAGCGACCCCGAACTGAACGCTTGGAGGCTATACCTGCTTTGCGCCATCGAACGCCGCAAGGGACTGGCTGGAGAGATGGCTTCCAGCATCGCCAAACTGGCCCGTGACCACAGCGACTCGCGCTGGTACGAGGAAGCGCTCCTCACGATCGGCAACTATTACTACCTGCGCGACAGCCGGGCCCAGTACACCAAGTGGTTCCGTCAGCTCGTAGAGGCCGCACCGGAGGGGCGCCACGCGCCTTACGCCCACTGGAAGCTGTGCTGGCGGTCTTGGCTCGACCACGCCCCGGCTCGGGCGAGCCTGCTGGCGGAGCACCTGCACTTCTTTCCGGCGTCCTCGACCGCTGCGGGTGCCATGTACTGGCTCGGGCGCTTGCGGGAGGAGGAAGGGCGTCGGCAGGATGCGGTCGCGCACTACCGGGTCGCCAGCGACAGATTTCCCCACTACTACTACGGCTTCCTGGCGAGGCAGAGGCTGGGAAAGCTCGGGAATCCCGAGCTCAATAGCGACCGGGGCTATATAGAGCTCGCGGGCATGCTTCCGCCTGTACGCCCCATCGCATCGCGACCTCGCGCCACCACGAAGGCGATCTTGGAGGTCGGCGACGAGATGCTCCAGCTAGGGTTCGTGGAAGATGCCGAGTATGAGCTCTCTAGAGCGGAAGCGGGCGAGCCCGACGGGCACTTTGCGGGCCTCAGCTTGGCGCGGCTGCACGCTACGGAGGGCGATCACCATTTGGCCGTGCGGGCCATGAAGCGCTACGTCGTCGGCTATCTGCGTGTGCCGTTCGAGGCCCTCGACGAAGAGTATTGGCGGGCTCTCTATCCTTTGCCATTCGAAGGCCAGCTCCGGTCGCGATCCGAGAGACACGGTCTCGACCCATATTTGGTCGCTTCCCTGATCCGGCAGGAGTCGGAGTTCAATCCGGGGGCGCGCTCCAGTGCGGGAGCCCTCGGACTGATGCAGGTTATGCCGGCCACCGGGCGAACCCTCTTCCGGAGGCTGGGGATACCGGGATTCTCCAACTCCAAGCTGACCGTGCCGGACATCAGTTTGCGCCTCGGGACCTTCTACCTTAAGGAGGCCATCGCCACCTTCGACGGTCGGCTGGAGGAGGCGCTCGCTGGCTACAACGCGGGTCCGCACCGCATCCCGGGCTGGCTTGCGCTAGGCAGGTTCGACGATCCGGCCGAGTTTGTCGAGACCATACCGTTCAGCGAGACTCGCGGCTACGTGCAGGCCGTGCTGCGAGGTCGGGAGGTCTACAAACACCTCTACGGCGAGTAGCCGGTCGGGGACCTTGCTGTCCCCTCGCCAGACTGTCCTCGCCCAGCGGGTGACAGGATGGCTTCGCGGGGTTGCCCACCGGGACATTCAGTCGCGCCTTGGCTCCGAGATTCTTCCGTCCCTCATGTGCAGGACGCGGGCCGCACACTCCTGCGCTGCGTCCGGATTGTGGGTGATCATCATCACCGTCTGTCCAAAATCGCGATTTAGGGTCTTGAGCACCTCCAAGACAACGAGGGAATTCTCAGAGTCGAGGTTCCCGGTCGGCTCATCGGCGAGCAGTATGGGCGGCCTGTTGACAAGGGCCCTAGCGATCGCTACACGCTGTTGTTCCCCTCCCGAGAGCGTGCTTGGCTTGTGCCGCATGCGGTGACGGATGCCGAGGATGCGCACGAGCTCTTCAAAGTGGCCCTCGTCCTTGCCGGCCCGGCCCGCGATGTGCTGGGCGATCCGAATGTTCTCCTCCGCGGTAAGGGTGGGAAGCAGGTTGAACCGCTGAAACACGAACCCAACCTTGCTCTTGCGCAGTTCCGTCCGCTGGGCGTCTGAAAGGCTCTCGAGGCGGACTCCGTCGATTTCGACGCTGCCGCCGGTCGGCGCCAGCATGCCGCCGACGATGTGGAACAACGTGGACTTGCCGGAGCCTGAGGGGCCCAGCAGCGCCACGAACTCCCCCGCTTGGACGTCCATGGAGACGCCTCGAAGGGCGGGAACGTCGACTGAGCCAAACCGGTAGACCTTGCGCAGGTCTCGGATCCGGATCAGCGGCCTCTCCGTGTTCGTGGTCACAGCTGGGGGTCTACTCGTAGGACAGGGTTTCGCAGGGGTCGGCGCTGGCGGCCTTCCAAGCGGGATATCCGGCGCCTAGCGCGGAACCGATGACAGTCAGCACGGCCGCCCCGGCGAGCCACTCCGGGACGAAGATAACCGGGATCAAGGGATAGCGTATGGACACAAGTTCGCGTCCCACGACACTCAGGCCGTAGCCGCAGGCGATCCCCGCAACACTCAGGATGAGTGTTTCCCGCATCAGGATCGAGCCGATCATGAGCTTGGAAGCACCAATTGCCTTGAGGATCCCGATTTCCCGCGTCCTTTCCAAGACCGCGGTGTACATCGCCAGCATGACGACGATAAACCCGATTGACACAGCGATCGAGATGATGATGTTGACGAACTGGGACGACATCTGGCGAACGCTCGTGGCAGTGAGCGCCAGAAAGTCCTCTACTGAGTCGACTGATCTGTTCGGGATCAGCTCGCGCAGCTCGTCGATGAGCGCGCGGATGTCGCTGCCCTCAGCGACCTTTATGTACACCTGGCTGAACCTACCTTGCCAGCCCTGCAGGTCGCTCATCGTCTCCAAGGGAATGAAGACGCGCGACATCTTCCCGGTTTCGCAGATTCCGACCACGTCGAAGTCGCGTCCCATCAGCTCCACGGCCTGCCCGACAGTGATCTCTTCCTGCCGTGCGTACACTTCATCGACAACAGCCTCAAAGGGGGCTTCATAGGGCCGGCCCTCGAACAGCACGACGCCGCCGCTCATGGCGTCGAGCTGGTCCCAGTCCACTCCCGTAATGGTCTGCAGGTTGCCGGGCGTGAACACCGTGGCGCCCATGGCTTGGGTGATCAGCGGGTAGCGGTCCTGGAGCATGGACGGCAGTCTGGCCGAGATGTCCGCGCCACCGATCGCGGCGCTGGAGATTTGTGGGCGGATCAGGATGTCGGCCCCGACTCCCCTGGTCCGCCTGAGGGACTCGGTCAGGAGACCTTCCGAGACGCCGACCATCAGCACGATCATGGTCACCTCAACGGCAACCGCGAGGATCGTGAGCAGCGTCCGCAGCGGGCGGTGCAGCAGGTTGCGGAGTACTAGGCGGTGGACCATCCGTGATTCCTTCAGGACGAGGAAGCCTCCGGGTCGCCGATTCGCTCCACTACCACGTCCCTCGGCAGCGCGAGTTCGAAAGAGGCGTCGGGCACGTCTGCGTTCAGTCCGGGCCTAGAGATCTCAATCTCGACTTCATAGCCGTCTTGGGGACGTTCAATCCGCAGCTCATGCGGGTACGGCAGGCCATTGTCTTCCGACCAGTCGCGGTACCAAGCATCGGTGGCGACCTCGGTCTGGTCGTCGAGGATCATCAGCCTGGAGAGTTTCAGGTCGTCCCTGCTGAACCAATACTTGCGGCGGATCCGCAGGGTGTCGCCAGGCCCGTCCTCGACGACGTGCAGCACTTGGTACCCCGACTGGCCGTACATCTCAATGTCCAGGATCACCCGCGACTCGTCTTCGATGGGATCGAGCATGATCGCCTGAAGCAGGTGTTGAGGCCGGATGTTCTCGAAGCGGTTCTCCGAGATCTCGATCAGGTCGGTCACTCCTTGGTAGACGCGGTTTTGGAACGGCACGTAGACCTGGAACTCCCTGCCGTCCGAAACCATGTCGTAGACCTTCGCGATGCCTCCCGGGACCTCGGCGTTCGTGCGGATCCATCCTGGCCGGCGTAGGACCAAGGCGCCGCGCGCGTCCCGGTAACGAGTTTCCCTCACGCGATCCTCTGACTGCACGGTCAGCGTGATCTGAATGATCGCCCTCATCGACTGGATGGCTGCGATCCGCTGGATCGTATCGATCAGCTCTTGGCGAGTGGCCGTGCGTGCGGGAGGCGGAGGTGGGAGCTCCGTGGTGGTGGAGAGTACCCCGCAGCCCGAACTGGCGCACAGGCAAAACAAGGCTGCGGTGAATCGAGGGAACACGTTACCGTTGACCCGGGCCCCCGCCGACTGCCCGTCCAAAGCCAATTGTACCAGCCGCCCTTGAGCTTCCCGCCTGGCAGTCGCTTGGGGCGATCCAATCATAGGCGGCTCATAGGCGGCCGACTTTGCTCGACCCGCAATGGAGGACTCGGCTTCCGTGCCGCCTGAGTCCGTTCGTGCAAGGTCTGAATAGGGCACCGGTGCCACTGTCTGAACACCGCCCGTCCTGCCGGGCGCTCCAGCATGTCCTATCGGTGCGGCCACCTGCCCGGAGCTGTTCGTGGCCGCTTGGGGAATCTGTTGAGGCAGCACTTGCAGGGCCGGCTGGGGGCCGTCATACCCGCGCAGGTAGGGAGCCAGAACCCCCTAACGCAGCTCAGCAGGAGGCCAGTAGCCCGTCGATGAGTTGAGGAGTGCGTGTTGCCGCAGCCGGTGTTGGATCGAGCTCACTCTTGGGTCGGCGGATCGAGCGGGGCGGACGAAACGGCCGACGGTGTGGAATCCAGTAGCCGCGCACGAAGTGGTCTGGGCGCATCTCGGGCCAGCTGGTTCTGAGGACACGGTGGCCGTTAAGACTACATGGCGCCCAAGGCGGTCCGATATGGAATGATGAGCGGCTGCCCGGCCGCGAACGACACAGCTGGCGTGCCTGCGGGAGGCCCTGTCTCGGTGGCTTGCGCTGAACTTGGGACGGCCAGGGCCACGGCTGTAGGTAGCGCTATTATCGGTTGAAGCCGATGCAAGGCGGAGGCCAGTTTGCGATCGCCCCGGACGCAGCCGCCCTTGAGGCGGCTTCCCGCGAGATTCAGTTCCACCCTGCGTCCAACCGAAGCCCCCGCAAGCTGACCCGCGAACAGCTGGACCATTTCAATGCTCACGGCTACCTCACAGGCATCCGCGTGTTTGCCGACGACGTGATCGCAGCAGTGCGCGAGCGGTTCGACAGACTACTGGCCCGTACGCTGGCCGGGGGCGGCGACAGCTACTCGATCAGTTCCGCCCACCTGAGCCACGCCCAAGCTTACGACCTGCTGACCGATCCGCGGATCGTGGCATACGTAAGGGACATCTTGGGAGAGGATGTTGTCGGGTGGGGCTGCCACTTCTTCTGCAAGCTGCCACACGACGGCAAGCGGGTGGACTGGCATCAAGACGCCACCTATTGGCCGCTGACCCCGTCCAAGACAGTAACCGCCTGGCTCGCTATCGATGACGCCGACACGGAGAATGCCTGCATGCGATTCGTGCCCGGCTCGCACCTTCGAGGAGCCCTGCCGTTTGAGATTGACGACGGCAATTCATCGACCGTCCTCAACCAGCGCGTTGCCGGGATCGAGCGTTTCGGCCAACCCGTGGACAACATCCTGCGGGCCGGCGAGATGTCGCTTCACTCGGACCTGCTGCTGCATGGCTCGGAGGCGAACGATTCCGACCGGCGCCGATGCGGCCTGACGCTCCGGTACTGCTCCGCGGAGGTCAGTGCCTATTTGGATTGGCACCAAAAGGGCGTCGTGGTGAGCGGATCCGACCGTCGCAGCCATTGGGCCAATCCGCCAAGACCCAGAGGATGAAGGGGCGCCTCGCACGCCCCAGCTTGAGCTGATCGCAATGGAAGGCCTGCGCATACCAACGATCGATCTGGTCATCATCGTTGCCTACCTGCTGGGGATCTTGGCCGTGGGCGTCCTCTCGGTACGTCGCCAGCGGATGACTGGTGAGGTGTACTTCCTGGCGGGCCGATCGCTCGGGTGGGTGATGATCGGCGCAGCGCTTTTCGCGTCCAACATTTCGACCATCCATCTGGTGGGTCTTGCGGCTTCCGGTTACAACGAAGGTCTGGTATGGGGAAACTTCGAGTGGATGGCCGCCTTTACGCTGGTCATCCTATCGCTGTTTTTCGCACCGTTCTACTTCCGCAACCGGATCGAAACCCTGCCGGAGTACCTTGAGCGCCGATTCAACGCCGCCGCGAGATCGTTTCTGGCCTTCATGGCGATACTCGGCGCGCTGTTCATCCACATCGGCATGAGCCTGTACGCGGGCGCCACCGTATTCGAGCAGTTCTTCGGGATTGACGTGGTGACGTCGATCCTGATCATTTCGCTGGTGACGGGGATATACACAGTCCTCGGAGGCCTGAAGGCCGTTGTCGTAACGGAGACGATCCAGACCGTGTTGCTGATCGGAGGATCGATCCTGGTCACAGCGTTGGCGATAGGAGCGCTTTCGGAGCAGGGCATCGGGACGGTCGAGGAGTTCAAGGCTCAGCTCAAGCCCCGCCAGCTCAGCATGGTCTGGTCGGACAATTCCGTCGGGCTGTCGTGGTACTCCGTGCTTCTGGGCTACCCGGTTCTGGGGATCTGGTACTGGTGCACAGATCAGACGATTGTGCAGCGCGTGCTCGCGGCCCGCTCGGAACATGACGCCCAGATCGGACCGCTCTTCGCCGGTTTCATTAAGGTGCTGCCGGTGTTCATCCTTGTGCTGCCCGGCGTGGTCGGGTACGTGCTGTATGGGGACCAGATCGGCGACGACGCCAATCAGGTCCTGCCGATGCTGATCCAGGAACTTGTTCCCACCGGGTTGCGCGGGCTGATTTCAGCCGGGCTGCTGGCCGCCCTGATGAGCACGATCGCGGCCGCTCTCAACAGCTGTGCCACACTCTTTGCGGTGGACATCGTCGCGCGTGTGCGTCCGTCGACGAGTGATGCCGCCCAAGTGCGCATCGGCCGCTGGAGCGCGGTTGCCGTCATGCTCTTGGCAATGGCCTGGTCGACGCAGGGGGACAAGTTCTCGAGCATCTTCGAGGCCGTACAGGAGATTGGCGCGGCGCTCGCGCCTGCGATCACAGCGGTGTTCCTTTGGGGCGTGTTCTGGAAGCGCGGGACGTCCCAGGCAGCGGTGGCGACCTTGGTCTGCGGTTTTCTGATGGGAGCTGCGGCGTTCATCTTGGACTTCAAGGACGCGAGCGGGCACAAACTGATCACCGACACTTGGGGAATACCGTTCATGCTGCAGGCCTTCTGGATGACGGTGATCTGCAGCGTCATCTTCTACGTGGTGAGCAAGCAGACACCGCCACCCCCGGAAGAGAAGGTTGCCGGCCTGACATGGGACAACCCTATGCGGGCACTCACGCGGCGTTGGGCCGGGGCTGGCACGGATCCGCGCCATCTGGCGGTTGTGCTGTGCGTCGTGATTGCCAGCCTGTACGTCCTGTTCCGATAGTCCCCACCGGCCGAGGAGAAAGCGATGGAATTGCCTAGAGTTTCCGTTCCCGACGACTATCCGCCCGTCCTGGGCCCGAGTGCTGCCTTCAAGGACCTGGCGGCCAAGGCTGACCTCTCGTACCACGACAGCCTGCCCGCGTCGCGCCAAGTGTTGGTCGAGAGGCTTGCGGGCGCGCAGGCCGTCCTGAATGTCCGGTCTTCGGTGGAGCTGGGTGCGGAAGTGTTCGCCGCCTGCCCCGACCTCCGGGTCCTGTCGCTGTGGGGCACGGGCACCGATCACGTCGACCTGGAGGCGGCATCCAGGCACGGCGTGATCGTCACAAACACACCGGGTGTCTCGGCTGTGGCTATGGCGGAGCATACGCTCGCGCTGATGCTGTCGGTCGCGCGTGACATACCGAGGCTGGATTTGAAGACCAAGCGGGGAGGTTGGCCGAGAGGATTCGTCACGCAGCTGCACGGCAAGACGCTCGGCGTGGTGGGGTTGGGTGCGATCGGGTTACAGACGGCGCGCGTCGCCCGAGGGATTGGCATGCGGGTCATTGCTTGGACGCGCAGACCGGAGGGCAAGCCGCTTGAGGGGCTCGGCGTCGAGTTGGTCGAGCTCGAGGATCTCTACCGGCGGAGCGATGTGGTGAGCCTCCACGTGCGCCTGACGCCGGAGACGACCGGGATGATTGGACAGCGCGAACTGGGGGTGATGAAGCGGACCGCCATATTGGTGAACACGGCACGGGGGGCGGTGGTGGACGAGGCCGCTTTGGTGGAGGCCCTCCGAAGTAGCGGAATCGGCGGTGCTGGCTTGGACGTGTTCCAGACCGAGCCCCTTCCAGAGGGGCATCCTCTGTCAGACCTGCCGAACGTGGTCGTGACTCCGCACTCGGGCGGAGTGACCGCGGAGGCCCTAGAGGCCGGTCTTCAGATGGCGGTCGACAACGTCTTCGCGGCCTTAGGGGGCAAGGCTACGCATCGCGTCGCATGAGGCGAAGGGATCTCTCCTGGCACGCCTCGGAGTGCACCGCTTGCGGCACAACTTCCGGACTGGACTCGACCGGCGCCGCCGCGGCACTCCAAAGGATGCTGCCTCGAGTTCGTTGGCAGCGCGGGCCTGATTATTGGTCTTGGGTCGGTCGGGGCGCGACGCTCCCGCCCAAGCTCTCGTATGGACCATAGGAAACTGGGCCACGATCCCAGAACTGGCGGGGCACTGAGGGGATTGGAGCCTCAAACACCAACGCACTGGGGCTGACCCCAGGCAGATTCAATGTTTGATGCGGTTTAACGCGTCGCGTCGATTGAGCTGGTAGCGGAAGGGTTGAACCTCGACTGCGTACGAGCGAGACGGCTCCGAAGTACCTGTGACTGCGGAATTCAGGCTGAATT
>JAPPMC010000173.1 GCA_028819235.1 Bryobacterales bacterium
GATGCGTCATGGCGCGATTACACAAAGAACGGTAGCTTATTTCTGTGGCTCCCCTAAGGCTTGCGCCGCCGGCTCGAGGTGGTCAGGGCCGGAATCCATCGCTGCCAAAAGTGCGTGACCCTCATCTTGGTCGTCGCTTGGCCGCGCCCGCCGCAACTGGCTCTCGATGAACAGCCTGCTGGAGGCGCAGCCCTACAAATCTCCGTGAACGAGCTTGTCCTTCTTCGGACCCAAGCCCCTCATGGCTCTGTCCAGGGTCGCGAGAGAGTCGCCTTCATGGCTTCGCACAAGCTCCGAGATCCCGTCACAAGTCAGCTGCTGGCCATCGTCGAAGGACAAGTCCACGCGGCGCACGAGCCATGCTGCATCCCGGACAACTACCCGGGCTTCAGGCGCGAATGCGATCGACTCTCGGGGAGTGCTCGTCTGACCGCCTGTCTCCCGTCTTACGAAGACTGCCCGTCGCCGACGGCGGGCGGCAGTGTTTCCGCTGCCCAGCGGTGGGAAGCGACGGGGCGGGTTTGGCCATCGCTCTTCACTGCATCGCAATTGATCAATAGGAGCTGCGGATCGTTGCAAGGCGACTGCTCTGTGCGCCTAGACAACGTGCTGACAATGCCGATGCACCCGAGTGGTGGCGGGGCTGATGGTCCTATGAACTGCGGCACAGAGGCGTCGAGTTCCTCCATGCCGCTGGCCGGACCGGGTACCTGGCTTTCTGTGGCTATCCTGCGGGTCGGAGCGACTCAGGATTCCCCTAGGCTCGTTCGGCGATCGACCGAGGGTTCGAACGTTCGGGCACTCCGCCGGCTTCCCTTGTCTCTCGAGCCCAATGAGTCCCACCGCAAGAAACTGGTGGTAGCGGGCCCTCTCGGTTTAGTTGGTTCAGAATCCGCGAGGGGAACTGCCAAAGCGAGTCTCGCCCATCGTGTCAGGGCTCGCCCAGCGCGTTCAGTACAGGTGCTACCTCTCAAGTGTCTGGTCCAACCCAAGCGCACGCGTGTGTTCGCAAGACTCATGAATTCGAGCGAGCAGACCCTCGCCACTCTGGCAAACCACGACCCACTCGCCGATGTCCATTAGGCGGTCGCTGTCGGTGCTTTCCTCGAGCAGGCTGGCCAGCCGCTCTGCCAGGCCGCCTCCGAAGCGCAGCCTTGCCTGCCGCAGCAGCATTGCCACCATTGACCGTTGCATTTCGGCACGAGCCTCAGCACGTCCCTCGTCCCTCATCCGGTCGGCCCATGTCCGGGGCTCGTGGTCCAACAGGTCTGGCAAGGTCCCCAGATTATCGCTAACCGGCACATCCGCGATCCCCGGATGGGCAAGACCGCGTCCGTATCGGTGCCGCAACTGGCGTCGCCAGCCCCCTGTGTGGCGGAGCGACCGTTGCGAGTGTCGGCCCGCTGCGGGCTTGCTTGAGAAAGTGCTAAGTCGTCTGACATACCGGGAGCCGGACAGAGTCACTGGTGAACCAAACTGCAGCCTTGCCCGCGCTACCGCTCTTCAAGATCCTCCTAGAGACCGTGGTGACTACGGTTTCGACAGCAAATCCCCCGGAAGCGTGCACGTCAAGCTCGTGCCGCGGGGCACCGCGTTGAGGGCCAAGCTGACGAGAGGTGCGTCGTGGTAGGGGCCGCCTCGCTTCTTTCTGCTACCCGAGTCTTACGAACGAAGCCATCTGGCGGGTGGGCATAGAACACAGGACGGTTTTCAGTCCTTCGGCATCCAGTAGCGCGGGTCGGACTCGCGATGAAGTTCAGCCCACGGCGAACTCGGGAAGCGATCGGTGTGAAGGTTGTCGTTACTCGGCTGGGCTCGGCGAATTGGGTGCTCGATGTCGGACTTACAGGCAGGACCTGCCCAGCGCACCGCTGGTGGAGCCAAGACCTCCGAGTCCTTGGGCACCGTTGGCGGGAGGTTCGTCTAGCTCGGCTTAGTGCAACTCCTCTGGGGACGCAGGACCATCCTCAAGCCTCACGAAGCCGCGCGAGCAGCGCCTCGCCACTCTCGTAAACCACGATCCACTCCCCAATGTCCTCTAAGAGGTCGGTATCGGTGATTCCCTCGATCAGTCCTTCCAGTCGCTCTGCCAGCCGACCTCCAAAGCGCGTCCTTGCCAGCCGGAGCAGCAACGCCACCATCGACCGTTGCATTTCAGCACGCTCCTCGGCTCTGATCCGGTCGGCCCATGTCCGAGGCTCTTGCTCCAGCATTTCCAGCACCTCCGTCAGATTATCGCTCACCCGCACATTCACAACCCCCAAGTCCGGCAATACCACGTGCGTAATCCACGCGGCGAAGGCGCTGGCCAGTTCCGCATGCTCTGCATCGGATGCCCATGATTGCAGCGGCGCGGCCGCCCGGCGCAGCGCTTCCGGATCCTCACACCGCTGCAGCCTCGCCAGCAGCACCGCCAGATTCTGCTCTCCGCCGGGGTCCGGCAAACGCCGCAGGTCCAGCAGATGGCAGACACGCGACAGCCAGTGCCAATAAGGCTCGCTCCCCTCCCCGGACTCTTCATCTGCGCCCGCGACGGACCACGTCCGCCGACCTGTGTACAGCGTCAGATGGAGAACCGGCGGCACTCTTGCTGCCGAGTACCCCCGTGGCGGATCGCGGCTCAGCTTCAGGCCGAGTGTCGCCACCGAATGCAGCGCCCGGAACGGCATCGTGGGATCCGGCTCGGCTTGGCATTCCAGCAGGAGGTAGGCCAAGCTGCCGTCTCGAAGCTCCATCTGCCAAGCAGCGTCCGTCAGGCGCTGGGACAAGTCCGGGCCGATGAGGTTCGCGCTGGCGGGCTTGATGCTCGCGGTCTGCGCCTTGTCGAGACCGTCGAGAGGGTGCGCGCGGAGCAGATGCCGCAGGAAGTCGGCGTTCAGGGCGAACTGCTTGAGTGCCGCATCGCGCGGAACGCGCATTTCGGCGGTGAAGATGGGCAGCCCTAGGTCTGCTGTCTCGTAGCCGTTCATCTTCGACTGGGGATTGTAGTGGAGACGGCCTGGGGTTCCTTCAGGCCCGAGCCATCAGGCGTGCTGTGCTGCATGGCGGATGCCTCGCCGCCCAGACCGGTCCGCTGGCGCTTGCCGTAGAATCGGCGGGATGGATCCCCGCCGATTGCTCGTCGTCTCGCTGGCCGTCCTCGCGGGTTGCGGACCGGCGCCGGAAACGGCCAGTTCCCGCCAGCCGAACGTCGTCCTCTTCGTCAGCGACACGCACCGTTGGGGAGCGATGTCCTTCACACAGACGCCGCAGGTCCGGACCCCGAACCTCGAGCGGCTCCGGTCGGAAGGAGTGTCGCTCGACCGGCACTATGTCAACCTGCCGATCTGCACGCCGTTCAGGGCCATCCTGCTGACGGGACGCTGGCCCTACCAGCAGGGCCTGATGGCCAACCACATGTCGCTTGCCGAGCGGGTGGACATGCCGGAAGGGCAGCAGCACCGGGGAACCCTTGCGTGGGCGTTCAGGGATGCGGGCTACGCCACCGCCCATTTCGGGAAGTGGCATCTGGGCGGGCGCGACGCGACGCCCTTCGGGTTCGACCGCTCCATCGTCTGGGGTGGCACCAACAATCACAGGAGTTCTCGGTACTCGGTCGACGGTGGCGAGTGGGTCCAGTGGGAGGGGCCGTCGAACTCCACCGCCACGACCGCACAGGCGCTGGAGTGGGTCCAGCAGGAGGCCGCGGCGGATCGCCCGTTCTTTGCGGTGATCTCGGTCAATCCGCCCCACGGGCCCTTTCACGACGCCCCGGAGGACATGCAGGCCCTGTATCCGGACGAGAGGGCGCTGCCTTTCCATCCCCTGGACATCACGCGGGACTTCGCCCAGCATCGCGACTACCACGCACTGATCAGCGGCATGGACCGTGATGTCGGCCAAGTCCTCGACAAGCTCGACGATCTGGGTATCGCCGATTCGACGATTCTCGTCTACACATCCGACCACGGCGGGATGACGGGCATCGACGGCGTTGCCTACGGCCAGAAGCGCCATCCCAACGACGAGTCCGCGCGAATCCCGTTCTTGGTCCGCTGGCCCGGGAACCTGCCCGCAGGTGCCCGGACGGCGGCACCGACGTCGACGATCGACGTATTTCCGACACTCTTGTCGCTCGCCGGACTGTCCGAGTCTGGGCTGGGCGAGTCCGGCGACTACATTGGCTCGCTTCCGGGAACGGACCTGTCGGGCCTGTTGCGCGGCGAGCCGGACGCGGCGAGCCCCGACTCCGTCTTCTTGGCACACCCGTCGAACATGAACAACGGTGGCAGCCGGCACGAGATCATCTGGCGCGCGGTGGTCACGGACGGCTTTACCTATGCCGTCACTGACCGAGGCGAGCACCGCCTGTGGGCCAACACGGACGGTTATCAGGACACCAACCTGCTGGACGACCCAGCTTACGCCGAGGCTCGCAGGCGGCTCTGGGAGAGGCTCGACCGCTGGATGGACGAGGCTGAGCGGCCGTTCTACGACAACTGGTTTGCCCGCGCCTCCGAGAGCGAGGTGGAGGCTTGGAACACCGAGCATGGCTTGGGGGCGAAGGGTGCGGACCGGCAGGCTGGCCGATCCGAGGTGTTCGACATGGAAGTCTCGCGGCCTTGGTGATTAAGTAGCCCTGCTATTCTGGGGCTCTGTCGCGGGTCCGCCCGCCCGGCTTTCCCTGCCATTCAGGCATCCCTATCAAGAGGAGTGGACCCAGTGCGCACCCCTGTCGTCGCCGGCAACTGGAAGATGCACAAGACGGCCGCGGAGGCGGCCGCTTTCGTTGAGGCTGTCCGGCCAGTCGCAAGCAAGGTCACGGAGCGCGAGATCATCATCGCCCCGGCGTTCCCCGCGCTGGCCGCTGCCGCTGCCGCCGCTCAAGGCAGCAACATTCAGATCAGCGGCCAGAATCTGCACTGGGAGTCGCACGGGGCCTATACGGGCGAGGTCTCTGCGGACATGCTCGTGGCGGCCGGATGCTCGCACGTGATCATCGGCCACAGCGAGCGCCGACAGCACTTCGGCGAGACCGACGGGGCGGTGCACCTGAAGGTGCTGGCCGCGCTGGACGCTGGCCTGACCCCGATCGTCTGCGTCGGCGAGACCTTGGAGCAGCGCGAGGCGGGTAACACCGAGACTGTGCTGCGGGAACAGTGGAGCGCCGGTGTAGGGGGGCTCGAGCCGGCGCAGTTTGCGCGGCTGATCATCGCCTACGAGCCGGTTTGGGCGATCGGGACGGGCAGGACCGCGACGCCTGAGATTGCGGAAGCGGCGCACGCCGAGATTCGGTCCTTGGCCACAGAGCGTTTCGGCGGTGAGATCGCCGAGAGCGTGCGCATCCTCTACGGCGGAAGCGTGAAGCCCTCCAACTTCGCCGGACTCTTGGACTGTCCTAACATCGACGGCGGCCTTGTGGGGGGCGCCAGCCTGCCTGCGGGCTCTTTCTCCGACCTGCTGCTGGCGTGACCGCCGTTCGGGCATCGCGCAGTCATACATAATGGGGGAGAGATGGTCATTCTGCTGACGATCCTGCATATCGTAGTGAGCTTCTTCCTGATCATCGTCGTGCTGCTGCAGAGCGGCAAGGCGGCCGATCTGGCTGGTGCGTTCGGTGGCATGGGCTCGCAGACCGCGTTTGGACCTCGCGGAGCGGCGACCGTGCTGTCTAAGGCAACCACGACGGCTGCCGTGCTCTTCATGCTGACCTCGATTACCCTCGGCATCTGGCAGGGGCGGGTCACGAGCGGCCAGTCCGTGATCGACCGAACCGGTGTGGGGACGGTGCCGGCGGCAGAAGACGCCAGCGAGGAGGAGGTCCCGGCCCCGGCCGTGCCGGAGCCCAGCCCGCAAGAGACGGGGGAAGAGGAGAGCAGTCAGTAGCTTGCTGTCGATTGCTGGCCGACCGGGCAATTGCGGTTGGCGGCGGCGAGGACGCGGAGGTGGCGGAACTGGCAGACGCGCTAGCTTGAGGTGCTAGTGGGAGCAATCCCTTGGGGGTTCGAGTCCCCCTCTCCGCACCAGGCCCTTTCTGCCCGGGGGCCTGTGCAGGACCGTTTCTTGCCGCGGCATAGGACTGTCGCAAGTGCTCGCGGCACTCTTGTCCCCCATCCCGTCTCCAGTCCCTCACGGCCTGTCCTTGGGCGGCGACCGCCCCTGATCGGGCCGGGAGCCGGCTCCTTGGCCCGGGGTGGCGGCTTGCTCCGCGCAAGGCGGGCGTTTCAGGCGCCGGCGGCGCCTGAGGGAGTCGGGGCCTCAAGTCTCCCCTGAAGGAGGCGATTGCCTTTCTGCTGGGACAGTGGCACAGGCTTGATATTTCTCTAATTTTCGCTTAATGCGCCTATTGTGGACTTATTATGTAATATAATACAAATACCTAACGAACATGAAGGCCACAGCCTTACGTCCCAACAACATCCGTGCGCTCAATGCGCTCATCCGCGAGCACGGCTTGGGGCAGACCCTGCCGAAGCTGGGCAAGCGGCGCTATCCGCCGCTGCCGAGCGGGACCGCGGAGTTCGACGAGCGGCTGGGGGGCGGATTCCCGCGAGGCGTGATCAGCGAGGTCACCGGGCCGTGCTCGTCGGGCCGGACGGGGCTGCTGCTGACAGCGCTGGCCCAGTCCACCCGGGCGCACGAGATCGCGGCATACGTGGATGCCACCGATTCGCTTGACCAGCGCTCGGCGCAGCGGGCCGGGGTGGTGCTGGACCGGCTGCTCTGGATCCGCTGCGGCCAGGCGGCCGGGCTGTCCGGTGACCTTGGCCAGTCCGGGCTGGCTTGCATGGATGCCGCCTGGCGTGCGGCGAACTTGGTTGTCTCGGCCGGCGGTTTCGGGCTTGTGGCGGTCGATCTGGCAGGACTTCCCAAACGTGCGCTCGGCAATTGGCAGAGGCGGCCTTGGTTGCGGGTCAAGCACGCGCTGGAGGGGGCTTCGACAGCGCTGGTCGTGCTAGCGGAAGCGCCCTTGGCGGGCAGTGCCGCCGGCATGGTCCTAGAGCTGCAGCGTGAGCATACGCAGTGGCAGGGAGTGCTGGGTGCCGCGAGCATCCGCCTGGACGTTGTCCGGGACCGGACGCATGCCACGGGAGTGCGGGCGTGACGATCAGTGCCTCGCGCACGGGCACGTCCCAGCTGCATGCAGCGCTGCACGTGCCCGATTTCCCCGTGACGGTGCGGCGGCGCGCGCAGGACGGCAGTGCGCCGGCTGTGGTCGCCTGCGGCCGGCCACCGAAGCGGTTCGTCTATTGCGCCGACGCATCCGCCAGGCAGCACGGCGTGCGTGAGGGGATGGCCTTGGCCGCGGCACGGGCCCGCTGCAGCATTGCCGGAGCCCGGAGTGCGCTGCTGGTGCTCGAGCGGGACGAGGCTGCCGAGCAAAGGGCCCAGACGAAGCTGCTGGAGCTGGCGCAAGCGGCCACGCCGCGGTTCGAGGATGTCGGGCCGGGATTGCTGGCGCTCGACTTCAGCGGCCTGCGGGCTCCCTACACCGCGGCCGAGGAGCTGCTGGCGGGGGCCTCCCGGCTGGGCCTCAGCGCCAGCGTCGGAGTCTCCGAGAGCCACTTTGTCTCGCTATGCGCGGCGCGCACCCGGGGTGGCATCACGCATGTGTATCCGGGACAGGAGGCTGGCTTCCTGCGGTCGCTGTCGCTGGACATGCTGCCGCTCGACACTCAGGAAGTCCGGACCCTCGCGCGCTGGGGAGTGCGCACGATGGGAGATCTGGCGCAGCTCCCCCAGGCGGAGATGGTCGAGCGCTTCGGCGGCCACATGGTCCGCATCTGCAGGCTGGCCCGCGGCGAGGCGGATCTGGCGCTGAAGCCGTGCCCACCTCCGGAGCGCTTGGAACTGTCGGAGGACTTCGACTGGGAGGTGACGGGGCTCGAGCCTCTGGCGGTCGCGATGGCTGGGCTGCTCGAGCGTCTCTGCCTCAAGCTGCACGGCCTTGGCCAGGTCGTCCGGCGGCTGACTACCCAGCTGGGGCTGGTCGGGGGCGGGACTTGCGAGCGCAGCATAGATCTGGCGCAGCCGCTCGGAGACGCCCGAGCCCTGCTGGAGCTGGCGCGCAGCGATCTGGCGGCCCGTCCTCCCGGCGGGGCGGTCGAGAGCGTGCGGATGTCCGTCAAGCCCACCAAGCGGAGGCATGTGCAGCTGTCGCTGTTCGCCGTCGACCTGCCGAGTCCGGAGCGGCTGGCTGTGACGCTTGCGAGGCTGACGGGCCTCGTGGGCGCCGAACGGCTCGGAGCCCCAGACGTGCCAGACACCTACCGATCGGGCGTGGCCGCCTTGGCGGCTTTCCGACCAAGCTCGGAGGCTGCGGCCAAGCGCCGTGCGGGTCGGGGCCCCTGCGCTGTTGGTCCGCTGCCGGTGGGCTTGGGGACGCGGCGCGCAAGCCGGCCTCCGGGCGTGGCGTGCAGGCCTCTCGTGTTGCGCTGCTTCCGGCCGTCCCGCCCGGCGCGGGTGACGCTGGCCGCCGATCGTCCGGCCGGCGTCGATGCGCGGGACGTGCGCGGGAAGGTGACGGCGTGCGCAGGCCCTTGGCGTGTTTCCGGCGAGTGGTGGACATCGGACGGCTGGCAGTACCAGGAATGGGACATCGAGGTCGCGGGCCGCCTGTACCGGGCGTGCTGCCAGCCGGCGAGCGGGGAGTGGTTCCTTGCGGGGGAGTACGACTGAGCAGGCCGGCGGCGTGCGGCCCTCCGGCCGCCCCGGAGGTGACGCGCGTGTACGTTGAGCTCCACAGCGCATCCGGGTTCAGCTTCCTGGAGGGTGCTTCGGACCCTGAGGATCTTGTCTCGGCCGCCGCGGGCCTTGGCTGCGGGACGCTGGCGCTCTGCGACCGCGACTCAGTCTCAGGCGCGCCGCGGCTCTTCAGTGCGGCGCGTGCGGCTGGCGTGAGGGCCTTGGTCGGCTGCGAGATCTCGCTGGAGCAGCCGGATGTGCGCCCGAAGACCCCGAATGCGGTCCTGGACCGCCGGCTGACAGTGCTCGTCGAGAGCCGGGCAGGCTACCGCAACCTGTGTCGGCTGCTCACGCGCATGAACCTGCGCGCCCCCAAGGGCCAAGGGCGGGCACGCTGGGAGGAGGTCGAGGAGCACCGCGAGGGGCTCGTCGCCCTGCTGCACGACCTGCGCGATGAGGACACGGTGCGCGGCATCTTCGGGCCCGACCGCCTGTACGTCGAACTCCAGCGCCACATGGTCCGCGAGCAGGAGCGCGGCAACCAGGCGCGCATCGAGCTTGCCCGGGCGCACGGGCTGCCGCTGCTGGCCACGAACGGCGTGCGCTACGACACGGCCCGCCGCAAGCCGCTGCACGATGCCCTGACGTGCCTGCGCTTCAAGCGCAAGCTGGACAATGCCGGACGGCTGCTGGATCCCAATGCCGAGCGGCACATCAAGTCCGCCGAGGAGATGGAGAGGCTCTTCTCCGACATTCCCGAAGCCGTGGCGAACACCGCCGAACTGGCCCAGAGGATCGCCTTCACGCTGGAGGATCTCGGCTATCGCTTCCCCAGCTATCCGCTGCCCCCGGGCGAGACGGAGGAATCGCTGCTCCGGCGCGAGACCCTGCGCGGCGCCTCGGCACGCTACCGCGGGCTGCCGCACAGGGCGCGGGCAATGCGCCAGATCGAGCACGAGCTGGAGATGATCTCCAAGCTTGGGCTCGCGGGCTACTTCCTGATTGTGTGGGACATCTCGGAGTTTGCCCGCAAGCGCGGGATCCTCTGCCAGGGGCGCGGCTCGGCCGCCAATTCCGCCGTCTGCTACTCGCTGGGCATCACCGCGGTCGACCCCGTGGGGATGGACCTGCTCTTCGAGAGGTTCCTGTCCGAGGAGCGCGGCGAGTGGCCGGACATCGACCTGGACCTGCCCTCCGGCGCACAGCGCGAGCGCGTGATCCAGCATGTCTACGCGCGCTACGGCCAGCGCGGCGCCGCCATGACCGCCAATGTCATCACCTATCGCAGGCGCAGTGCGGTGCGCGAGATGGGCAAGGTGCTGGGCTTCCCGGAGGAGATGATCGCCCGGCTCGCCAAGGCCGTCAGCGGGTTCGAGTACACCGACAGCCACGACAGCCTGCTGGCGCAGGCGCAACAGATCGGCCTGGACCGGCGCGACGCGCGCGTGTCCCACTGGCTGCGGCTGTGCCTCGACATCCGAGGACTGCCGCGCCATCTGGGCCAGCACTCCGGAGGCATGGTCATCTGCGCCGGCGAGCTCGACGCAGTGGTGCCGCTAGAGCGCGCCCGCATGCCGGGGCGCGTCGTGGTGCAGTGGGACAAGGAAGACTGCGCCGACCTCGGCATCGTCAAGGTCGACCTGCTGGGGCTGGGAATGATGGCGGTGCTCGAAGAGTCGGCCGAGACCATCCGCTCGCGCGGCGGGTCGTTCGACCTCGCGCGCATCCCGCCGGACGATCCCGAGACGTACCGCATGATCCGGGCTGCCGACACGGTGGGCGTCTTCCAGATCGAGAGCCGCGCCCAGATGGCCACGCTGCCCCGGATCCGCCCGACCAAGTTCTACGACTTGGTCGTCGAGGTGGCGATCATCCGCCCCGGGCCGATCACGGGCAACATGGTGCACCCCTACATCAACCGCCGGCTCGGGCGCGAGCCCGTGCGATATCCGCACCCTTCGCTCGAACCGATCCTCAAGCGCACGTTGGGGGTGCCGCTCTTCCAGGAGCAGCTCCTGCGCATTGCGATGGTGGCGGCAGGGTTCACCGGGGGGCAGGCCGAGCAGCTGCGGCGTGCGATGGGCTTCAAGCGCTCGGCCGAGCGCATGGCAGAGCTGGAAGGCCGCCTCCGGCAGGGCTTGGCGGACAACGGCATCGTGGGGGACCCGGCGGACGAGATCGTCCGCTCGATCTCGTCCTTTGCTCTGTACGGCTTCCCCGAGTCCCACTCTGCGAGCTTCGCCCTGCTGGCCTATGCCAGTTCTTATCTGAAGGCCCACTACCCGGCCGAGTTCCTGGCCGCGCTGCTCAACTGCCAGCCGATGGGCTTCTATTCCCCGGCCGTTCTGGTGAAGGACGCGCAGCGCCACGGTGTGCGCGTGCTGCCGATCGATGTGAACCTGTCGGACGTCCGCTGCGTGGCAGGGGATGCCCCCGGCCAGCATGCGCACCCCCAAGGGGCACCGGCATCGCAGGTCCGCCTCGGTCTGCTGTACGTGGGGGGCCTCCGGGCCGAGGCGTCCGCCGCCGTCGTCGAGGAGCGCGCGCGGCGGGGCCGGTTCCGCAGCATCACAGAGCTCGCCCGGCGGGTGTCGCTGCAGAAGGCGGAACTGGACGTGCTGGCCGAGATCGGGGCACTGAACCCGCTGGGGCAGGGAATGCACCGGCGCGAGGCGCTGTGGCAGGTGGAGAGCGCCTGCCACTCCAAGGGCCCCCTGTTCGACGGACGGAAGAGCGATGTTCCGGCTCCCGGACCGCTGGCGCCCATGACTCCCATGGAGCGCATCGAAGCGGACTACCGCGGCGCTGGGCTGACGGTCGGCAGGCATCCGATGCACTACCTGCGGCAGCAGGTGGCATCGCTGGGTGCCCTGTCCTCGCGGGGGATCGAGCACGCATCCAACGGCAGCCGCGTGCGGGTGGCCGGCGCGGTGATCACCCGCCAGCGGCCCGGCACGGCCAAGGGCTTCTGCTTCATCACGCTTGAAGATGAGGAGGGGGTCGCGAATCTGATCCTGGCGCCGCGGAGATTCCAGGCCCACCGCAACATCGCCACCAGCGAGCCTTTCTTGCTGGCTGAGGGAATCCTGCAGATCGCCGACGGGACGGTGGCCGTGAAGGTGGAATCGCTCCAAGCCCTGCGCATCGAGGCCCCGAGCATGCCGTCGCACGACTTCCACTGAGCGCGGCGCAGCCGCATTCCCGACCGCGCATCCACGGCCGGCAAGCGGCATCACTCGCAGCGGCTGCCCGGCTCAGGCGCGCAGGGGCGTGCCTGCTGGCCAGCGCGGCCGCCGGTCGCAGCTATTGCGTATCGGGCCTGTCGCCGCGAAGCTTGGCGATCGTGGCCAACGACTGCACGACCTCCGGGTCACCGGAGCGGATCGCTGCCGCCCGCTTGAGCTCGGACTCCGCGCTGTCCAGGTCCCCGGAACGGGCATAGATCAGCCCGAGATTCTTGTGCAGCAGGAACTCGGTCCGGCAGCCCTTGCAGATCTCGATGGCCTCCTTGAGCTGCTCGATGGCCTTGGCCGTCTCGCCGGCCCGCAGGGCGGCCAGCGCGAAGTTCCCGAGCGTGTCTGCCCGGTCGGTCGCGCGCCGCTGCGACTGGGACTGCTGGAATCGCCCGAGGTAAGTCTGGGCGGCCTGCGGGTCTTCTTGGCGCAATTCCCTGGAGAGGTTGTAGAGGGCTTCCCGATGATTGGGATCCAGCTCGACGGCACGCTTCCAGCGACCGATTGCGGAGGAACGGTCCCCAAGATCCATTTCGACCTGCCCAAGTTCGTAGTGCCCGCGGGCATCGTCGGGCTTGAGATCTACGTAGCGCCGCCAGACGCCTGCCGCTTCTCCCGGGTTGTCCACGCGCTGCTCGGCCAGCGCCAAGAAGTAGAGGGCCTCCGCGTTCCCGCCGTCGAGCCGCACCGCCTCCCTCAGGTCCAGGCGCGCTTCGTCGGCGCGTCCCAACTGGAAGAGCATGCGGCCCCGGTTGAAGCGCGTCGCGGGACTTTCCGGGGACAGCTTGACTGCCCCGTTGAACTCCGAGAGCGCCTCGTCCGTCCGGTGGGCATCGGCAAGGGCGATTCCCAGATTGAGCCGGGCCTCGGCGGAGTCGGGATCCATGGCGACGACCCGGGCCAAGGTCGATGCCGATTCGTCGGCCCGGCCGCTGCGCGCTTGGATCATGCCGAGGGCTGTCAGTGCTTTGCCGCTGTTGGGGTCAAGGCGTACTGCCTTGCGGACTTCGGCCTCGGCATCCTCGTACCGCTCCTGACCGGCCATCAGCAGGCCTAGATTCACTCGCGCCTGCGCGTAGTCAGAGTCATCCTCGGCAGCCCTCCGGAACTGGCGCTCGGCCTCCTCGTTACGCCCTTGGCGACCGTACAGCACTCCGAGGTTGTTGTGGGCCTCTGCGTATTGCGGGTCAATGCGCACGGCCTCGCGAAGGGCCTGTTCGGCTTGGGGGAACCAAGCGATTCCCAGGTACAGCACGCCGAGGTCGTTGTGGGCCCTCGCCATGTCGGGATCGAGCTCCAATGCCTTCTTGAGGGCATTGAGCTGGTCGCCCTTGTTCCCCAGCGCCGAGTGCGCCAGCGAGATGTCGTAGTGGTAACGCGCATCCGCCGGGCTGAGCCGGATCGCCTCGCTGTACTCCGAGACAGCCTTGGCGGGATCGCCGGCCTCCAGGGCCGCGTTTCCTCGGGCGGCGGCGCTCTCGGCTTGGCTGTTCTTCAGGTCTTCCTGTTTTCGGTCCTGAAACGCCCGAAGTTCATCGCGGGCCTCCGTCTCGGCGCTGAGCGCCCGCAAGACCCGTCCGAGCTGGAAGCGGATGTCCGCCGACTCCGGGTCCAGTTCCCTGGCCTGCTCGAGTTCGATCCTGGCCTGCTGCCAATCTTGCAGCCGAGCAAGGACGAAGCCGAGGTTGTAGCGGGTGTCTGAATGCGCCGGCCGCAGTTCGGCGGCCCGCCGCAGGCTTTCCGCAGCTTCCGCGTACTCGCCGATGCCCCGCAGCGCGACACCCCGAAGGTGGCGAAGCTCGAACTCGTCCACGGATGGCGGTCGCAACGACAGGTACCGGTCTACCAGTTCGAGAACCTCCCCGTGCTGGTGCATGTTCGCCAGCGCTTTCGCGGCGGCCATCCTGACGGTGTGGTTGTCCGGGTCGAGCTCGAGGACCCTTCGGTAGTGATCCGCTGCTGCAGGGAAGTTCTCTGTGCGGGTGTGAGCCGTCGCGAGGTTGAAGTGTGCACTCGGAAGCTCCGGGTGCGCCGAAGCTACTTCAGAGAGGACATCGATCGCTTCGGCGAACTTGCCCTCGGCGGCGAGAGCCGCGCCCATCATCATCGGGATCTCCGAGCTCTCGGAGTCGATCCCGCGCGCCCGCTCGAGGTAGTCCAGTGCTGCGGAGGGCCGTCCTTGATGCATGCGGACGCGAGCCATCCCGAACAGTGCTTGGGCGGAACCCGAACGAATGCTCAGAGCCTTGTCGATAACCGCTTCCGCGGCCGTGGCGTCCTCAGCTTCGAGCAGGGCGAATCCCCACGCCAGATGGGCGTCGAATGATTCGGGGCGCAGCCTGGCGGCCTCACCTAGATGCTTTGACGCCTCGTGGGACTCTCCGGCCTTGGCAAGCAGCAGGCCCAGATTGAAGCGGGGCTCCCAGTAGTCGGGATCCATGCCGATGGACTCTTGGAATGCGCGCTCCGCACACGCCCCCTGCCCCTGCTGGGCGTACCAGCCTCCCAGCGCGTTGTAGACCTGCGCTGAAGCATCGGTGGCAAGTGCGCTCTGGAGTTCCGGTGGAGGCGTGCACTCGGGCTGTGCCAGCAATGGAGCCGAAATGGCCAGCAGCGATCCGGCAACGACGACAGCCGGGCAACATTCACGACGGGGGCCGAACATCGCTACTTGAAGATTCTACGTGGCTGCAACACGCACGTGTGCCGACCAGCGGGCCGGATTGGATGCTAGCGCGGGAACGGCACTCCGACCAGGCTCGTTCCGAACCGCCGACATCAGAACGTCGGATTCAGGCCCACGTGGATCTGGTTATCCCTCATCACGTGCTCCTTGGGGTGGTCAGCGGTGCGCGACTAATCCTGCAGGATAGACCAAGCATGCTGAGAGCGCGTCGGCTACGCCTGTCGCACCGTTCCCTTGGCGAGGGTTCGGCGCGCCGAGCCGGATCGCACGGCCGACGGCCTTTTCTCACGATCTGGGAGTGTACCTCCCGGCTCTTCTTCCGACTTGACTTGAATTCGTCTCCCTCAGGCCGTCTCGACTTCAAACCGCGTCACGTTGCGGGTCTCGGGGCTGAATTCGATCGCTACCAAGTGGATCGGCTCTCCCAGGCCCCGGTACCTGTCCGCGTAACGACGCGCCTTCAGCTGTGCCATGGCGGCCGTCGTCCCTCCTCGGCCCTGCATCTTGAACTCGAACACGTAGACGCGCCCAAACGCCCGCACGCATAGGTCCGCCCTACCAATGCTGCCGCTCTCTTCTGCTCGCACCTCGGCGCCTGTCGCAGAGAAGTGAGCGTACAGCACGCTCGCGTAGAAGCCCTCATATTCCGCCATCGGATTCCGCCCGTGCCACTGGTGAGGTATTCCGGCCAGCAGCGAGTGCACCAATTCCTTCAGATTCGTAAGATCGCCCGATCGCAACGTGTGGACCAAGCGCCTCTTCTCCTGCTCGCGTTGCCACCCTGTGCCGAGCAGGTCGTCCAACAGCGACTGATTCAGGCTCTGCCTTACCTCCCGGTTCGGATATCCCAAGCGGTAGCTGACGCCGTCCTCGAGAGCTTCCCTCTCGAGGACGGTCAGGTAGCCGGTCTGGAACAAGAGCGCCTCCGGTGCAATCCTGCCTACGTCGAAAGTCGAGAGGAGACGATCAGAAGCCCACATCCCGTCAAGCCGATGCCAAGGAATCCCAGTCTCGGCGAGCTGCCTGATCAGGAACGTCGGTGTGCCCGTCTCGTACCACCAATGCTTGAACTCGCGCATCCGGAACAGTAGCAAGACATCGAACGGGTTGTAGACTGTCTCCGCGCCACCCCAGCTGTAGCCGTTGTACCAGTCCCGGATCCTCTCCCTGTCGAGCCCCGCGAGTTCGGCGGCGAATACCTCGTCAAGGTCGCGCTCCGTGTAGCCGCAGATGGAAGACACTGCCGGGTCAAGCGTGATGTCGATCAGATTGTTCAGCCCGGAGAACAGGCTCACTTTTGAGAACTTGCTCACTCCGGTGAGGAAGCAGAACCGCACGTGGGCATCGCAATCCTTGATCACCGAGTAGATGCTGCGGAGATAATCGCGGTTGGCCATCGCGATCCGCGGGTCGTGGAGCGTATCCAAGATGGGCTTGTCGTACTCGTCTACCAGCACTACCACCCGGTGCCTGCTCTGAAGATGCAGCCTCTCCAATAAGTCCGCGAGGCGCTGTGGCCCTGTGTCGTACCCAGAAGTGACGCCACTCCGGCGCTCGACGCCGTCGAGTTGCGCCATAAGGTCAACTTGCAACTGGTCCGGCTGAATGTAGTTGCCCCTGCCGAATGACAGGCGCACAACGGGATGACGCACGGACCAGTCCCATCGATCGTAGGCTTCCAGCCCTTGGAAGAGTTCGCGGCTACCCTCAAAGAGATCCTTGAGAGTGTTCAAGAAGAGGCTCTTCCCAAACCGCCTTGGCCGCGAGAGGAAGTAGTGCTTGCCGGCTGAGACCAATCGCAGAGCAAATCCGGTCTTGTCCACATACAGGTAGCCTTCGTTCCGAATCTCGCGGAACGTCTGGATGCCGATTGGCAGGCGACGCTCGGCTGGTTGGAAGCCCATCCTCGATGCCTAGCGGACTCTGATTGTATTGCAGCCGTTCCGTGCCGGGGCAGGGTAGTCCCGTGCTGACCCCGAGTGCGTCCCGGTTGAATCCACGGCTTAGAAGTCCGCCGACCTGGCGTTTGGTGATTGCGTCGAGAGGCGAGTCGTGGTTCCCGTCGCTCCCCCAAGGCTGCCATGACAGTTGTCGGCCTTCTTTCACACGTGGGACCAGTGGCCGTCTCTCATGGTCTCGACTCGTGGACCTTGCGACTTCACGAGTAACGAGTGAGGAGATGGCTCACAACAGGTCGATCTGCTTTCCCCAACCTCGGTGCCGGCTGGGAAGGGTCAGCGCATTCCGTCCCGGGATGGAACCTCGGCCCAAATCCCGTACCGAGGCCCGGCCGTTCGAGGCCGCCGAGGCGGCCCCGCCGTCCGCCGCCGGGTGCGAACGAAGGTTCAGCCCTCACAGAGACCGCGCCAGCAGCCGCCGGGAAACCTTTGGGTGGGCTAACTTGTCCTACACACGCCATGACCAGACGAATAACCCGCCCAGCCCGGCCGCCGTCCATGCACTACGCCCCGCACGGCGTCCGCGAGACATTCCAGCACTACGTTGGCGACCTGATCTACGGCACAAACGACGGGATCCTGACCACGTTTGCCATCGTTGCCGGCGTTGCCGGAGGCGATCTCTCCGCCAATGCCGTGATCATTGTCGGGATTGCGAACCTCTTCGCAGACGGGCTGTCGATGGGGGTCGGGAACTACCTCAGCATCCGCGCCCACGAGAGCGCATTGGAGCTTCAAGGCTTGGCTGAGCAGGAGGCCTCGCCGGCCCGCCACGGCTTGGCGACGTTTCTGGCCTTTGCGATCGCCGGTGCCATACCGCTGTTGCCATACCTGATCCCCGGGCTTGAGCAGCCATTCATAGCGTCCATGGTGGCGGCTTTGGTTGCCCAGTTCAGCGTGGGGGCCCTCCGATCGCTGGTAACGGCCTCCCGCTGGTGGATCAGTGGCCTTGAGATGCTACTGCTCGGGGCTGCCGTCGCGGCGGTGGCATATGGGACGGGAGCTGCCATTGCCGCCGCGCTCGCGTCCGGGGCGTGATGGAGTCCTGCACTGGCCTTCCCCGCCCGTCCCCGCTCTTCGGGAGAGCAATCGCTCGGCGGCGAGTGTGGCCTGCGCGCTAGGTCAAGTTGAGCTGCCAGCTCACCCCGTACCGGTCCTGCAACCAGCCGAAGCGTGTACTGAACCCATAATTGTCGAGCGGCATCAATGCCATTCCCCCATCCGAGAGCGCGTCAAAGGCAGCCTGAAGTTCCGCGTCGGACTCGCACTCCACAAACATGGAGATCGACGGTGTGAAATTGAAGTTGTGGTCGACTGCGCTGTCCGACGCCATGAATTGCACGCCGTTGATCGAGAACCGCGCAACCTTGACGAAGCCCGGTGTTCCGGGCTCGCCCGGTCCCCAGCGGTCGACGCTGAGGATCGCCGAGTTTGCGAACACTGAAGTGTACAGCTTCATGGCGTCCTCGGCCTTGCCGTGCTGCTCTCCGTGGAACATCAGAAAGGTGGAAATGCTGATCACAGTTTTCCTCTTATACCAGTCGGCCGCGAGTCCATCGCTTTCTGTGCCAAGGACCCATGGCCTCTGCCGTACCTAGGACAGATCGCCACAGGGTGTGGCGACCAAGGACTGTCACATTCTCGAGTGACCGTCCCTGACCCGTGTCCGAGTCGCGTCGGCCCCTGTCCTGCGGCCGTGCTACCGTGGCCCGGCATGCCGAGGACATTGAGCCTGCGCTGCCGGAAGGTGCTCAGCCACGCGGTCCTGCCGGATTGCCCGCATGGGCCGGGCGAGGACGCCGGCATGGATCTATATGCTGCCGAGGACATCCGCCTGCAGCCCGGCCTATGGAAGGCCGTTCGCACGGGCATAGCCATCCAGCTTCCGTCTGGCTACGAGGGGCAGATCCGGCCCCGTAGCGGCCTGGCGAGCAAGCATGGGGTGACGCTGTTGAACGCCCCAGGCACGATAGACCCCGGTTATCGAGGTGAGATCCGCGTGCTGCTCGTCAATCTGGGGCCGCTGCCATACCAGGTATCCGCCGGAGACCGCATTGCTCAGTTGGTTGTCGCGCAGTATGCCAGCGTCCGGTGGCTGGAGGTCGAGTCGTTGGACGCCTCAAGCCGCGATGCTGGTGGTTTCGGTTCTACCGGCCGCTGAAATCGCTCTCCCCGAGCTTCCTACTGCCGATATAGGAATTCGTTGAGGTTGAACAGAGTCTGGCAAAGGTCGACCAAACCGGTCTGCGTGGTTCCTACGAACTCCAGCGCTCGTGCCATCTCGGTCTCGCCCGGCGGGCGCGACAGCGCAAGCTCAAAGGCGTGCCTGACCTGCGACCGGGAATCATGCCCCGCCTCCAGGACCACTCGCTGCGCAAAGTGCTTCGCCTGCAGCAGCACCTCTGCGTTGTTCATCAGCAGCAGCGCTTGGGGGGCGACGGTGGAGCGTGTCCGCTCGCTGCACGAGCTGACCATGTCCGGCTGGTCGAACGCCTCGAACATGGGATATCGGATGGACCGCTTCGAGAACACGTAGACGCTACGCCGCCAGCTGCGTGGATCCCCGATCGAGAGCCCAGGCCAAGTCCTGTCCGTGCTGGACTGGAACAGCGACGGATTGATGAACGGCCGCACAGCGGGACCGCCCAGCTTGAGATCCAAGGTGCCCGCCGTGGCCAGGATCTGGTCGCGGATGACCTCCGCCTCGTGGCGGTTACGGCTCTGACGCCAGAAATGGGAGTTGTCGGGATCCTTCTGCATATTGGCAGGCAAGTCCCGGCTTGATGCGCGGTAGGCAGTTGAGGTCAGCATCAGCCGGTGCATGTGCTTGACCGACCACCCCCTCTCGATGAACTCGAGAGCCAGCCAGTCAAGCAGCTCAGGGTGGCTCGGCAGGCTTCCGGTCGTGCCGAAGTTGCTGGACGTGCGCACGATGCCCTCGCCAAAATGATGCTGCCAAATGCGGTTGACCATGACCCTGGCCGTGAGCGGGTTGTCGGGAGATGCGATCCACTCCGCGAAGTGTCTCCGCCGCCAGCTTGTCGTGACTTCCTGCGGCGGTTCCGGGAACTTCGGCTCCACTCGGGCCGCAACCGTCAACACGCCTGGCTGCATCAGCGAACCCTTCGAGCCCGGGTCGCCACGGTGCAGGAAATACGACGGTAAGGCGTTGCGGCCTTCCTCTGTCACCGTTCGCGCGGTCGGGTACGGGGCGGGGCGGTCGGCGTGAAGCTCCTTGACTTTCATCTCGGTCGCTTGATGCTCTGCCCTGTCGGCGTCGCCCATCCGGTCCAAGATGTCGCTGATGCTGATCTGGCTGAGGAGGGCCTCCACCTGGCGCGCGTTAAGGCGCTGCCCCTTGTCGCGTTCCTCGGGCGGTGTCTCCCAAGCCTCTCGGTAGTACGGCGGCAGCTCGTCAAGCCGAGCTTCGAACAGCGCCTTGCGATGGGGCTCCTCAAGCTCTTCCATGCGATCCCTAAGAGGCTTCTGCTGGCTCCCGATCTCTTGGTTTCGGAGCTTGTGCTCGCGCACGACCTCCGGCCCGACCAGCGGGTAGTCGGTTTCCTTGGTCGAGAAGAACACCGCCTGCATTCGGTAGTAGTCCTTCTGCGGGATCGGGTCGAACTTGTGGTTGTGGCACCGCGCGCACTGCGCCGTGACCGCCAGAAACGTCTGCGCCGACGTCGCGATATTGTCGTCGAGCTCGTCCATGCGCGTGCGCTCGTCTTTGATGTTGTTGTCCAGGACCATCCGAAGGAAACCCGTCGCGATGTGCGCGTGGTCCGAGTCTGGGTAGATCTCGTCCCCGGCGAGCTGCTCCTTGACGAAGCGGTCGTACGGCAAGTCGCTGTTGAAGGCCTCCACGACGTAGTCGCGGTAGCGCCACATCGTGGGCCAGTCGAAGTCGCGCTCGTATCCGCCGGAGTCCGCGTAGTGCACCAGATCGAGCCAGTGCCGGCCCCAGCGCTCGCCGTAGTGCGGGGACTCCAGCAATCGGTCGACAAGGGTCGGCCACGCTTCTGCCGACTCATCGGACAGGAAGGCCTGCACTTCCGCGGTCGTGGGCGGCAGGCCCGTCAGGTCCAGGTAGAGGCGACGCACCAGCGTCCTGGGTGACGCGTCCGGGCTGGCCGCGAGCCCCTCTTCGCGCAGTTTGGCGCCCAAGAACGCGTCGACCGGGTTCGCCGTCCCGTCGCCGGGAACTTGCGGACGGACAGGATTCACGAACGCCCACCACGACCGTTCTTCCTCTGTGATCGGTCGCTCCTCCAGCCTCTGCAATGCCGCCCTGCGCTGGGCCTCTTCGTCCGAGATCGGCCCTTCGGGCATCGGTGCGCCAGCCATGATCCACTTGCGCAGGACCTCAATTTGGTCCTCGGCCAGCTTCTTGCCCGGGGGCATGTTCGGCTTCACTTCATGGTTCACGAGCCGCCACAGCCAGCTCAGGCTGAGATTCGCGCCGACAACTGCCGGACCACGCTCGCCGCCCGTGAGGATCCGTTCCCGCGTCCGGAGGTCGAGCCCCGACTGCTGGATGGCTGCGCCATGACAGATCTGGCACTCCTGCTCCAAGAGGGCGCTGGCTTGCTCGGCCAGTTCGGAGGCGGCTCCAAGAGGGGCCAAAATCACCGCCACCGCGACCGTAGCGACATACTTCCACATCGTTTCCTATTCTCGCCACACCATTGCCGCGTGGCAAGCGTGGATCCCCGAGACGCAACGGTCGGTAGTTGCGAGCGTTTCGCAACGACCCGGAACGTTCCCGCGGGGTGAAGACCGACTGACGGACGCTCATCCGCGAGATCTTCTCCGACGGCGGACACCTGACCCAGGTGTCCAGCCTGGCGTGGATTGGCCTCAGCACTGGGGATCTGATTCAGTCGGTACGGATTCATTGGCCGCTCGGTAATCTGCGGGAGATCCGGGAGCCGCCCCAGTCCGGGCGGTTGGCCTTGGCGGAGGGAGAGACATCGCTTGGAGTCTCAGGCACATCCCCCACCACGCCGCGCGCTTCCGAAACCAACTGGCATCCTTGGCACAGCCGCCGAGCGGGGAAGCCCCTAGCGCGGCTCTGGCCCGGGCCCAGTTTCGGTTTCCCGGCGGTCGGCACGCAGGGCGAATCGCCGCAGCTTGCGTCACTGCTGGGCCTTCAGCACATGGTCAATCTCTGGGCAACCTAGGGTCCTCCCGGCGACCGGGAGCTTACGCGATTCCAGAAATCGGCGGCTGAGTTTGGGCGCCACGGCGTCGAGACGGTCACGGTCTCCGTTGACGGGCCCAACTGTCTCGACTCGGCGCGAGGTCTGGTCGATGGCCTTGGACTGGACTTTGTGGCCGCGCCGGCGAGCCCTCCTCGAAGCGGGTGTGCCGTCCCTAACCGGAGCCCGCCAACCGATCACGGCATGCGACACAACAGGACTTCGACAAGGATCCTGTGGCTGAAGGTGCGCCTGGTTGCGCCTGATCGCGAGTGCCCTCCTCGGAGTCACCCTCGCAACGGGCGCCGGCCAACTGGTCCGATGCTCCGCGGATTTGCCTACAATGTCGTTATCCGCCGCGTCCCTTGAGTGCTCGGTGGGCTAAAGGAGGAAGTAGTTCTACATGCCCTTACGATTGACATTCGCCCTGATCGCGGTCGCTCTCGTCGCAGCCCCACTGCTTGACGCTCAGACCCAGACTCGGCTGACAGGTACCGTGACCGACAACACCGGTTCGGTGATTCCCGGAGCCAGGATCACAATCCTGAATGTAAACACCGGAGTCTCGCAGCAGAGCGAGACCAACTCGTCCGGCAGCTACAACTTCCCGTTCGTGGCCTCCGGCCAATACGAGTTGACCTGCGAGTTCGAGGGCTTCAAGACCTTCAGCCAGACCGGCATTGTGCTCGAGACCGGCACGGTCAGAGGGCTAGACATCGAGATGGAACTGGGAGACGTCACCGAGACGATTGAGGTAGAGGCAGCCGCCC
The DNA here is from genome assembly GCA_028819235.1 of Bryobacterales bacterium. Classification (GTDB taxonomy): domain Bacteria; phylum Acidobacteriota; class Terriglobia; order Bryobacterales; family UBA6623; genus VXMF01. The sequence continues at coordinate 22,510 of JAPPMC010000173.1, forward strand.
CTCTGCTAGAGACGGAGAACTCAACAGTCGGCCAGTTCATCGAGCGAGACACGGTCTTCAACATGCCGCTCGCCAGTCGGCGCAGCGCCTCGCTTGTGCGCCTGCTCGGAAATGTCACGTATCGCAACGAGGGTGGTGCCGAGGCCCTCCCGTTCTTCGCGATGGCCGGGGGGCGGTCTCGCAACCAGATGTGGACGCTGGACGGCACTGTAATCCAGAACATGTCGCTCGGGATCGCCCAGCTCGGCTTGAACCCGCCCGCAGAGTCGCTGCAGGAGTTCAAGGCCGAGCAGAGTAACTATTCCGCGGAGTTCGGACGGGCTGGCGGTGGCTTCATCGTCATGACGACCCGCTCCGGCACCAACAACTTCCACGGCGCGGTCTACGAGTTCTTCCGGAACCAGGCGATTGACACGCGGACGTTCTTCGCGCCCGGCAAGGCTCCGCTGCGCTACAACATCTTCGGCGCATCGGCCGGCGGTCCTATAGCCAAGAACCGAACCTTCTACTTCCTGAATTACGAGGGGGGCCGTCGGCGGGACGGAGTCACCTACTCCAGCGACGACGTACCTCACATTCCCGAGGTCGGAGGCGACTTCTCCAACCGCGCCGGGCTGTCGCTGAGGGATCCCCTGTCCGACGGCGAAGTCTTCACCAACAATATCATTCCGCAGTCCCGGATCGACCCGCTGGGGCGCCAGTTCGCGAGCTGGTATCCGGCGCCCAACCAACCGGGCGACCTGTCTGCGCAACCGGCTGACAATTTCGTCAACAATGCCTCGAACGCCCTGACCCAAGACTTCATCACGGCAAAGGTCGACCACAACTTCGGGACCAACGACCGGGTCTACGGTCGGTTCCAGTGGTCCAGGAATCCCTCGGTTGTGGCGGCCGTCTACCCCAATGAGTTCGCCGACCCGCGCGCCGGCACGCGCGACAACGAGCACACGAACGTCACCGGCAGTTGGATCCACCACTTCTCCCCGACGCTGATCCAAGATGTCAGGATCAACTGGGGGCGACGCCTTCACATCAACCGATCGGCCGGGCGCTTCTCTGGCCAGAACGGAGAGCTGGGCGTGCCCGGCGTGAACCCCGAGGCCTCCGCGCGCATTGCAGTGAATGCGCTCACGCCTCTGGGTGCCGGGAATCATGAGCGCATCCAGACACCGATCGAGACTTGGCAGTTTGTCGACACGTATACCTGGATTCGCGGAAACCACCAAGTCAAGTTCGGAGGCGAGTGGCGCTTTGCCATGAACGTGGACGACTTCAACCAGTCCACGGGCGGGCGCTTCAACTTCGGGAACCGCGCCACAGGCGAGGGGCTTGCCGAACTGTTGCTGGGCCATGTCGGGTCCGGCCAGCTGGTTGACGCGGACATCTTGGAGAGCCGCACGGACTACTACGGCTTCTTCGTTCAGGACGACTGGAAGGTGTCTCCCACGCTCACCGTGAACCTCGGTCTGCGCTGGGAACTCGACACGCCGCGCTGGGAGCGGCAGGACAACCGTCAGAGCGGGTTCGACCCCACGGTCATGAATCCCGTCTGCAACTGCCCAGGCGTGGTTACGTTCAGCGGGCGCGACGGTCGCAGCAAGTATTCCCACGACTTCGACGCCAACAATTTCGGCCCGCGGTTCGGCTTCGCCTGGGAAGTGCAGCCGGGCTTTGTGGTTCGTGGCGGCTACGGGATCAACTACAACGGAATGTACGCTCGGGCTGTCCCGTTCACCCTGTTCAATGGCTTCAGCAAGAACGGTTCCTTCACTTCGCCGGACGGGGGATTCACGAGGGCCTTCCGGCTGGCCGACGGCATGCCGGAAGTCGTCAAGGAAGAGCTCACGCCGGCTTTCGGGGCTGTCCCGATTGGGAGTCGGCCGCGCCTTGCGCCGGACTTCTTCCAGCAGAACCAGCACAACGGCATGCATCAGCAGTGGAACTTGGGCATTCAGCGGCAGCTGCCCGGCAACCTGCTGGCGGAGATCAGCTACATCGGGAATGTCGGGCACAACCTCGGTGGTGCGAACGTCAACATCAACATGATTCCTCTGGTCAACGGTCTCGGACCGGAGAGGCAGTCACAGGTAGCGCGGCCGTTCCCCCAGTTCAATGCCGTCTGGCATGAGAGTCCGCCTTGGGGCAACTCGGCATACCACTCGATGAATCTGAAGGCTGAGAAGCGGTACTCCGGCGGGATGAACTTCCTGATGAACTACACATGGTCCAAGTTCCTCGACGACGTGGAAGCGGCCACGGAACTCGGCGGAGAGGTCGGAAACGGCTATACCCACATCGCCCTGCGCCACCTGGACAAGTCGTTGTCTGGCAATGATGTCCGGCATCGGTTCATCAGCAGCATGGTTTACGAGCTGCCGCTCGGCACGGGGCGAGCGGTGGCCATCCAGAACCCGGTGCTTGACGCCATCGCCGGCGGGTGGGGCGTCGGACTGATCGCGGAGTTTCGGAGCGGAGTGCCGTTCGGCGTCATAGAGAACACGAATCGGTCCAACACGTTCGCGCACGCCCAGCGGCCGAACATCCTGGGCCCACTCTCCCCGCTATCAGACTGGCGGTCGAATGTGCGCGGGAACAATTATTTTGACCCCGGCCTGTTCGAGGCGCCGGGGCCGGGCAACATCGGCACGGCGCCCCGCAACGTCTGTTGCGGTCCTGGGTTCAACGGCATCGACCTGTCCGTGCACAAGTGGTACGATGTCACTGAGCGCCATCGGCTCCAGTTTCGAGGCGATTTCTTTAACTTCTTCAACCGTCCCGTCTTCGCCAATCCGGAATTGCGCCGCGGTCGCGGCAACTTCGCCCGCATAAGCAACATCCTGGTCGGATCGAACGGCCGTCTCGCACAGATCTCGCTGCGCTTTGTGTTCTGATGCCGGTTCCGTTGGCGGGCGCTTGACGGCTTGGCGGGAATCTCGATCCAAGCCGGTCGGCCGTCGGGCAATCGAACGGGCGCATTCCGGTATGCGCCCGTTCTGCCCGGAGGACAGGAGTGGCCACTCCGGAGACTGAGTGGGCCAATCCGAATGCAGGCCTGAGGGTCTTGACCCACCTGTGCACGGGAGATGCACGCGGCCCATGCAGCAGGCAGGGCTCCATCTGCAGAACGGTGCGTTCCAAGATCGGTCCGGGGCTCGGCACCAGGAGCCGAATCTACTGCGAGAAAGAAGAGGGTGGGGCAGCCGGGAGGCAGATTGCGGGCAGCGGAGCGCGGACCCGCCGGCGAGGGTCGGCGCCGCGGATTCATGGGACGCATGAGGCAATTCGAGGCCCACGCAGTCTGAAAAGAAGGGTCCCCCTGACGCCCAATAATTCCGCCGCGCACCAGTGGGAGCCTCCCGACAGGCGATGACCCGGCGCAGCTGGACTGTCCGAGCCGTAACATTCTGCCGGCCCACTCGCGAGTTCGTCCGATTGGCATGAGCACTTGTGCTGCTATGCAGCGGCTGCTGCCACGGCTGTGGACTGGTCGGTCTGGCCCACGCGCTCCCAAGGCACGTTCTTCAACCGCCAAGGGAGAAGAGCCGCAACAAAGTCCGTCGGGTGAGTCCTACCCTCGTTCATATAATTGAGACCGGATGGGCGCAGCCGTGAGGCGCTGCTACTTCGACCACAACTCGACGACGCCTGTGGACACACGGGTGCTGGACGCGATGCTCCCGCACTTTGGCGAGGTGTTCGGCAACGCGTCAAGCCTGCACGCGTTCGGCCAGAAGGCAAGGTTGGGAGTCGAGACCGCCCGCAGGCAGGTTGCCGCCCAGCTCGATTGCCAAGCCCGGGACGTGGTGTTCACCAGCGGGGGCACAGAGGCCGACAACCTAGCAGTGTTCGGCACGGTGCGCGCCTCCGCACAGCCCACCCGCCACGTAATAACGAGCCAGATCGAGCATCCAGCCGTACTGAACGCCTGCCAGCAACTGGAGACGGAAGGTGTGGATGTCACCTACCTGTCCGCTGGGATGAACGGGCTCGTGTCGCCGTCGGAGGTTCGCTCGGCGTTGAGACCCGACACGGTCCTAATCACCGTGATGCATGCGAATAACGAGCTCGGCACGCTGCAGCCCATCGCGGAGATCGGCGGCATCGCAAAGGCTGCCGGTGTGCCGCTGCACACCGACGGTGTCCAGAGCTTCGGCAAGGTTCCATCCAGCGTGGATGAGCTGGGCGTGGACATGTTCAGTCTGAGCGCCCACAAGATCCACGGCCCGAAGGGGGTTGGAGCCCTCTATGTGCGCCGCGGGCACCAACTCTGCAAAGTGCAGTACGGGGGAAGCCATGAGCGCGATCGTCGGCCGGGTACGGAGAACGTCCCGGGCATCGTCGGCCTTGGGGTGGCCGCCAAGCTGGCCGGACGTGATCGGGCGGCCGAGGCCGAGCGTGTGGCGTCGATTCGAGACCGCCTCGAGCGCCGCGTCCTGGACCGGATTCCTGCGGCTTACGTCCACGGGGCCGGGTCCCCGCGGCTTCCCACGACTTCTAGCATCCACTTCGAGCACGTCGAAGCGGAGCCCATGCTGATCGCGCTGGATCTGGAAGGATTCGCCGTGTCCAGCGGCGCGGCCTGTTCCAGCGGGACTGTCGAGCCTTCGCACGTGTTGCTGGCCATCGGGTTGAGCCGCCGGCAGGCCAAGTCAACCCTGCGCTTCTCGCTTGGGAGGCGGACCGATGCCGCCGAAGTTGATGCGCTTGTGGATGCGCTGGAAGCGATCGTGGACAGGCTGCGGACTCTGTCCCCGGCGTGGGCAGCCGCCTCCTGATCTCGGCGGGGTTGTCCAGCGGAAGCCGTGCGCAACCGGGCTCAGTCCATCAGCATGCCGCCGTTGACCTCGATCGATTCCCCGACCACGTGGGACGCAGCGTCGCTCGCCAAGAACGCGATTACGGTGGCCACCTCTTGTGCCTGTCCCGCCCGACCCTGTGGGATCTGGCTGACCATGTCCCGCATTCGCTCCTCGCTGGAGAATCGTTCATGGAACGGCGTCAGGATCACGCCGGGATTGACGGCGTTTACCCGGATCCCATCGCCGATGAGCTCCTTGGCCAGCCCCTTGGTCAGGGCCGTGACGGCCGCCTTGGCCGTTGCGTAGAGCACTGCTCCCGGGCCGCCGCCGTTGTGGCCCGCTATCGAGCCCAAGTTCACCACCGAGCCGGAGCCGCGACGCCGCATGTCAGCGACCGCGCCCTGCGTGACCCAAAGGACGCTGGCGAGGTTGAGATCCATCACTTGGGCCCAGAACCTATCGTCGATTTGCTCCAGCCGACGCCGCCCGACCAGCGAGCCGGCATTGTTTACGAGCACATCGATGCGACCGAGGCGTTCCACCACGTCCGCGACAAGCTGGCGGCATTCGCTGGCGCGTGACAGATCTGCCCGAAACATGTCTGCCCGACCGCCCTTCGTTCGGATGGCGCCGGCCACCTGTTCCGCTTCCTGCTTGCTGCTGTTGTAGTGCACGGCCACCGAGAGGCCACGCTGGCCAAGCTCCACGGCTGTTGCCGCGCCGATGCCCAGGGACGCGCCCGTGATGAGCGCGACACGCCGATCCGAAGGCCGATCCATAATGACCCAGTGTATTCTCCATGCCGAAGCCAGTCTGCTTGGGGTAGTCTGGTCCCATACGTCGTCGACGCGGAGCCATCATGCGAACTTACCTATCCCGGCTGCTTTCCTTGTCCCTGCTCGTGATGGCTTGTGCCGCGGATGAGTCCCCGCCTCCCACGGCCGATCTCAAGAGGCTCGCCTTCGCCGAGCAGTCCGCCGCCGCCAAGGAACTGTTCGAGGCCAATCGCCCTCAGGCCGATCCGCTGAGCGAGAGCTGGTTGGAGGCGATGTCTTGGGTCGGGCGGGCCGGTGCCATCGCCGGTGACTGGGACATGGCGGCCGAATATGCCCAGAGCACTCTCGAGCAGGCTGAGCGGCGCCTCGCCGAGGCCCCGCTGGGGCCTGATCCCCAGGGTTCGCTGGCAATCGCCACCGGCGCAGCCATCGAGACGCTCGGGAAATTCTACGTCGCGATGAACGATCGCGGCCAGGCCGTGACCTATCTCCGCGACAAGGCTAGGCAGTACGGGGGCTCGGCGATCGAGACGAGACTGAACAAGAATCTGCTGGCCTTGGACTTGGCAGGAACGCCGATGCCCGCCCTGAAGGCCGACCAGTGGCTGGGTGAGCGGCGCTTTGAGCCGGAGGACTTGGACGGGAATGTCACGCTGTTCTTCTTCTGGGCCCACTGGTGCGGGGACTGCGCCGATCAAGAGCCGGTCCTCTCGGCCCTGTCCGAGCGCTATGCGGACCGTGGCCTGAGAATCGTAGCGCCCACGCAACTGTACGGATACCTCAAGCGGGGCAGCCCTATGGAATCGGGAGCCGAGCTGGAGCACATCACCGAAGTGCGGATGTCTCACGGAGACCTGCTCGACAGCCTGCCCGTGCCCCTGAGCGGCGAGAACTTCGTGAGCTTCGGCGTGAGCACGACGCCGACGCTGGTGCTCGTGGACCGCGAGGGGGTCGTCCGGCTCTACAATCCGGGATTCATGCCCGAGGCCGAACTCGCGGATCGGATCGAAGCCCTGCTGTGAGGGCTTGCCCGCGGTCAGGGCTCCACGGTGTGCAGCAGCGGTTCGCCCCGCAGGCCCCGGTGGAGGTTCTCGATTGAGACTTCCGCCATCCGGCGGCGCGTCTCGATCGTTGCGCTGCCCAGATGGGGCAGTATGGTCACGTTCGGCAGGTCCAGCAGGGGATGGTCCCGCGGCAGCGGCTCCGGATCGGTGACGTCCAGCCCGGCACTTGCGATCACACCGTCGCGGAGTGCCTCGTAGAGGGCTTGGGTGTCGACGACGGGCCCGCGCGCAATATTGATCAGTATCGCCGTCGGCTTCATGATCCGGAGTTGCTCGGCACTGATCAGGTGGTGGGTCTCCTCGGTCAGCGGGCACGTCAGCATCACGTAGTCGGCCCGCCGCAGCAGGTCCTCGAGCGACGAGTACTGAACACCTAGCTCCGCCTCCTCCGCCGGCCGCCGCCGACGGTTGCGGTACAGCACCCGCATGTCGAAGCCGATGGCCCTGCGGGCAACCTGCCGCCCGATGTTCCCGAGTCCAATGATGCCCAGCGTGGTCGAGTGCGCTTCGCGGCCAAGCATGAAGCCCGGGTCGTAGTGCACGAACTCCGGCGAGCGGGCGTAGCGGTCGCCCTCGACGATCCTGCGTGCAGCGGCGAGCAGCAGCGCGAATCCTGCGTCCGCGGTGGCTCCGTCCAGAATGCCCGGCGTATTGCCCACCGGAATCCCCCTTGCCGCGGCGTCCGGCACGTTGATGTGGTCCACGCCGACTCCGTAGTTGCTGATAACCCGCACCCCTTGCACCTTGTCCATCAACTCGCCGTCCAAGAGGGGGTGCCCGTATGTGTAGAAGCCGTCGACAGGCTCCGCCAAGCCCTCCTGCGCAGAGGACCATGGCAGGAAGTCGATCGAGGGGCCGGCCAGACCCAGCACGGTCGAGTCCAGCGGGAGGTCGGCGATGACGCGGAATTCCGCCAAGGCGCTATTGTACGGGCCGGATCAGGCGTGCGCCCACCGCGTTATGCCGTTGCTCTCCAATCGAGCCACGCGACCGTGGCCTGCCATGTAGTGCAGGTGGGACAGGGACTCGGACATCGCGAACCGCCGGTCCAGTAGAGTGCGGTCCTCACCCCAGACGCGGCCCGCGATCTCGTAGGCATGGATCGGCTCGGCCCCGAGCACGGCCTCGATGGAGTCGCAGCGCTTGCGGTGGTGCCGCCGCGTGCCAACGATCCACTCCCGATGCCCCCGGAATGGCCGACCGTGGGAGGGGACGACCCTGTCGACGTCGAGTGCCGAGAGTCGGTCTAGGGTTCCGAAGTAGTCCCCGAGGGGGTCTCCCTGATAGAACCATTGCACGCCGATGTTTGGCGTGATCTTGGGCAGGATGGCGTCCGTAGAGAAGAGAACGCGCGCTTCCGGCCACACGAAGCACAACTGGGCCGGCGAATGGCCCGGGGCCGCCACCGCGGTCAGCGTTCCGCCGTCAAAGTCGATCCTTTCGCCGACGGCAAGCCCGCCGTCGACGTCGAGACGTTCGTGCCCAGTGGCGCCCGCCGCAGCTCTGGCGCGCATGGTCGCAACGTCGGAGGGCGGGACGCCGTGCCTGCCGAGGAACTCTGTCGCCTCGGCGAAGAACTCTCGGCCCGGACCCAAGGGCCGCACCAGCTCCGCCTCTTCCATGGGCATGCGCACCGGCGCACCGCTGCGCCTTCGGATCTCCGCAGCCGCCCCGAAGTGGTCAGGGTGCAAGTGGCTGACCAAGACTTCCGCGATCGAGTCCCAGCCGACATTGAGGCAGGTCAGCGCGCTCTCGAGCGATTCCAGGGACTCTTCGGACCGCAGACCTGTGTCCAGCAGGAGATAGTCCCCGCCACGGCGGAACAGGAACACGTTCACGCTGACCAGCTGCCAAGGCAGTGGCAGCCGGATCTGCCACGCACCTTCCCCCACGGGCCAGTACTTGGCAGTGGGCCTTGGAAATGCCAATGCGGGCGGCGGCTCCGCGGCCATCCCACGGAAGGCCCATTCTAGCAGCGGCTCGTGCTGGTACTCTGAGGCATAGGCGCTGCCGGATGGTATCGGTGCTGAAGCTTGCCCTTCTTTGCTGCCTTGCGGTGACACCGGTTGCGCAGGGCCTTACCGACAGCCCCACAATTCGTTGCTCGGCGAAGTCGTTAGGGCCGTATCTCGACTTCGAATTCCGCTTTGTCGCCGGCCATTGGTTCACGATGCCGGTGCGTCAGTTCTGGGAGCAGTCGGTGCAGGTCCGGATCACCTTGGACGTGGAGCCGATCGACGGAACACCTGGAGAGCCGAAGCGGGTCGTGCAGCATCTCGGATCCGAGAGGGTAGTCCCTAAAGGGATCAAAGGAGAGTTCAGCTTTCCGCGTGCCGTCACCATAGGTCTTGGAAAGTACCGAAGCTCTTGGACGATCCAGGACATCACCGGGAGGAAGTGCTCGGGCAGCCGCACGTTCACCGCAAAGCTGCCCAATCGCGCGCGCGGCGTCGAGGTCTCGCTCGGACCAGGCGAGATCGTCGACACGAACATGTACATCTTCCGGTCGGAGAAGAGTGTCCCAAGGCCCCACCTCGCGCAGGCGAGGCGGCTCAAGGTCTTCCTAAGCTTGGACGTCTTGGGCCGGCGGGGACGGGTCGTGCGGCCAAGGATGTTCCACTTGATGCCGCAGGTGGCAGCTCTCCGCCAGCTATCCCGCAGCCCCAGCTTCAGCGAGTTCTCGCTCGTCGCGTTCAGCTTCGAAGATCAGCGCATACTAGCCCGGCAGGAGTACGGTTCAACATTCGACTTCAGGCCGCTCAGCAGGATCACGCAGCAGTTGCGCCCCGAGCAGGTGGATTTCCGGGACCTCATGAAGGGCAGCGAGATGAGGTTCTTCGAGAGGCTGGTCGAGCAGGAGATCGAAGGCCCCGATCCTCCCCACGGGGTCGTGTTCCTCGGGCAGGACATGCACTTCGGGAAGCGGCTGCCCCGCAGCGTTCTCGACCGCCTGCGGCACATCGGGGCGACCGTCGCCTTCTTTGACGCGTCTCGCTATGCCTGGGCCGGCCTGATGGGAAGCTTGGTGCGTGCGTTGGGCGGCAAGGAGTATCGGATGCAGGCTCCCTCCGACTTGGCCAGGGCGATCTCCTCGTTCGAGTCGCAGGCCCGTGCCTCCATCCCTCAGTAGGGCACAGGTGCGCTTCATTCCGGAAGAAGGTGGCGCCCCGTCATCGCTCGCGCGATCCTGTGCGAGGCTTCCGGAGTGAGCTAGGTGAGGCGGCCTGATAGGCGTGGATTCCTGACCTGGCTGGCCGGCGCGGCAGCGTTCCGGCCAGCGCGTGCTCTTGGCCAGGATGATCTGGCGGCAACGTTTCGCCAGGCTCGCCCTTGCCAAGACCTCAGGGAATTGGCCGATGCCGCCGCCGATACGTTCGAACTGGAGCGGCTCGGGATGGAGGTGGAACGTGCCCTCGCCGACATGCTCGATGACGCCAGGCTGCCGCTTGATGCGGGATTCGAAGGCCCGTCGCCCATGCCGTCGCGCTATTCGGTCCGGGACGGACTGCTGTTCGGAGAGTACGCGTCGGGCGAGGGGTTCAGGGCAGGTCTTGAGCGCTGGGTCTCGTCCCTTGGAACGGTGCGGCGCGCGATGTTCCACGCGCTGCCGGACGATGTCGTTCGATTCGAGGTCTCTTCCGAGGTGGAGTCCCGGATGGAGCACCGCGTCGGCATATGGCGGATGGTGTGGCGGGATGGCCGGCTGGTCCGATTCGAGCCGCTGGAAGAGACGGTGGCGCGCTCTGGGGCTCCCCTATTTGCCGATGTCACGGCCGAGCTGTTCGGGTCCTGCGAGAGTTTCCGGGACCAGCTGTCGAAGGGCCTTCCCTACTGGAGGTCACGAATCGACGTGGCTTCGGGGATCGGCGTCTACGGAAACCAAGGCGTATCGGTGGGGGACATCGACGGCGATGGCTGGGACGAGGTGTACGTTTGCCAGCCGGCCGGGCTGCCCAACCGCCTCTACAGCAGGCAGGGGGACGGCACTTGGGCAGACATCACCGCGGATGCAGGGGTCGACGTCCTCGACGACACCTCGCAAGCGCTGTTCCTGGACCTGCGAAACATCGGCGTCCAGGATCTGGTTGTGCTTGCGGCGGCAGGTCCGCTCCTCTTCCTCAACGACGGGAGCGGGCGCTTTCGCCTGCGGGAGCGCGCCTTTCGCTTCGAGACGCCGCCCAAGGGTACGTTCGCCGGCATGGCGGCCGCGGACTTCGACCGCGACGGGCTCGTGGACCTTTACCTCTGCTCGTACCTGTACTTTCGCAGCGAAGACCAGTACCGCTATCCGGCCCCGTACCACGACGCGACGAACGGGCCGCCCAACTTCCTGCTGCGCAATGAGCTGGGCCGCGACGGCCAGGGCCGATTCACGGACGTGACCGAGGCCGCGGGCTTTGGGGAGAACAACGACCGCTACAGCTTCGCCGCAGCGTGGTGCGACTACGACGAGGATGGCTGGCCAGAGTTGTACGTGGCGAACGACTTCGGACGCAACAACCTCTTCAAGCGCGAGGGCGGAAAGTACCGCGACGTCGCCGCACGGGCCGGCGTCGAGGACATTGGGCCCGGCATGAGCGCTGCTTGGTTTGACTATGACGGAGATGGCCGAATGGATCTCTACGTCACCAACATGTGGACTGCGGCGGGCCAGCGGGTGTCGCGGGATCCGGGCTTCGGGCCGATCCGCTCAGGGGCCCCGGCAGAGGCGTTTCACGGGCACACCAAGGGCAACTCGCTCTACAGGAACCAAGGAGATGGGGCGTTCGAGTATGTTGCCGACACCGAGGGCGTCGAGATGGGGCGCTGGTCTTGGTCCGGCGATGCCTGTGACTTTGACTTGGACGGTACGCCCGAGATTCTGATCACGGCGGGCATGATCACCCATTCGCCGGACAAGGATCTCTGCAGCTTCTTCTGGCGCAGAGTGGTGTCCGAGTCGTTCGCCGACGCCCGCCCCATGGAGGGCTACGAGCAGGGCTGGAACTGCCTGAACCAACTGGTCCGCGAGGATTACAGCTGGAACGGGAACGAACCGAACGTCTTCTATGCGAGGCGCGACGGTGCCTATCGCGACCTCTCGGGTGTCTCTGGCCTGGATGTTGCCGCCGACAGCAGGGCCTTTGCGGTCACGGATCTTGACGGAGACGGAAGGCCCGATCTCTTGCTCAAGAGCCGCCTTGGTCCCCAGCTGATTGCCTTCCGCAACGAATCGGCCGGAGCACGGCTGCCGCTCGTCCTTGAGCTGGAGGGGACAGAGTCGAACCGAGACGCCATCGGAACGATCGTGAAGGTGAAGTCGGCGGCCGGCATTGCGGCCCACTGCGTGTCTGCTGGATCCGGGTACATCTCACAGCACACGAAGCGCCTGCACGTCGGGATCGGGGATCACGCCTCCGCAACGGAGGTCAGCGTACTGTGGCCATCCGGCCGTAGGCAGAGGTTCGAGAGGCTTGAGGCCGGGTACAGGTATCGGATCCGCGAAGGCGAGCCAGAGGCCAGACGCTCGCGCATCGGAACGCGGCAAGTCCGGGGAGAACTCGCGGAAGCTGTGGTGGCAGTCAACAGCCTTGGCCTTGAGCCGACCTGGCTACTGGACCCGTTGCCCCTTCCCGAGCCCGTGAGCGCGGGTTTGTTGGTGCTGGCCGGCGGGCCTTCCATCCGCTTGCCCTCAGGAGTTCCGGCCCAAGTGCTGGACCTCTCGTCCGCCCGGCATGAGACGGCATCGGCCTATGCAGTCTTTCGCCGGTACATCTTCGACTATCGGGCCGACCTCGAACTTCCCATGAGCATGCTGGTGGATGATCGCAGCCGAGTTCGGAAGGTTTACCCAGGGCTGCCATCGGGCGGCATCATCCGTATGGACTACGAGGCCATGCTCGGCGGCGCGGAGGTTTCGCCCCTGCCGTTCCCAGGCCGGTACCATCGGCCCGTCGCGAGGAACCAGTACCAAATGGGTGCCGCGTTCCTGCAAGCGGGCCAGCCGCGGCTTGCTCTGCCCTATCTGCGCGAAGCCGCAGACCGGAACGCCTCTAACGCCAAAGCTTGGCTCGCGATCGGCCAGGTCGAGTTGGGCCAAGGCCGTCTGGCCGAGGCCGATAGCGCCCTGCGGCGAGCGCTGGCGATTGACTCCGAGTTACCGCAAGCTTGGAATAATCTCGGCGGCGTGGCCATGGGCCGGCAGGACTATCGGGCTGCAGCGAGCCACTTCGAGCGGGCCCTCGACATCAACGGGAATCTGCCGTACGCACTCATCAACGCTGCGCAGGCGCACAGTCAGCTCGGGAACGCCAGCCGAGCGGAGGTCCTGCTGCGCCGGGCGCTGGACGAGAATCCTGGTGAGGCGGACGCAGCCAACAAGTTGGGCCTCGCCCTCGCCAAGCAAGGCAAGCTTCAAGAGGCTCGGGTGCTGTTCCAGCAGGCGATCGAGCACAGACGGGACCACACTGAGGCGATCAACAACCTTGCAGTGCTGTACCTTCAGCTGCGCCAGGTCGGCGACGCGATCGCCGCCCTGCGGTACGGGATCTCCCGAGTGCCGGACTTTGCGACGTTCTACATGAACTTGGCGCGCGTCCATGCTGATCGGGGCGATTACGCCAGTTCCAGATCCGTGCTTGAGGAATTGCTGGTTCGGCAGCCCCGTCACGAAGCTGCCCGCCGGGTGCTGGTGCAGCTTCAAGGCCGATAGCAGACTTGATCTTGACAGCCGGATTCCGGGAGCTTTGGCGGAACCTGCGGAATCCGGCTCTCGGCAATCCTGCAGCGTGATCCGCCGAGAGCTTCGATGGTGGCCGCAGCCTATTGACGGCGGCTACTGCGCGATTGTTCCGGCAAGAAACGTCACGTCACCGCTGTCCCCGTTGCGCTACACGGGGGGCAATCGAATCTGGATCCGCGGCGAGCATTCGCGACACGAGGGTGCTCAGATCTTCCAAGACTGCCGTAGCACGATCGCGTTCCAATGGTAGGCTTCGGCCTGCCAGCGCCTCGTATCCGTGAACGACGGCGAAGGGAGTGAACTCCAGAAGTCTCCGGATATCGACTCCGCTTGGATCAAAGGACTCGGCCAACGACTCCAGGTCATGCGTCACCGAGAACCGTACGCCCTCGATCGCCAACCTAGCCTTGAGGAGCTTTTCGGCGGCCTGCTGGACGTGAACGCCAAAGACCTCATCGGAGCCGCCTTCGTGCTCTAGCATGAGGTGCAGGACCTCGATATCGCGTCGAGCTGCCTCGATCAAGGCCCGCGCACACTTACGGTCGCTCATAGAGCACTGTTCCCTCACGCAGTGCTCGGGCGAGCACGTAGTTCAAAGAGTCCTTCCAGTACTCGACATCCTCCTCGCTGTAGACAAGGATGTCCTTGCAGACCTTCACATCCGCCAGCACGCGGTATAGGCGCGCCGCTTCCTTGATCCTGGACCGGCCATCAGCGAACCCGCCAGACTCGATGACCACCACATCGACATCAGAGTCCGGCTTGGCATCTCCACGGGCCCGCGAGCCGAAGAGGATGATCTTGAAGGGATCGACGTCCGATACGATCCGTCGGACCATTAGCTTGAGCAAGTCCTCGGTCACCGGCACACCCCAAATCGGACGGTCGCTACGTTGGCGGTCCATCTGTCCGGATTCTGGTGGCATCAGCGCTCCGGTCAGGGCCGGCCTAAGGCGTCGAGAATGGCTGCGAAGCGGGGTAGGGCTGATCTGTGTGTCCGTGTGCGCCTAGTGGCCATTTGACTTCCCGGTCGCATCGCTCTCATCGACGAACGAGGTGCACTTGCCACGCGCCTCGGGTCTCATCGCCCATCTCTAGGCGCACCTCGATGGCCCCCTCCCCTTCTGCAAGCTCGATGCCTTCGAATCGCACCTCCCGCTGCCCGGCGGAGAAGCTGGTCGCCACCTCCGTTTCACGAAAGCCGATTCGCGCAGTGCCAGCGACTGGTGCGGGCTCGTCGAGGACAACCGTCGCGTCGTACGGTCCGGTAGCCACGGATTCGACCTCCCACCGACCTAAGACGGGATCGCCCCTCCCCCAGCCGTCCGCCGTGACCATGCGCCAGTCCTGACGGGTCAGCGTGACCTCGGGCTGAGCGTCGCTTCCGACAGCGAATCGAACTGCATCGAAGCCTCGTGTCGAAGAGACTTCCTCGAACCAGCGTTCGTACGATTCCTTCAGCCGCTCGAGAACCTCCGGGCGCTCCTTCGCCAAGTCCTGCTGCTCTCCTGGGTCCGCGATGAGGTCGTACAGTTCCAGCGCCTCCAACTCGGCCGGCTCCGGCTCCGGTCGGCCAAAGCGCAGCGCCTGCACTAGCTTGTACTGCTGCTCGACGGCGGCGAATGCTCGGTACAACTGGGGTGCGTTACCGCGGTGGGCCTGCACGAAATAGGTCCTCTCGGGAAGCGACTCCACCTCTCCTTTCCAGAGAGGGAGCAGGTCGATGCCGTCAATGTGCAGGTCAGATGGCGGGGTGGTGCCCGTGGCCGCGAGGAGCGTCGGCACAACGTCAATGTGCGCCCCGAGCTGGTCGATCTTGAGGGGCTCTAGTTCATCTGGCCAGCGGGCAAAGAACGGGACCCGTATGCCGTTCTCGTAGACGCTTCCCTTCTGAAGCCTGAGCCCGGCGTTGTAGAGCCGGGTCGTCGGTCCGTTGTCGGTCATGAAGATGAATATCGTGTTGCCCGTCAGCCCGTTGGCTTCCAGATGGGCCATCAGCCTTCCAACGTTGTCGTCGATGTTTGTGATCATGCCGTAGATGCGGGCATCCTTGTCGGAGAGGCCCTGCTCGGCGTACGGCTCGCGGTACGAGTCTGGCACCAGATATGGGGAGTGCGGCGCGTTGGTGGGGATGTACGCGAAGAACGGCTCGCCGCTCCCGTCTCCTATCCAGCGGATTGCTTCGTCGAAGTAGACGTCCGTGCAGTATCCGCTGAACGACTCCTGCGTACCGTTGCGGAACAGGATCGGATCGAAGTAGTCGGAGCCGGGTGGGTCGGAGGGCTGTCCAATGCCCCCTCCTTTGTGGACGACCGCTTCCTCAAAGCCTTGGTCAACGGGGCGCTGCGGGTAGTTGTCGCCAAGGTGCCACTTTCCGAAAATGCCGGTCCGGTAGCCCGCCGACCCTAGGATCTCGGCAATCGTAGCCTCGTCGGGATGCATCATTGCGCGACCCAAGTAGGTGTCCACTACGCCCGTCCGGTAGTTGTAGCGCCCGGTCATTAGCGCCGCCCGGGTGGGCGCGCAGACCGGAGAGACATAGAAGCGCGTCATCTCGACGCTCTCAGCTGCCAAGGAGTCCAAGTGTGGCGTTTGCAACACAGGGTCTCCGTGGGAGCCGAGCTGTGCCCAGCCTTGGTCGTCGGTCATGATCAGGACTACGTTCGGACGGGGGTCAGGTTCCACCCCCGTAGGTGAGCAGGCCAGTGGGAGAAGGGCTGCTGCCAGGATTGTTTGAACTCGGGCCATCACTCTGCTTAGGCTGGCCCACCGACTTGGTCGCAGTCAAGCCCCATACCGTCAGCCTCAGGACTGTTGCTTGTTCAAGCAGGCGGACAGGCCGGTGAGTGGTCGGTCCGGAATGCGGCAATTGCTAACAATCGGGCGACTAGGTTCAGAGGAATCCTGGCGCCTTGCGATGCCAGCAACGCACCATGTTCAGGTCCCCCCTACCTCAGGTCGACGGTGCGCACGGTAGGGGAGAGCTGGCGCCCCAAGGGAAGCGTCCACAGTGACGTGACTAGGGCGGGGCGGTCGATTTCAGCCCCATCGACAGGGTGTGTTACTTGATCGGCGTCAGATCCACTTCGAGGTCATTCGCCTCGCGGCGGCCTGCGAGGCGCGCATCGCGTTGCGGCTTCGCCGGCAGATACACGATGCGCGGGCAGGAGCTCCGAGGAGAAGACGGTGGTTGCTTTCGGTCACAAGCACAATTCCGCCACCATGGCAATTGGCATAATCGAGCTGCGCCGGCATGCGAGACGCCGTTCCTCGATCGCAAGGCCGAGCGAAGAATCTGACCATGTCGCCCCTCTATGCAATCCTCTTCCTCGCGCTATTGGCCGCCCCGCAGGGCGAAGCGGCCGACCATCCGCTCGACCCGCTGAGCTATCGGGAGATCTGGACAATTCTCGAGATTGTCCGGGATGCCGGGCACATGGACCGAAAGACCCGCTTTTCCCAGTTGACGCTGCACGAGCCCCCGAAGAGCGAGGTGCTGGCCTGGCGCGCCGGAACGGCCGTGCCTCGAAGGGGATACGCTCTGGTTCGGCAAGGCAACGAAGCGTTCGAGGCGATCGTGGATCTCGCCAAGAGGCGGGTAATCACGTGGGCACCGCTCGAGGGCGCTCAGCCGAACTGGTCCGGAGACGACTACAAGGCTGTCATCGATAACGTCTTGGAACATCCTGATTTCCTTGCAGCCCTCAAGGCCAGAGGGATTACCGACACGACGTTCTTGGATTGCAGCACGGGGCCACCTGGCTATTTCGGAACCGAGGAAGAACGCGGGCGGCGCATCGGCAACGTACGCTGCTCCGAGCCCCGCGGAGTCCGAAACGCGTGGACCCGCCAGGTTGAGGGCCTATCGGCCGTGGTCGATCTCGAATCCGAGAAGGTCCTGCGGGTCGTAGACGACGGTCCCGTGGCGCTTACTGGAACTGACGGCGACTATGACCGCACGAGGCTCGAAGACCCGCGGGAAGTTCCGGGCCCGATCGACACGCGCCAGCCGCTCGGCCCCGGATTCGAAATCGACGGATTCCAGGTGCGTTGGCAGAATTGGCGCTTCCACCTACGGCCCGATCAGCGCGTTGGCGCAGTCCTCTCACTAGTGGGATACCAAGAAGAACCCGGTGGCCCGCAGCGATCGGTCATGTACCAGGGCTACCTGTCCGAGTTGTTCGTCCCTTACATGGACCCATCATTCGGCTGGTACAGGCGAAATTTCATCGATGTTGGCGAATTCATGGCCGGCGGGTTTGCAAAGGCGCTGCTCCGCGGCCGTGACTGTCCAGACTACGCCACGTACATCGACACCGTCATCAGCAACGACAAGGGACGTCCGAGCACCCTGCCCGATACGATCTGCGTCTACGAACGGGAGACGGGCGATCCGGCGTGGCGCCACTGGGCTTCCGAGATGCCGGACAGCCGAAGGAGCCGGGACCTCGTCGTGCGGGTCGGAGCGGTGGTCGGCAACTACGACTACCTCCTCGACTGGATCTTCCGCCAGGACGGCTCCATCGAAGTTCGGGTGGGCACTACTGGAATCCTGGAAGTGAAGGCAGTCGAGGACAAGGACGCATCGCACGCGGAACCGGGCACCGACGCCTACGGGCGGTTCGTGGATCGCAATATCGTGGCTGTGAACCATGACCACTACTTCAGCTACCGTCTCGACTTGGACATAGACGGCGCCGCTAACAGACTCGTCGTCGATAGGCTGGTGACGCAGCGACTGGCAGCCGACCATCCCCGTCGCAGCCTGTGGGTCCGGGAGGAGCACGTTCCCGCCAGCGAGCACGAAGCGCGACTCGACATCAACATCAAACGCCCGGCCTTGTGGCGCATCCAAAGCACCGACCGACGGAACTCCTCCGGCTATCCGACGAGTTACCAGTTGGTTCCCGGGCACAACGCAAACACGCTGCTGTCGGAAGACGACTACCCTCGGCGGCGTGCAGGCTTCATTGACCACCACGTCTGGGTGACGCCCCACCGAGACGAGGAGCGCTACGCAGCCGGCGAACATCCGACGTTGAGCGAGCCGGGGCTGGGACTGCCCGCGTGGACGGCAGCCGACCGGGAGATCCTCGACACGGACATTGTCGTCTGGCATACCATCGGCATGCATCACCTGCCTCGCTCAGAGGACTGGCCAGTCATGCCGACCGTGTGGCACGGCTTCGAACTCCGCCCATTCGACTTCTTCGACCGTAATCCGGCGCTAGACCTGCCCTGATCGCGGATCCAGAGGACTCAGTGTTCCGCCATGGGCACCGCGACTCAGAAGTGTTCGGACAGGTAGCTCTTCGGCAGTTGACGGTTTGGCCGCGGAGGCAGCTGTTCCTTGCCCTTGGCAAAGTGGCCAGCCTTCGGGGGAGGCGATCACCTCGGCCCGACCTGCCTATCTCCGCTCTGGGCTCAGCCAGGACCGTACGACCAGCTCCCGCAGTGCTCAGTACTCGGATGGCCTCATTCATGACTATCCGGCGCGGGGCACGCGGGCCATCGGAGAAGTCCCTCCCCAGAGCCTCTCGACCTCCCTCTTGGGACGCCGGCGCACAAGGATGGACTGGTCCAGCCGGCCAGGCTGCTGTCAGGACCGCCCCAAGTTAGAAGCCGGCAGCCGCCAAGGGCATCGAGCGTGGGGTACGTAGACCCCTCTGGGCTCAGGGCGGCTGAGCGGCATCCCTCTCTAGGGCCTGCATGATCGCCGACATTCCGTCGTTCTCGCCACCCTTCCCTGGCTGTCCCCCGATTTCGGGTCGGCAGTCGCACTGAGGGATAGACAGCTCATCCGGACGCTGAGGGAGAGCCCTTATCGCAGATCCGATTTTCATGGACGATTTTGCACGGATGTGGAGGACCGAAGATCAGATTCGCCGAACTGAGTTTCGAGGCTTGCGGTTCTTCTTGGCGCAGCGATCTGTAGAAAGTGCTGATGTTGGGAGCGATGCGAGCCTGGAACTCAAAAGGAGCGTGGCTTGATGGGCAAGGCTCCGGTCTTGAAGGCGTGAGTTCTTGCGACTTTGCAGTCCGCCCGGGTGGGAGCCGATCCTTCATGGCCGACTACCAGTCGCTTGATGGTGACCTCTGCCAGTGAGTCTGGCCGGCGAGACGTGCGTGGGTTGCCCTGGAGCCTATTTCCCACCAAGTCGCGGACTTGGCTGATCGACAGAGAAGATGGCGGGCTGAGCGCGGCCCTCTTGTTCCTAAGGGGAGGGGCTGGAAGGAGTCCGCCGAATGGCCGGCTAGACAAGCGCGTGTCCGAGCACCTGTTCGTGATCGTGTTGGCGTACCACGTTGTGCATGCATTTCCGCAGTGCAGTTCGAAGGCGCGAAGGATCGACGGAAGCTGGAGGTCGACACCCGGGAACGGATACGGACGCGCAACAACTGACAACGTGCGACTGGCAACAACGATGGGCAGCAGACGGGTAGGTGTGGAGCCAGCGGCAGGTCTGCAAGCGCGGATCGCCGCGACGGGCGCTAGTTTCCGCAGGCACCGGCAGTTACTGCCATTGGTCCCTGGATACGCCATGGAAGGCGCTGAGGCGGGAAAGGCGAAGGAGGCAGCCCACGAATCGTACTAACCGCATATTGGATTGGCAGCCGTTGGCCCACTATATCCAGATACATTGATCGACTCAACCCATGCTATGCAGCAGACACTTCTGGATCGGCTTGAAGTCTGGGTGCGGGTCGGGCCTGCGGTTCGTCTTGATCCAAGAAGAGGCGTCGAGCATTCTCATGCCCTAGACTGATATCGCGAGGAGGCTACGATGTCGCAACATTCTCATGACCCGACGACCGAAATGGAGAAGAACTGGGTAGCCTTCAAGGCCCGGGAGGAATCCCTCAAGGCGGAGAATCTCGGACGTACGGTCTTGCTCCATGACGGAGAGATCGTTCAAATCTACAATGACAGCGGAGATGCCTATTCCATTGGATGCGAGAAGTTCGGCTTGGGCAAGTTCTCAATCCAGACCATAGGAGAGAAGCCAAGATCCCTCGGCATCCTCACGATGCACATTGGATCCTGAGACAGGAGAATGCCGACATTCAGAGGCCAGATCAGAGACGATCAGATCATCCTCATAGCCTCGATTGCTGTTTCGCAGGCGAACGCCGGTAGTCGGAATTCTTACAAGGCGTTGTTGGACACCTTATCGTAGGTGACCATGGCTTCCGAGAAGGTGGTCCGAGAGGTCGGCTTGCAGCCGGTCGGGAACAGACAGATCGTCCCCGTTCCCCGAGATCCCGTCGTCACCGAGAAGTATCGCGTGAGGGTAGACATCCCGATTGACACACCGGTACAAGGAAGCGAGGGCAACGTGACGCTTGAGAGAACGCTTCGCGGGATGGACATGGAGGTCGCGCGCCTGCCCTACGAGCCCAAGTACCATGATGTCCTCCTCGGAATGGATTTCCTTCAGGGTTTCCACTTTACAATCTACGATGGGACGTTCATTCTCAGCAGCTGAGTCTATCGACCCAAGTCGGTCACGTCATAAACGACTGTCCAGAATCCTATTTCGGCTACTAGGAATGATCCGTGACAGATCACCTACACGCAGTTCTCAAGGAGAAGGCTGCGTAGCAAGCTCCCGTCGCCGTACTCTACATTGGAAACGTCTCGGAGTCTTCTGTAGCTCGGGCTGACGTCTCGGAAGTCTGGATCGTCATGCCCCGCATGGTCACCTGTACTGGCGTGGACGAATCGCACACCGGTGGGCCTCGGCTCGTCGAACCCTTCTTGCACACTAGCAACTCGGTTGCTACCCGACGGCTCCCCCGACAGTCCTACCTCCAGGTCACTTCCATAGCGAAGAAGTGGTCAAACACCTCCCGGTCCGGGTGGTTGGCCTCGTTCTTCTCCGGACTGCGGATGTAGAAGTCCAGCTGCTGGAGCGCCGGATTCACCGCTCCGGCCTCGGTTGTCTTCCCATCCATCGGGTAGTGCGCGACCAGCTCCCTGTCACGCATGCCCTGCGTCACCATGAAATGGATCTCGTAGTCCTCATACAGATCTGCGTCGTTCAGGGTCACGGAGCCGATTCCCCATCCCGCCACGTACAGCAGACTCTTGGGCCAGTTTGCGTCGCCGCAGCCTGAGTCGCCATGCTCGAACAAGAAAGCAGCGATCCCACCGTCCTGGCACGGGCTGAACTCCTTGATTTCCTCGAGATTCATTACATACTTCCCCTCCGGTAGCTCGAGTTCGGCCCGGAAGGTACCGGTGTTGTCAATCTCGTTCACGTCGATCTCGGCCGTGCCACCCACTGGGCGCAAGTTCGTGCCGGCGTTCCCCATGTGATCCCACGGGCTCTGGTCATTCAATGTGCCGACCTGATAGATCCGGCTTCCGCTGATGATGAAGCGCCCGTCATACAAGGCGTGCTGATCCGGCGCGTAAAGGCCCATCTCCGTACCTGGCTGGGTGCGCGGACCGCGCTCGGGCTCGACCCCTTCCGGTGCGCCGCTGTCCCCAATCGGAGTGCAGGACAAGGCGATCAACAGCGTTACGAGCACAAGTGCCCGTAGCGGGGTGATCGCACGTTGGACCAGAGTCGGGTCGTTCATGGATCGAAGCGTACCATGCCTAGTCCCAGCGCCGACCGGTGGTCACTTCGTAATTGACAAGGGACTTGGCTTGGATCGTGATGCCTTCCACAAGGCCCTGCAGCCACGCCTCGGCGTGGCCCGATTCCGGCGCGGCCCGCACGGAGTCTATGTGGCTCAGACCGCCTTCCCGGGCATTACGGTAGCCACGCATGAAGTCGAAGGGTGGCGGCATTCCGTCCAATCGAGCTTCCAACAACCGCCTCATCTCTTTCCATGTACGCACCAAGTGCGCGTGTTCACGAGCTGTGGGCCTCGCCCAAGGCGCTGCACCACCATCTCCTTGTCCAAGGACTGAGACGGCCCTGCTCAGGCGCTTAATCCGCTCTGAGGCTTGCGCTTCGATTCGCCCTCGCGCCGCAGCGTAGAGAGTTCGTTCTCGACTGTCGGAGTATGGCAACCGCACGTTCTTGTACCAGGAGTCGAACGCACGCAGGGTCGCAACCAGTCTCGCCGTGGTGACGAATGCCCTTGCTACACTGCCACGCTTCCTTCGGTCGAAGCCATTGATCTTGGCGTTTCGGCCTGAGGTCGCTATCAAGGTGTTCGCGGACACTGACCTGCGGATGGTGGAACCCGCGGCCAGCACTGCGCCGAAGCCAATCTCCACGGGGCCGACGATT
The DNA here is from genome assembly GCA_028819235.1 of Bryobacterales bacterium. Taxonomy (GTDB): domain Bacteria; phylum Acidobacteriota; class Terriglobia; order Bryobacterales; family UBA6623; genus VXMF01. The sequence goes on from JAPPMC010000173.1 coordinate 45,118, forward strand.
CCGCACGTGCCCCCGATGAAGACGGGATCTTCCCGAAGCAGAACCCCACGAATGCCTCCCAACAGGCTGCCCCACTTATCGCCCCAAGGGTCGAAGTTGTAGTGCACGGCTGCCGACCCCACCTCCGTGTGGTCCCGCCGGGACGTGCCTCCGCTCAGGAACACGTCGCAGAAGTTGATCAACGATCCGGCGACGCAACAGGCCGTGAATGTGGTGTTCTTCAGCGCCACGCAATGAGCTAGGTCAACTTCCTCTTCTAGCAGCGTGCCCGGTCGGATTTCGGCGAAGCCTCGAATCTTCACGCCATCCAGGAAGGTCGCAGACTGGTACATGCCCGATCCAAGCTCAACGTTCCGCCCGATTTGGCAATCGTCGACTTCTGCATGGCCACTTGTGCCGATCACTGAACCGGCGCCAATCGACAGCGTGGCGCCCGACAGGGTCGCTTGCCGCACGACAGCACCCGCTTCTATCGCATCCAGGTCTACGCTGGAATCTACGTAGACGCGTTCCGGTCCCCAGACCTCAACGCCCTTGGCGCGCAGCTCACTGACGCGCTTTCGATTGCCGGTCTCGTCGAACTTCATCGAGTGACCAGTTTCCCACGGTGCGCAAAACACGCCTCCGCAGCTGGCGATAGTCGAGCCCGTAGGACCAGTGGATTCGACAGCACTGAAGGGGGTTGGGGGTCTGCCAACACGGCAGGGATCTAAGGCCTCTTGCTCTCTTCGGCTTGCTCCGGGCTCAAGAGCGGTGGATTCGCCCGGGTGGCCAGCCTCGGCGAGATGCAACGTGGTGCGACCACCGCGGTCCAGCCCAGACGCTACGACCTCGGGCGGACCGATCGCTTCGTGCTGCCACGGCGACTAGTGGCCGTCATGCCATCGAATCCCTTCAGCCGTGGCCGGGCCCCATGGGGTAGGAGGTTTTCCCGGCCAGACCCTCAAGGGATGTCGCGCAATGCCGGATCGGCGAGGTGAAACGCTGGCTACCTGCAGGCTGGTTCTGATGCGCTTGGCGTAGTGAGTGCTCCCAGAAGGATCCGCCCCACTCTCGGTCGACTTTGGTGCTCGTCGCATGAAGAAGACGGCCGTCACCGCGGGGCAAGACCGTGGGCGGCAGTAGCCTGTTTCTTGGCCTCCTTGCCGGACCAGCCTCATCGAAGTCCATCGTGGCCCCTGCCACAGTCGGGCGAAGTCCGTTCCGGCGGAGGCGTCAGTTGCTTCCGCGACCCGTGTCTTCGGACAACCACGGCCTGAGCTGCACCAGCTTCATCCGCACCTCGGCGAAGCGGAAGATGTCCAGATCCTTCATCAGCACGTCGACGACCCCCTTGGCCGTCCGAGGCAGGCTGTAGCGCCGAAGGACACCACCTTGGACGAATGTCGCTTGTCACGGTGCACCAGCGTGATGACGGGTCGGTCCGAGTCGGGGGTTAAGTCCATGGCCCTTCCGACTCTGAACACCGGCGTTCCCGGGACGGACGAATGCGACAGCTTGCCGGCCCGGTCCGTCTGCGGGCTGCCAATGAGCGCCACACGGACGTGCCTACTTCGGGTCATGCCAAAGGACTTGGCCGAGTCGAAGTGCCTTGCACCTCGCATGGTTGTGACTGGGCTCTTGCCAGAGTTGACCGCGTAGTCAATTGCCCCGCCAGTCCCCCGTTCGGGTCCGACAACAAGCATGCCGTGCTCCGATTGCATGGGGCCGCCCCCGACCGTGGATGAGGCAGTTCGGGTCGCTGGTGACCTCGGCGCAAAGTGCACGACCTCCATCGGCGGGGCCCGACCACCGGTTGGACCACGCGTTCGGCGCCAGGTTCGACAGGCTGTCTGCCGAGACGCACGCGATCCTGCTGCCGCACGCCGTCGTGCACAGCGCGCCGTCCGCAACGGAGGAAAGGCACCTCGTCGCCCGTACCCGCTGAGTCGATGACGCCGCACTCGGCCTCCATCAGCTGGCCGGGCGGATCGGAGCCCGGACTGCCCGGTGTCGAGTCGGCGTGACCGCAGGTGACCTCAATGTGGTCGCGGAGATTGGCCCTTGGGGCTTACTTGGGAACACTGAACCCCTAACTGTAGAGAGGGGTCGGGCGATGCTGGAGGATGTTCGAAGGACGCGCTCCGTGGCCGGTGTGATGTGGTCGGTGACGGGAGTGGCAAAGAACGGAAGCAAGCGGGTGGAGACTCGTATCAGAAGGGACAAGAGGAGGAAACAGAATGCTGCAGCAAAGCAAACGACTGATTGAGCCGACCCGTCGGCAGGCACTCGCGGCCGGAGGTACCGCACTCGGCTCGCTGATCGTCGGACCAGGTTTCTCGCGCGCCGCCGAGTGCCTACTGACCTCTCGGCAGATCGACGGGCCCTACCACATCAGCGATGTGGACAACCGAAGCGATGTGCGAGGGGGCAAGCCTGGAGAGGACCTGATTCTCCGGATGAAGGTAGTCGACGCTGGCACCTGCGAGGCCATCGCCGGAGTAGAGGACGGAAATCTGGTCCTGCGACGCTCTCGGCAACTACAGTGGCCATCCGGATGTCGACCCCAACGTCCCACCAGGAGGCGGTGGCGGCCCGCGGGGCGGAAGACCCGGTGGACCGCCGGGAGGAAGCGCCAGACGGCCAAGGGGAGAAGGTGGTCCGCCCCCCGGGTTCGGCGGCCGACTCGGTGGCCACCGTGAGCCGACCGGTCCGCAGCGGTTCCTGAGGGGCACCCAAGCGGCAAACGACCAGGGCGAAGTGGAGTTTCTCACCATCTACCCGGGCTGGTACAACCCGCGTGCCGTCCACGTGCACGTGAAGGTGCAGCTTGGCGGGAGCGAGCTGCTCACAACGCAGCTTTACTTCCCAGACGACCTCACCGACACTATCCACCAACTGGAACCCTACGTTGCGAGGCACCCTACGCCTTTCCGCAACTCCAATGACTTTGTCATGCGGGTCGGGCCCACCGGAGGCGATCCCGTGGGCGTGTTCCCGACGATGACGGCCGAAGGCAAGACGCAGGTCGGCACCATCACCATCGGTGTCGAACGGACCTGACGAAGGAGGTGGTTGGCAATGAGAACCGGAGATCGGGCAGCACTGCTCGCGCTGCTGCTGTCGCCCTTGGCGCCGGCGGGATTGGTAGCCAGTCCCAATATCGTGCTGATGATGGCCGATGACGTCGGGTGGAACGACGTCGGTTTCAACAACAGCGAGATCAGGACGCCGGCGATCGACAAGCTGGTTGCGGACGGGCTGCGGCTGGATCGTTACTATGCCTCCTCTTTGTGTACCCCGACGCGGGTTGCCATCATGACCGGTCGGTCACCCCTGCGATTCGGGATGGCCAGCCCGATCATCGACCACGGCGGCCTGCCTCTGGACGAGACCACCATGGGAGACGTCTTCCAGGCGGCTGGGTATCAGACGTGGTACGCGGGCAAGTGGCATCTTGGCCACAGCAAGCGAGCGTACTTTCCGAACGAGCGCGGCTGGAGCCACTCGTACGGCTCGCTGACAGGCGGCCTAGACCACTACTCCCACAACAGCGATGTGCTGATGGGTGCTCCCGACTGGCATAGGAATGGCAAGGCTCTCGAGGAAGAAGGTCACACGACCGACCGCGGAGGCCGTGCGTCTGATCGAGGGCCGTGACAGGGAACGCCCGTTCCTGCTGTACCTGTCTTGGAACGCCCCGCACACGCCCTTGCAGGCGTCTGAGGAGCACCTCCGGCAGTACGCCCAGATTGAGGACGATGTTCGACGAACTTATGCCGCGATGATGACGCACCTTGACGAGTCGGTCGCGGAAGTGATCGCTGCGCTGGAACGAGAGGATCTCCGTGAGAGCACACTTGTGATCTGGATGAGCGACAACGGGGGCTACCCGGTGGGAGGTGGTGACAACAGCCCGTTTCGAGGAGGCAAGGGCAGCCCGCTCGAAGGCGGCACGAGGGTTCCCGCCCTCGTGAACTTCCCCGGCATGATCAAGCCCGGGACCCTGGCACAGCTGGTGAGCGCTCACGACTGGCTCCCGACGCTGATCTCTGCGAGCGGCATCGAACGTCAGGTCGGGAACCCCTTCGACGGATTCGACATGTGGCCGGCGATCTCGGTCGGTGAGCAGGTCGAGCGGGGAGACCTGATCCTCGGGAGCCGCTTCGGCCGAGCTCTCTTCCGCGGGCGATGGAAGTACGTCGAGACGGTACCCGGATGGCTGGGGCTCGGGGGCCGTGCTCCCGCGGTCCGGCCCTCCCTCGGAGCGGGGCGCCGGCCGGCAGGCGGAGGGCGTCGTGGGGGCCCACCCGGAACCAACGGCCCCGGAGCGGCCCGGGAACAGGCTTTGTACGACTACCGCGCAGACCCCACCGAGACGAACAGCTTGGCCGTCGAGTACCCCGATGTGGTGGAGGAGCTTGCAGCCGTCGCCAGGGAGATCGGTCGCGATGCATCGCCACTACCGGGGGGGGGCAGCCTGCGCGACGGGGGAAGGTTCGTGCGGACGGGGCCGCTCAAGGGCTTTCCGGAGGACCGCGGGGCGCATGTTGTCGACCGCGTCGACGAAGACCAGTCCCAGCAAGCGCGTTGATCCCCCAGGTCGTGCCTCAGGCGCCGTCGCCCCAGCACGGGCAGCTACCCCGCCCTCGGCACCAACACCTACTGGCATCGCCGAACAATGATTGCCATTGGTCGGTGAGGTAACCAGGCCTCGATGCAGGGAGGGCCTGTGCTCGTGTACAGTATTCGCAAGGTAAACATCCCCATGTCTCGTTCACTGATCACCGGGCTCTTCGCCGCACTCCTACTGTTCGCTTGGAATGCTGGCTTTGCGCCCTCCCCCTCCTCCGCCGACAGCCACCTCACGAGTGGCCAGGGCAATTACAAGTTCAAGGTGGCCTACAAGTCGGACCACCTACCGAGCGAGGCTCAGGCCGTCTTGGAGAAAGCCCACGGGGGTTTCGCAATTGACCGCCGGGACGGGAAGGGCGAGGTCTACTTCTCGCTTCCCGGCGCCGGCATCATCCAGATCAGCAGCGATCTCGGGTCGACCCGCATGATCGAGACCGACGCGAAGATGAAGCCGCACAACATGCACAACGCCACCATCTGGTACGACTCGGGCGGCGAGCCCCACCTGACATTCCCCGGGAACGGCAATGCCACCGTCTATACGACCGGACTGGACGGCAAGATCCAGCATGAGCTCACCTCGCCTTCGGGCGATCTCGGCGCTCCCGCGGCGACCGACTATTTCATGGGTCGCGGGAACTTCGTGCCAACTGACGTTGAGGAACTCGACGGGCTGCTGTACGTCGCCACAGGCTATTCGGCGCTTGACTACGTGATCACGGCCAAGGTCGAGAGTACGAATCCGTTCAAGGTGTCCTGGTTCGATCTCTCGTTCGGAGGCAAGGGCAGTGGCGCCGGCCAGTTCGGAACCGGTCACGGCATCACCGTTCCGGGAGGCACCAAGCGCATTGATGTGGCAGACCGCCCGAACGCCGAGATCGACCGCTTCACCAGGCACGGCCAATACATCTCGACCCTCAGGCTCCCGCTCGGCTCCTATCCCTGCGATGTCGATTACCTTGACAATCTGGGCGTTGTCGGCGCGCTGCACGGCGCTGACCGGCCACAGGGCGCGCCGATCTACATCTTGGAAGACGACAAGCTCGTCTCCACCATCCTGCCGAAGGCCGAACTCGGGCTGGAGAACTTCCAGCACGTCCACAATGCAGTCCTGCACCGTGCGAATGGCAAGCTGTACGTCATCGCCCAGGCTTGGAACCCCGGAGACTTTGCCATCTTCGAGCAGGTGATGTAGGCGCCAATCCGGGCCCGCCCGCCCACAGCCGTTGATGCGCATGCCAGCACAGCAGGTGTGTGCCTCTGTAGCCAGAGCGTCACTGCCATGCCCGATCTGATTGCGCCTTCGACAGTCGAGGAACTGCGCGATGCCGTCCACGAATGCGGCCGGCAGGAGGCCACTGTCGAGCTCGGAGGCTCGTTCTCCAAGCGGTCCTTCGGCGGACCCGTCGCCCCTGCCGACCGTCGCATCGAAACGGCTCGGCTGAATCGAGTGCTGGCCTACGAGCCGGCAGACCTGACCGTGAGCGTCGAGGCGGGCATGGCGATTGCCGAACTCAACCACATCCTGGCCCGCAACAACCAATTCCTTCCGCTCGACCCGCCCTGTTTCGACAGCGCCACTGTGGGCGGTGTGCTCGCGTCGAACTCCAGCGGCAGCCGCCGAAGGCGCTACGGCACGGCGCGGGACATGGTCATCGGCATGCGATTCGCGACGCTCGACGGCAAGCTCGTCAGTTCTGGGGGCATGGTCGTCAAGAACGTGACCGGCTTGGACATGGGAAAGCTCATGATCGGATCCTTCGGCACGCTGGCCGCGATTGCCTCTGCGAACTTTAAGGTGTTTCCGAAGCCAGAGTCGTCGGCGTCGTTTCTGTTCCGGTGCAGCTCCGTGGAACCGCTGCTTGCCGTCCGGTCGGCGATTCTCACCGGCCAGCTGCAACCCGTCGCAATCGATTGGCTGGATCCAAGCGTTGCCCAGTTCTTGGGCCTGGAAGCAGCGCACTCTCTGCTTGTCGAGGCGACCGGAAGCGAGGCGGTGACCCGGCGCTATCGAGGTGCGTTCGAAGCCTTGGCAGCGTCGGAGGGCGTTGATTTCGAGGGAATTGAAGCAGATGTCTGGAGCCGGGTCCGCGAGGGCGGCCCAAGTTGGCTCTCTGCCCATCCTGCCGGCGCGTTGCTGCGGGTATCTACGGTCCTGTCAAGGCTCGGGGAATTGCTCAGCGTGGCCGGCAGTGTCGGATGCGGAGCGTCCCTTCGGGCCGGGAACGCCACAGGCACGGTGATGGCCACCAATGCCGCAAGCGCCCGCGCTGCCCTCAGCACGCTTCGACGTGCGGGCATGCTGGCCACGCTGGAGGCCGGTCCCGACGCCCTGAAGCAAGAAGTTGAGCAGTGGGCCCCGCGCGCGGCCGAACTGCTCCTGATGCAGCGCATCAAGGCGGACTTCGATCCCCTTGTCGTCCTGAACCGCGGTCGGCTTTACGGCGTTCTCTAGCGAACTCGACGTGTCATTATAACAACACTTGAGTGTGTCATTACCTCCATTCGGGCGGGCCTTGGAAATGGGCCGAAGACCTGCTATGAAGGATGGTGAACGGCCCTCGCATGGCCCATACGCCCCTCGATCCTTCGGCTCGCTACGAGCACACCATTAAGCGGCCGGTCGAAGTTCGGGGGGTGGGCCTTCACCACGGAGTGGGGGCCGAGCTGCGGATGCTTCCGGCGCCCTCCGGGAGTGGGGTGGTGTTCGTCCGCACTGATCTGGACGGCTTCGAGATCCGGGCCAGTTGGCGACACGTCGCCAAGGTGAGCTATGCGACGAGCCTCATGCGCCAAGGTGTGCTGCTCTCCACGACTGAGCACTTGCTCAGTGTCTTGCGGGCGCTAGGAGTCGACAACGTCAGGGTGGAGATCGACCAGCTTGAATTGCCCATCCTCGACGGCAGCGCGTTGCCATTTGCGCGCATGCTGCAGGAAGCAGGGCTGAAGCGGCAGCGCCGCTGGAGGCGGTACCTGAGGATGCGCAAGCGCGTCGAGGTGCGCGAAAGCGACAAGCGCATCTCGATCGAGCCGGGATGGGCCTTCGACGTGGACTGCGAGACACTGTATCCCCATCCGCTCGTAGGCCCGCAGCGTATCCAACTGCGAATCACTCCTGAGAACTACCTGAAGCAGATCGCGCCGGCCCGCACGTTCGGGTTCGAGAGGGACTTGGCGATGCTGCGCGACATGGGCCTCATCCGCGGAGCGTCGCTGGAGAACGCGGTGTGTTTCGGGGCCGACTGCGTGATGAACGATTCAGGGCTTCGCTATCCGGACGAGCCGTGCAGGCACAAGCTGCTCGACCTGATCGGCGACGTAGCGCTGCTGGGCCACCCATTGCTGGGACGGGTCGTCGCCCGGCGCGCAGGCCACGCGATGCACGTGGCTCTGGTGGACCGCATCGTCCATGACGCGACCTGCTTCGAATTGGTGACCCTGGATCAGCTACCGGCGGGCGCGGCGGGGTCGTCCTGACCGCTCGAGCGGCTGCGGATCCTGTCCAACGTCAACCGGGCCTGCTGGGCAACTTGCGGACCAAGATCGTCCCTGGGCCGCTGATACGGCTGCACGATTCCGATGTCGTCCTCCGTTCCGACGAGGTACAGGCCAAGAAGCGCTTGCAGGACGTGGGTGGCCTCCGGACGGACGACAGTCAGTTCGTCTCCGACCGTGACCGTGTCACCCTCGCGGCGGAGCTGTCGGTCTAGGATTCCCGGGATCGGCGCCCGCACGTCATGGGGTTCACCGCCCCCTGACGGCTCGATCCGTACGAGCAGGGCCCCGGCATCGAACGCGTCCCCGGGCTCGAGCCGGTTGCGGACCAGGCCGGCATTCGGGCTTCGCAGCCGGTAGTCTCGCAGCATGCCGCGCATCTCCTCGCGGCCAGTCGGATCACCGAACTTGGCAAGCGCCAAGGCAGCGTTACGCCGGACCATTGGATGGGGGTCCGCTACGAGTTTGAGCAGGGCAGAGTGGAACTCCTCACTGTCCGGGTCGTCGCCCATCAGCCAGGCGACCGTCAGGCGCAGCTCCGGCAGTTCGTGGCGAGCGACCTGCAATAGCGCCGGGTACCAAATCTTGACGGACTCGTCGCCCGCACTGATTCGGGCCGAGATCTGCGCCATTGCATGTTGCGCGCGCCGGGGTCTCTCCGAGTCTGCTAGGTACTCGGAGATCTGTTCGTCCGAAAGAGTCTTGCCGAACCAAGTGTCCATCCAGAACCAGAACGGAATCACGATGCTCGCTACGGCCAGCGCCGTGGCCACCAGCGTCGCAGTGCGGGATGAGAATGCATCCCGTGGCGCTCTTTGGTCGGGCATGTCTTCATTGTGATATAGCCTTGCGGCCGGCCACTTGTTCACGTATCGCGCAGGCCCGCCCCGAGACGCGGGGCCGCGTCTCGATTCTCGAGCCGGACTGTGGCCTCACAGCTGACCCGGCTCCGAAGCGGGAGCGATCCGGCGTGAGTCACTCACACTGAAGCGCGACGCGCACGGGTCATCAGAGCCGGAAGCTGCGTATTGAGCCACTCAGGCCTCTCGTCCGCGGCGGAGGCACTCGCACTGCGACGATCCGACCGAATAGCAAGGTCTTCGCTCCAGTTCTGGGAAGCAACTGCCTCAATCACGGTCGCTTGTGGGCAACTCTCTGCCGGCCGGGGAGGAAGGGGGAGCTTCGCCTAAACGTAACGCTCGACCGACTTGATGGCCGGCAGCTACAGGCAGCGCAGAATACCCGCAGCGGCGGAGTCCTATAACGGGCCCGGGGGCGGTCGATTCCTGCAGGCACTCCCCGAGGTCCATCGCCGCACCGTCCTCGTTGTCCAACACCAGCGACCCACTGTCACACCCGCACCGTTACCGCCGTTCGCTTCGGTGACGTACTGCAATAGCTTCACATGAGAACACGGTGGAACTTCTGATGAGACTAGGCATGGGGAAGACTTTGGCGGATGTCCGGGATACCAGTCAGAAAGATCGCATCATACTGGTGACCGGAATAGGCGCGGACAACGTAATCGTTCCAGTGGTTGGGACGCGGACCGTACTTCATCAGATGACGCCGAGGGTAATCGTTCCTGAGCAATTTCTTCTTCGCCTTCATCCGTACCAGTTCGCGCTCCAGATAGTCGATGAACTGACGTTCGAGATGGTCTCGGAGTACGTAGGGTGTGATGAACACGATATGGTCGTGGCACAGTCGGTTGGGTGGCGGAAGCAAGCGCACAAACCAGATCTCTCCTTTACGGCCGACATAGCCGGCTGGAACTATGCAGGAAACGATCTGCCGCGTACCGACCTCGCGCAGCAGAACACTCTTGCCATCGCTGCCACAGTGTACGTAGAAGCCCATTCTGGACTCCTGCATCAGTTCAACGGAGTCCACCAGCCAAGACGGGCAGTCGAACATGCGAGCAATTGGCAGAATGCAGGTGCCCATGGTTTCCCGGCTCCTCCCGAACCGGACGTCAAACATTGCCCACATCGTGAAATAGCTGACAGTCAACGGGCTCGTCGGCGGCCCAAGCGGCAAGTATTCCTTTTCCGCCACACGGACAATCTCGGTGTAACCCTTCGCTTCTCTCATCGTGGCAATGCCTTCGGCCAAGAGGGAGACGAAGTTCTGCCCCCGACCGTACAGGACGTGGCACGGGTCATAGCCCGCGAACTTACCGCCAGTCAGGGGGTCGTCGACGAGACCGGCTTCGATCGCCATCTTCCTGACCTCCCGCCGGACCTCGGGATCGACGACCTTCGAACTGCTCGATGAGATGATCTTTTTCGCGATGTCGTCGGCAACAGAACCCATGGCATGGTTTGCTATCGGTCTTCTCGGTTCCTAACTCACCCGTGCAAACAGAGATTATAAATGGGGCGAGCCACGCACGGCGTTCTTTGGGGTGGTCCGCCGAGGCCTGTGAGATCGTGCAGGAAGCGTAACCGTTCGGAGCGGCAATGACTGAGCGAGTCTCGGTGTACAGTCCCTGACGTGGGCTAACAAGCGATGTCGGAGTTTCTGCCGTGGGGCGAGCACCGGTGGCATCGGGACCAAGGGGCAGGGACACGAGCGACCAAGTGCCGCCTTCCTTCTCGTGTTGCAGGACGGGCGCAATGACTTGGGCAGCCACCCGGGCGGCTCCGTTGCACGCAGCGTCCTGGAACCGGCTGGGCATGGACTGGCCCGACCGTGCGTCGGTGAGACAGGCACGCAGCAGACGGTTTTCGCCGCCGGCACCGCTGCGCATTGGCGGATGCAGCTCAAGGACCACTTGAGGCTTTCTGCGTATGAGCCAACCGACGTGGATTGAGACTATTCTCAAGGCTATCCGTGGCGACAAGCCATTCGCTAGCATGCTAGACGGAGTAGCGGCACGCTATGTACCGTGCGACATCGCGATTGAGGCCAAGGCCTCGAGGATTGTCGACGTCACGAACCGCATGCACGAGCGGAGCGGAGGCTTCAGCAGCGAGAAGGGGCACTTGGTCCCGGATCCCTATCGAGACTGCCAGAAACGGAATGAAGGCTCTTGCCTGAGGATGCCTGAAGCAGGAATGGGCGCTTACTTTGACAGCACCGTGATCGCTTCGCTGACTGAGCCGCGACGGTCCGCGCCGTTTGCTGCTGCTCGCGTCTCACGCGTGCGAGCAGAACAAGACCAACCCGTTGCACTGGTATCTCGAATCGCGATAAGCGCACGGTCGGTCTTCGAGGGCCCTGTTCCCTCAAGGCAGCGCAACAGAAACAGGGTGTTCGACGGAGCGTCGGCGTACTTCATGTGGATTTCCATGTTCTCAAGCCCTTGTATGGTCCCGGATGTGCGAAGAATCAGCGGATTTCTACGCATGGAAAAATCAACCCGGCAGACCCCGACACCGAAGTCAGGGGGTAGTGATCCGGAGGTTCTCGCGTGAATTCGGGGAAACTGGCAGGGAAGACGGCTCTCATCACCGGCGGCAACCACGGAATCGGCGCCGCTATCGCGAATGCCATCGGTGCCCAAGGCGCGAATGTGTTTATCACATACTTCCGCCCGCAGACTTCGTATTCGGAACGTGAACTCCGCGAGGCCGTGTCAGCAGGAATCGGGGGTAGCGCGCTGTACCAGGCCAACCAGCAGCGGACTCCCGATCAGGTTGTGTCTTCGATTGCTTCGTCTGGCGGGACGGCCTCGACGATGGAACTCGATCTCTCCCGCAGCGAGTCTGCATCAGCGGCGATGGACGCTTGCGAGGCTGAGTTTGGCCGCGTTGAGATTCTGGTCAACAACCATGCCTACTGCTCGCTGGAGACCTTCGACCCTGCCAGCGTAGGAGGGAGCGCTTACGACGCAAGCGTGGGTCTGACAACCGCGGGTGGGATTGACAGGCACTTCGCGGTCAACGTCAGGGCCACCGCACTCCTGATGGCCGAATTCGCGAGGCGGCACGTCGCGAGGGGTGCCACATGGGGCCGGATTGTAAACATAAGCACTGATGCCGCAGACGCCCACAGCCTGAACGTCAGCTATGCGGCCAGCAAGCATGCAATCGAATCCTACAGTCGGTCCGCGGCCACGGAACTCGGCAAGTATGGGATCACCTGCAACATCGTGGCACCGGGACCGATCCAGACCGGGTATATCACCCCCGACTTGGAACGCGACATTATCCAGCGCACTCCGCTTGGACGGCTCGGTACGCCCCGGGACGTAGCGGACGTCGTCTTGTTCCTCGTCTCCGACCAGGCGAGATGGGTAACCGGGCAACTCATGTATGTCGGGGGCGGATATCGAATGCACCAGTAGTCGGGAGCTACGGATCGGAGACGCGCTGGGCCCGGCCGACTCTAGGAGATCCGATTGGCGAGCGCTGCGCGCACGAAAGTGTGCTGGTCGGAATGGGCCAGTCTGACGCCTCTTGATTCAACGCTGGAGCCTTCGCCGATCACGGCCCGTCTGGCCACCGTAACCGTCAAGAGGACGCGGGCGGTCGGGCGGCTGTGTGGGCGGGACGCGCTTCGGAGGTTCCAGGAAAGCCATTGCGGCAGCGGCCTGTCATTGGGAGACCGAGGCCCAGCTGCCCCCATGGCATTGCGAAGACCCGTCAGGGTGACTGATCGGCGGCTTGGCCATGTGCTTGGGAACCCCTTCGCCGGAACAGCGCGCCGCAGTGCTTCAGCGACCGGGGCCCTGCCCCAGGGATCTCTCCCGGCGCCCCTTGGCGCGCTCCTCATGCCGACGGCGCCGCTCCCGCTTGGCCGCCAGCATGCGGAGAGACTCACGCCGCGACCGGTATCCCTCGAGCCAACGCGACGACCAGCCCGCCAGTTCGTCGGCTTGTTGCACCACTTGGCCCCGCTCCAGAAGGCACTGGCTAGTCAGCCTCGTACGGTACAGCACGTCGTGCCGAGAGTTGTCGAACAGTTCGAGGTCGTCGAAGAGCTCCGCCGTCCGCCGCAGGTTGGCCAGAGAGAATTTCCAACGCTCGGACACGCGCTCGGGGTCCACCCAGTGGCCTGTGAGGTCGTCAACTCGCTGCCGGATGCGGGCCACGTTGATCTCGGGACCCTCCGTGCCGATGTACACACCTTCAACGCGAAAGTCGGCTGCCTTGGCCCGCCCAACCAGCGCCCGGCCAGGCCTGCCGGAATAGGTGCTCTCGATGCCGAAGCTCAGCCGTTCTCGGAGGGACTCGTCGATCCTGGTGTCCACGATGCGGCGCGCCTCTTGGCGCGCCACCTCCTTCTCCCAGCCCCCGACTCCTGCGGCGACGGAATCCTGATCGTAGTAGCGATCCGGAAGGAGGTCCCAGCTCTCGCGCTTCCACATGCTCTTACCGCAGCCGTTGCAGCCCATGATGATCGTGAACACCGGTCGCGGGTCGGTCAACTCGGACACACCCCCACAATACGGCAGACTTAACCGCAGAGGCGCTCAGCAGTGTGGTCGTTCTCCGGAAACTGGGACGCTATAGCGCATAGGTCCCGGCAATAGCGTTCGAAGGGAGTGCGGTCTTGGGCCTTCCAACCTAGCTCGGAGGCGCAGTTGGTCGCAGGCGCAACGCTGGCCACAGCACCATCCGCCACGACGACCGGGCAACAGTCGCCTCAGGGAATCCCACATCCCATCGCAGCCCTGTCACTGGCCGATTGAGCTGAAGATTCTTGCTGTCCTCTGAGCGCAGCAATTCATCGCCGGTGCCCCCGGAGTGGATGCTCTTGTCTCCGTGGGTGCCGCAAGACACGTCGTCGTCAATCGATCAGGCCCTCAGCACACGCAACATGTCCGCGCCCTTAACGCTTTCGGCCGGGGTGTCTGGGGCATCCACTGCGACTCGGCCGAGTTCAGCAATCGTGACGGCAGTCTCCGCATCCTGCGCCAGGCACTTCTCGTAGTCCCGTCTTGACCGGATGCCGCCGTAGTAGTCCCGTATTCTGCGGCGCTCAGTCTTAACGCCGGATTTGAGCACTTCGAAATAGTTGGCCAGCGTCCATCGCTGTTCGTAGCTAGGGAGCAGCTGCGTTATGCCAGTTGCATCTAGTTCCTGCCCGTTTGCAACGAACAGCCATTTGAACGGGCGGAGCCCCTTGGGTGCCCTGTCTTCAGTGACCAAGATCGCAGTAACGGCCGTCGGTTTGCCCCTCTTGGGCTCCAAGTGCCCGGTCGCCGCCATTGCCGTGACTTGAGTGGCACGGCTATAGCGGGACTTCGTCCCTCCGGCGCCTCCGTACTGAAAGCCGAATCCTCGGACGATCGGATCCAACCTAGATAGGTGTCGAGATGGCGGCACAGGTCGTTTGGACGTGGCGAATCTGATTCGGACGGCTCCGGGCTTAGTTACCCGCACCAATAGAGTCCCGCTGGGTCCGCCGTCGCGGTGGGCACGAAGCAGGCCGTGAAGGCCGTCACCAACACCGACATCGCAGACTTGGTGGACCTCTGTCTGCGGGCACCGGCGGACAATCATTCGCGCGCTTTCGAGACCCTCCAGCCAGCGGTTCGAGTGAACCTGGCCAGGCCACAGCTCGCTCATGTCCTCCCGGGTGGACCAAGGCTTGAGGCACACCAGTCCCAACGCTCGATTCTTCGTAGTGGCGATCAGACCCACATGGGCGGAATAGCCCTTCTGGACCTTCCACATATCGAGACCGTCCTGACCGAGTTTGTAGGGAAGCTCGGTCGAGCCCTGGACGAGAATGACGCGGCGCTCCCCGCGGCACTTAGCAAGCGTGTCCTTGTAGTGCGAGCGAAGCCGCTCTTCTGGCTCCCCCCACACCCAAAGGCCGTCAAGGTCGTCTGACCCGAAGAAAACTCGCATCGCTCAATCTCTGAGTATCTCAACCGCCAAAGTTGCCGAACGTGTGGCCCGCCACAAATCCAAGCCTGGCCCAACTGAAGCGCCCTTCACGCTTCTGCTCGACGAGTCACCATAATCCGCCGGCACGCCATCGTGCGAGAATCTTCGGAGCCATGAACCGACGCATCTTCTTCATGTCGTCCGCTGCCGCTGCCCTGGCGCAGCCCCCGAGCGATACAGTACGCCTCGCCCTGATCGGTTCGGGAGGTCGCGGTCGGCGAGTCATGACCGAATTCATGCGCGACCCCAACCTTAAGGTTCACGCAGTCTGTGACGTGTACGAGCCCAACCTTGAGCAAGGGCTGTCCGCCGCCGGTCCGGGTACCAAGGCTTACAGGGACTATCGGCGGGTACTGGACGACCCCGAGGTGGATGCCGTCCTGATTGCTACTCCTGAGCACTGGCACCATCGCATGACGCTCGACGCGATGGCGGCGGGCAAGGATGTCTACGTCGAGAAGCCCCTCTGTCACACTCCGGAGGAAGGACAGGAACTGGTCGCAGCGCAGCGGGTCTCCGATCGGGTGGTGCAGGTGGGCATGCAGCGCCGCAGCTACAACCTCTACCTCGAAGCCCGGGACCTTCGCCGCGACGGCAAGCTCGGAACAGTGCGCATGGTCCGCACCTACTGGCTGAACTCGCGGACCCAACCTCGTCGGGACGAGTTCCGGGGGCCGATTGATTGGCAAGGCTGGCTCGGCCCAGCCCCAGCCGTCCCGCAGGATCCGTTGACCTTCTTCAACTGGCGCAGCCTATCGGCCTACTCGGGTGGCATTGCGCAGGATCAGGGGTGCCACATCTTCGATTCCATCCACCTGATCATGGACGCTGGCTATCCCGTCTCGGTGAACGCCACTGCTCTATCTCCTCATGTAGAGGGGATGGACACACCCGAATCCGTGGTCGTCGCCGCGGAATACCCAAATGACTTCTTGGCAGTCTTCACGATCAACTACAACGCCATGCGCTACGCCATGCGCGCCGACCAGCTCAACTGCTACGACGGCGATCTGGCCCGCCTAGACATTGGTCGCGAGTTTCTCAGGGTCTTCCCCCGAGACGCGCCCGAGACTCCGGAGTTTGCAAAGGAACAGCCCGGAGGCTTCGCTCAGGCAACCATCGACCACGTAATGAACTTTCTGCACTGCGTGCGCACCCGGGACACCCCTAGGGCAACCATCGAGAAGGGCTTTCAAGCGGCCCTCATCGTTCAGCTGGCGAACATCTCCTTGGCGGAAGGCCGCAAGGTGCGGTGGGACGCCGAGGCGCTCGCGGCCGTCTGATGGGGCCTGACATTCTCGTCGCTTACGCTCTCGCGGCCGTCGCTGGCCTGAAGAGTTCCTGATGGCCGGGGGATTGCCCAACGCTTCCCGACCCGATCTCCGGCGACTGGCGATCGTCGTCGCCGCGGGTGTCGCCGTTTGCTGGATCCTCCCCAGACCGGACGGTGTCTCTGCCGAGGGCTGGCGTCTGACTGGCGTCTTCACTTCCGCCATTGCTGGCCTCATGATCCGGCCGCTGCCGGGCGGCGCCGTGATCCTGCTGGCACTCATCGCTGCTGTCTGGCTGGACGCGCTGACGCTGGAGCGGGCACTCGCTTCCTTCGCTGCCCCTCCCGTGTGGTTGGTGGTCGGGGCCCTGCTGATGGCCCACGCGCTCATTGCCACCGGGCTTGCGCGGCGCATCGCACTCCTGTTCGTGCGCCATTTCGGCACAAGTTCCAAGGGCTTGGCGGGCGCTCTCATCCTCAGCGACCTGTCGCTCGCGACGATGATTCCCTCCAACACCTCTCGCGCCGGCGGCGTGATCATGCCGATCACCCGCAGCATGGCGGAGCTGTACGGATCGAAACCGGGCCGCACGGCAACCCTGTTGGGGACCTACCTGATGGTGGCCGTTTATCAGGGCGAGATTGTCGCGACGGCGACATTCCTTACGGGCCAGGCAGGGAACTTCGTAGCGGCCGAAATAGCGGCCACCGTCGCAGACTACGAGCTGACGTGGGCCCGCTGGGCCGCCGCCGGAATCGTCCCCGGACTGGTCGCTGCGGCGGGCGTGGTCTGGCTCGTGGCAAGACTCCTCCCGCCGGACATAAAGCACACGCCAGACGCCGCAAGATTCGCCGCCGATCAGCTGCGGAAGATGGGGCCTCTTGACATTCGGGGATGGTTCACGGCCGCGGTTGCGTGCGTGGTGTGCGGCCTATGGATCACCGCTAACCTACACTCTGTTCCTGTCGCATTGGCAGCGGTCTCCGGCGCTGGCGTCCTGATCCTGACAGGGATCTTGCCTTGGCGTGAGGCTGTCCGGCAGCACCTTGTCTGGGACATCATGGTCTGGTACGCCGGAGTCATCACGCTAGGGCGCGAACTCAGCAACGCTGGTGTGCCGCAAGCGCTGACCCAGGCGATCGGGGACTCGTCGATCGGCGGACTGCCCTGGCTGCCGCTGCTCGCTTTGGCCCTGCCGATCTACTTCTTCGCGCACTACGGGCTTGCGAGCATCACGATGCACTTCCTGACGATGTTCCCGGTGTTCCTGCTGCTGCTGCTCGAGCGCGGGGCTCCGACCGGGCTAGCAGTCTTCCTCTTCGCGTGCTTCGGCAATCTGTCCGCCGGGCTCACCCACTACGGCACTGTGCCGTCACCCATATTCTTCGCTCAGGGCTATGCCAGCTTCGCGCAGTGGTGGACGGTCGGACTCGCCGTCGCCCTATGGAATGGGCTGGTCTGGAGCACGGTGGGACCGGCGTGGTGGAAGCTCATCGGGCTCTGGTGAGATCTGTCCCCGGGCTGCGCTAACCTTTGGCGGTGGCCGTCCCGCTCACCCCGCTCGACATCGCAATCTTCATCGCCAGCATCCTGATTGTCCTAGCGATCGGCCTTTGGGCGGGGCGCAAGGAGGACAGCGCCAAGGACTTCTATCTGGCGGGCCGCTCGGTCCCTTGGTGGGGCGTGGCCGGCTCCATCTTTGGCACAAACGTCAGCGCCGAGCACCTCGTGGGCATGCTTGGGATCGGGTATTCCATCGGCTTCGCACAGGCGCACTTCGAGTTCCTTGCCATAGGCGGCCTTCTCATGCTGGCCTTCGTTTTCCTGCCGCTGTACCGCGGCATGGGCCTATACACGCTCTCCGAGTACTTGTCCAAGCGCTATGACGAGCGCAGCGGAGTGCTCTATTCCACCTTCAACATCCTGACGATCGTGATCGTCCGAATGGCGCTCGGTTTCTATATCGGAGCCCGCGCGCTCAGCTTCCTGCTGGAGGGCACGCCGCTCGCGCTCAGTTACGAGGCGGGGATCGCGATCTTTGCACTGGTCACGGCGACCTACACGATTGTTGGAGGCCTCAAGGCCGTCATCTGGACGGACGTGATGCAGTCCTGCCTGCTGCTGGCCGCCGGGATCTTCGTAGCCGTGCTCGTCTTCGGCCAGCCCGAGATTGGCGGGCTGGGAGGCCTGCTTGCCCAAGATGCGGCACTACCCGCGGCCGACCAGAAGTTCCACCTGTACCTGCCACCAGACCACCCGCAGCTGCCGTGGACTGGCGTCTTCACCGGACTGATGATCATTCACATCTTCTACTGGTCCACCAACCAGTTCATAGCGCAGCGAGCGCTGGCCGCTAAGAGCGAATACCACGCGCGCATGGGCATTCTTGCCGCGGGCTTCCTCAAGTTGCTGATACCGTTCGTTTCCATAGCCACCGGAGTTGCGGCGGGGCTGCTGTTCGAGTCGCGGCTCGCGACGGGAGAGCTGGACGCGCTGCCCTTGCCGGACGACGCCTTCCCTCTTCTGGTGCAGATGATCGTCCCTGCGGGCTACGGCTTGGTCGGCCTGATTACGGCCGGCCTGATCGGTGCCATCCTCTCGAGCATCGACTCGATGATGAACTCCGGGGCGACGCTGCTGACATTCGATTTCTACCGGCGCTACGTCAACCCGCAAGCCTCGCAGCGCCAACTCATCCTAGTCGGGCGCGTGACGATCCTCGTTTTCGTGGGTATCGCCGCTTGCATCGCCGCGGTGATCTACACCAAGGACGCTTCCGACAACTTCTTCCTCAAGGTGCCCGCTCAAATGGGACATATTGTTCCGGGGATCACAGTCGCGTTTCTCGGCGGCGTGTTCTGGCGCCGGGCATCGGCGTCCGGGGCGTTCTGGGCGCTGTTGGTCTCGCCGTTCTTCTCGTTCTGGATCGAGTGGGCCTACCCAGGCTGGGCCGCCGGGCCCGGGATTGCGGACGTGTTCGGCTCGCAGCTGAACTTCCTGCATCGCACATTCGTGACCTCGGCGTTCGCGCTGGCCGTCCTCGCAGCGCTGAGCTGGAAGAGCCGGCACCCGGCGAAAGACGTGGCGAGGTACATCTGGCGGGTACGGGCCGGTCGTCGTCGACGAGCCTTCTTTGCCAGCGAGATCCCGTGGGCCTGGCTGCTCGCGGCCAGCACTGTCTACCTTCTCGTGCGCTTCGCGTGATGCAGGGGCCGCGTGCCTACCCACTGCTTGAGGCGGGGGCCGGTCACTTCAAGCGGTTTCCGGCTGCTTACCGCTGGCAGCTGGGCTTTCGCCCTTACGTCTTGGCGGTGTCCCGGCCGGGAGCGTCCAGGAACTCCCTGAGGCGCCTCGCCAAGGCCTCGCCGTCCTTGAGCTGGCACTCCCAGACAGTCAATACGCGCCATCCGGCGGCGGCCAGCTTTGCGACGTTGGCCGCATCTCGCTCCTTGTTGGCCGTCAGCTTCGGGATCCAGTACTCGCGCCGCGACTCTGGCATGCGCCCGTTCTTGCAATTGTGCGCATGCCAGAAGCACCCATGGACAAATATGACCTTCTTGCGCGGCCCGAACACCAGGTCTGGCCGTCCCGGTAGGTCTCTTCTGTGGAGGCGGTAGCGGTAGCCCATGGCGTGCACCATGCGCCGCACCGCCATTTCGGGGCCCGTGTCCTTGCCCCGGATTGCCTGCATCACCCGACTTCGCTGCTCCGGGGTGAGCCTGTCCATGCCGGACCCACTGTAGCCGACCGACGCCGCCGGGCCGACACCGGGGCTGCGGCGGCACACGCGATCTGGACCTGCATGGATCTGCATGTATGCTGTGGAATCACTGCAATGAACCGCTGGCAGGAAATCTATGGCTCGGCTGCGTATAGGCGGATGGTCGCGGGCAAGATCCGCGCAGTCTGTCTGCTGACCGCCTTCTTCATCGTTTACTACTTCTCGCTGCCCATCTTGGTCGGCTATTGGCCGGAGGTAATGGCGAGGCCGCTCCTCGGCAAGGTCAACGGGGCGTACTTGCTGGCCTTCTCGCAGTTCCTGATGGCATGGGGGGTGGCGTTCGCCTACATGCGATTTGCGGGTCGCTTCGACTTGCAGGCGGCGAGCATCCTAGCGCAGACCGACTCAGACTCGGCGAGAGGTGAGTGACGTGTCTCTTCCCCTGCTGATGTTCCTGGCGTTCATCGCCGCAACCCTCGGAATCACTTACTGGGCCGCCGGCCGGTCCGCCGGAGAAAGCGCGTTCTTCGCGGCTGGCCGCCGGATCACCGGTTGGCAGAACGGCCTCGCAATCTCCGGGGACTACATGAGTGCCGCGTCGTTCTTGGGAATCGCGGGTCTGATTGCCTTCTACGGCTACGACGGCTTCATGTACTCGGTCGGCTTCCTAGTGGCCTACCTGACCGTGCTTCTGGTGGTCGCCGAGCCTCTCCGCAACACCGGCAAGTACACCATGGCCGACGTCTTGGCGTTCCGCCTGAGGCAGCGGCCAGTGCGGGCATGGGCGTCCCTGAGCACGCTTACGGTCTCGACGTTCTACATGATTGCCCAGATGGTGGGCGCCGGGGCCTTGGTCAGCCTGCTGCTCGCCGGCTCGGGGATCGGCTACTCCACCGCTGTCACCGGCGTCGGGATCCTGATGATCATCTACGTCGTATTCGGTGGAATGATCGCGACTACCTGGGTGCAGATCGTGAAGGCTGTCCTGCTGATGAGCGGCACGTTCCTGTTGAGCGCGCTGGTTCTGGGGCACTTCGGCTTCAACCTCGGGGCCATGTTCGAGGCAGCTTCCCGGGTCACTTTGCAGGTGGACGGCGGCACGGTGACTCGAGACTTCATGCAGCCGGGACTCTACTACAAGCCTCCGTACGGCTCGCTCGACCTGATCTCCCTTGGTATGGCATTGGTCTTCGGCACGGCCGGGCTGCCGCACATCCTGATCCGCTTCTACACCGTGCCGGACGCCAAGACCGCGAGGGTCAGCGTTTTCTGGGCCATGCTCGTGATCGGCGCGTTCTACATCATGACGACCTTTCTGGGGTTCGGTGCCGCCACAATCGTCGGTCCTGACGAGATCACGGCAAACGGCGGAATCAACATGAGCGCCCCCCTGCTGGCCCAAGCCCTCGGAGGGGACGCATTCTTCGCCTTTGTGTCTGCCGTTGCGTTCGCCACGATATTGGCAGTGGTCGCAGGGCTGACGATCAGCGCCTCCACTTCGTTCGCACACGATTTCTACTCGAACGTCTTGCACCACGGCCGCGAGAGCGCCCCTGGTGAAGAAGTGCGCGTGGCGCGCTGGACGGCTTTCGTTGTCGGAGCCGTCTCGATCGCGATCGCCATTGCGCTCGGGCCCAACGCCAACGTTGCTTTCTTGGTTGGGCTGGCGTTTGCCGTAGCGGCTTCGGCAAACCTGCCGGTGATATTGTTCTCGCTGTATTGGCGGCGGTTCACCACACGCGGTGCCGTTTGGGGCCTTGCCGCAGGGCTCGGCTCCGCGGTCGGGCTGATCCTCGTCAGCCCGAGCTTCATGGGGGTTGACGGTCCCGAGGTCGCAGAGGGCGCGCGCCGCCTGATCCAGGCCCCGACGCTCTATCCTCTGCGGAACCCCGGTATCATCAGCATCCCTGTCGGATTCCTCGCGGCAGTCCTCGGGTCGCTAATCGGGCGCGAGGCCGGGGCCGAGGACAAGTATGTCGAGTTGACCGTGAGGGCGAACACAGGCTTGGGAGCCGAGAAGGCCTAATCCCAGCGCAGCGCATCATTCGCGCTAATCTCTAGTCAACCACCTGAGCGATCCAGTCCCCATGCCTCCTTCCATCAGCAAACGCGCCCGCTCGCTCACCTCCGAAGATTGGGTGGCATGTTGGCTCGGACTGGCGATGATCCTGCTGGTGCTGGCCGGAATGCGGCTTGCCCTGCCGTCCTTCACTTGGGACGCTTCGCTCGCTGATGTGCTGGAGGCAGACAACCTCACGTCCAGCGCCGTCTTGGGGTTGGTGCTACTGGTCTTGGCCGCTCTCGGCACACTGCTGATGGGCGGTGCACTGCGGGCGTTCTGCTTCGCGTTCCCGGCCGTTTTTGCGCTTGCATGGCTGGCTCAACTGCTGGCCGGCAACACTTCCATGAAGGCGGCCGGCCTGACCTATGTGCTGACTGGCCTGTTCATCGGCCTGTTCATCTCCAACGTGCTTTCCGTCCCTGCCTGGCTGCGCCCGGCCGTGCGTACCGAGTACTACATCAAGACCGGCCTGGTCGTTCTGGGGACGAACATACTGCTCTACGACATCCTCCAGGCGGGCAGCCTGGGCATTGCCCAAGCCTTCTTGGTGATCCTGCTGGTCTGGTACGTCTGCTATTGGATCGCCCGCAAGATGCGCGTCAGCGAGGACTTCTCGGCCATGCTGGCCACCGCCGTCTCGGTCTGTGGCGTCTCGGCGGCGATCGCCGCCTGCGGGGCCGTCCAGGGGGATCGCCGTCAGCTCTCCTACGTCACGTCGCTGGTGCTCATAGTGGCGATCCCGATGATGATCGTGATGCCATGGGCTATCTCCGTGCTGGGGATTCCGGAGGTTGTCGGTGGAGCATGGCTCGGTGGAACGATTGACACATCCGGAGCGGTCGTCGCGGCAGGCGAGATCGTAGGCGATTCGGCCATGAATGCTGCCGTGATCGTCAAGTTTTCCCAGAACGCGATGCTTGGGCTGGCGGCGTTCGCGCTCTCGGTATGGTGGACATTCCGCTCTCAGGCAGCCGGTGGCGAGGCACCGTCCGTAGCCATCATCTGGGACCGCTTCCCGAAGTTTGTGCTGGGCTTCATGCTGGCGTCGGCCCTGTTCTCGTTCGCCCTGAGTTCGGAATTCGTGGAGTCGACGAAGGGTCTGATGCGCGGCCTGCGGACTTGGTGGTTCGCACTGGCCTTCGTCTGCATTGGCCTGGAGACCAGGTTCCGCGACTTAGTCGCGCTGGATCAGGGCCGCCCGGCGATCGCGTTCTTGCTGGCCCAGGCTGTGAACATTCTGTGGACGCTGCTGATCGCTTGGCTACTGTTCGGCGGGATCGTATTCGCGATCCCCATGCTTTAACAGCCGGTCCGAGTCCCGAACCGTCCTAGGTGTTGCGGCTCCTGTGGAGTACCGACTAACCATGGTTCGGGGTTCTTGAGCATCCCTAGGTCTCCCTGAGCGAATCCCCACTCTTCGCCGGGAATAGTGCGACCGCACCTTTTCGCGTCCCCCCAGATACCGCAGTTGAGGGGCGTTTGGGACGGCGCAGCTGAGCGCATGTGAGCGCGAGGTGGGCTCAAACGGGACAGAGCCTCGACGCTTGTCGCCACTCGGGGCCACGGTGGGCTGGAACGACCACGCGCGGTCGGCGGACTTGCTGCGCGTCCGGTTGATTTCCGCGGGAAACAGGATACTGCACACAATATCCTCAGATACGCGTGCCCACATCATGAAGACAACGATCGACATTGCCAATGACCTCGCCGTCCGGGCTAAAGAACTTGCCGCCAAGAGGCGCACAACGTTTCGTGCCGTGGTCGAAGAGGGCCTCCGGATGGTCTTGGAAGGCGATCGAGTTGCAACGCAGTATCGGCTTCCGGATAAGAGCGTTCAGGGTAGGGGACTGCATCGGGAGTTCCGTACGAAGCCCTGGTCGGACATTCTGGAATCGTCTTACGGAGGCCGTGGGCAGTGATCGCAGTCGATTCGAACATTCTTGTGTATGCCCACCGCGCCGACTCAGAATGGCACGCTCCTGGGGCATCATCGATCAAGTCCCTAGCAGAGGGGCGCAGGCCATGGACGATCCCATGGCCATGAATCCACGACTTCTTGGCAGTCGTTTCCGACCCGGGAATCTCTGATCGGCCCTCGACGATCGATGAATCGAGCAGGTAGAGGCTTGGACGGACTCGCCATCCGTGGTCGTAGTCTGCGATTCCAGTGACCATTGGACGCTGCTCAAGTAGTCCTTGGTCCGGGGCAAGGCCAGGGTTCCAATCGAGCGCTCGGATTGCAGCCATTTGCTCGTCTCATGAAATGACCGAACTAGTGCTTGCGCCAAAACCCTTCGTGCTCCTTATACATAGGCAAACCTGA
>JAPPMC010000120.1:0-3629 GCA_028819235.1 Bryobacterales bacterium
TTTCGATGGAGCCCCTGAAGGCGCAACTGGAGACGCGGCGGATCCAGACGGTGGCGTGGCAGCAGGACAACGAGGGCGCCAGCGCTGCGGATCCGGACGTGTCACCGGAACTCGACGAGGCGCTTAAGGCGCGCGGCTACCGCTGAGGGGTCGGGCGCTCCGAGGCTACGGGCCGCGCCGGTAGCCGGTCGACGGGAACGCAGTTTCGCGGCCCCGGGGGCCCGCAGTGCCGGCTGAAGCCGGCGTTCCAAGCCGGCCGTGTTCCCTGCTGATCAGCGGTACGCAGTTGCCCAGTCCTGCGGTCCGTTGTTGAGACGCCGTAGAGTATTGATTTAGGCACCATTGCGTGCTACCTCAAACTCGAGGTTACCCGTGCTCAGGAGGTTATATGACTGAATCGGCGGCGTTGAAGGCAGGCTACTTACTGCTGTGGGGTTTAATCCTGTTGCCGGTTGGCGGACGTTCCGCCTTAGCTCAGGACGCCGAGTCGCAACCGCCATTCGACTTGGTCGAGATCGAAATGATGGAGCAGGGAGTAAGAGAGGGCATCGTCGCCTTTCAGAACCTAGTGTGCCAACCTGATTTCCGAGGCCGAATGTGGGAACAACCCCTCGTCCAATCGCGAGTTGTCCGCCAACAGGCGTTTGCGCTGATGGCCCGCGATTTTCCGCCCTACGTTGAGATGTCCGCGGCCCTTGAGGCGTATCTGCCAGGGATCGCAGGCACGATTGCCGTTCTCGAACAAATCCGAGCGGATTCCGAGATGGAGCATTGGGATTGGCCGCGCCAGGCGTTCGGCGAAATGCCTCCGGATGAAGCTGCGGATCTGTTGACGGCCCTAGGCGCAGGCCGACCGTTTCGCATCGGCAGCCTCTTCCTCGAGTACCAGAGCATCATGAACACGGCCCGTGAGGAGCGAACTCCCGAACAGGTCTACCGGCTCCGCCTGCTACTGCCGCTCGTGAAGCAATTGCTCACGGGTCTTGAAGGGGAAGACCAGGAGGCTCAGGAATAGGTCTCGCTTCCTCTTCCGTCCGTAGCCGAATCCGCGTCGTGACGCCTGCAGGCCTCTATCTCGGGTATGACCCCGGCGGTGCAAACAAGCACGGTGTCGCCGCGGTGGAAGTGGCACGAGAGGGAACGATCCGGCGTGTGAAGTCGAGCGTTGTCAAGGATGCCGGAGCCGCGCTGCAATGGCTTCTCGCGTGGCCTAACGCGCGGGCTCTTGGGATCGATACCCTGCTCGCTTGGTCCTTGAGAGGGAAGCGCTGCTGCGATGAGACGTTGCGCGAAGCGTACGGGGCGGCGACCGTTATCCAGCAGAACAGCCTCTTCAGCGCCATGACGCTCAACGGGATCATGGTCGCCAATCGGTTCCGCCGTTGCCGGGACGAAACACGCCTTGTTGAAAGCCATCCCAAGCTGCTGATGAGACTTCTCTGTTCCAGGAAGTGTGCAGGCCAGACGTTGGATCCCGGCGAGATAAGTGTCGTCTGTCACTACGGCAGACTACTGGCAAGAACCGACTGTGACGGCGTTGAGGATCACGCGGCAGACGCCCTCGTCGCGGCTTGGTGTGCCTCTCGCCGAGAGACTTGGCCGGTGCCAAACCTCTATGTGAGTTATCCAGAACGTTGCGGGTACTACTATCCGGCGGGACTAGGAGTCAGCTACCCTTGGATAGAGATTCCGGGCACTCCGAGTTGGGCGGCCGATTTGTCGAGTCATCAGGATTTCGTGGCCGCTACGAGTGAACTCTGCTAACGGGAACGGCCGCGGACGGGCCGATTGCAGGGCCGTGTTGCGCCGTGGCCGGGACCGGTCCAATCTCGAAGCCAACAGTCGGTCCGACACCGGCACGCGCCACCGTCCTTTCGACCGAGGTGGCAACCTCGCGCAACGACCACTCGAACGCCCCGAGGTTGGCCGACCGTTGAGGCCTCGCAAAGACCGACAAAACCCCGTTCCTCCACGTCGATCTCCCACTTACGCGCGGGAACCGACGGAGCGCGATTTCCCCGTCGATTCTTCGTCAGTCGGTCGCCACTCCTTGAACTTCGCCAGTTCATCCGTGACGGCCTCGACCACCCAGGCGATCACCGCCGCATCGTCCACGAGCCCAAATGCCGGAATGAAGTCTGGAACGAGATCGGTTGGCACCAGGAAATACACAACCGCTCCGACGATAAGTACCAGGTTGGCATTGGAGACATTGGTGTACTTGCCCCCCACCCATGCCTGCATCAGGTGGAGCATGGTCTTCAGTTCCGCAAGTACGCGCTTGAGACTATGCGCGGTCCGCGCGGATTCCTGCTTTCGCTGTGCCTTTTCGATGACAGACCGTAGCTTGCGCGGAGACTCGACGAGGCGCCGGGCACGGGCATGTGCAAAGCGGGGCAGTTTCATGGAGAAGGCTCGGTCCTATTCGTTTCGAGGTGCGACATTCAGTTCACACGCGATCCCGGAAACGGTGGAAGGCCATGAAAAGACGGCTCCGGTCAGTAACGCGCTCCAGGCCGCCATGAGCGTCCGCTACAGCTCGAACCCGTCCATCCCCAGTACGCGGTCTTGATTCTGTTCGTCGCGCCGACATCAGGGCCAGGTCGCGGACGCTGAGTGCGGATGCAGAATGCTGGCCCTGCCCGTCCACTCGTTAAACGACTGCGAACAAAAGCGAATAGCAAACGGCGCTTACTTCGGGAACTGGAAAAGGTCGGCGGCGATGTAGTAGCAGTCGAAAGGATCGGCGTCTGGTTCCGAGGCCGGGCGCACGCAAATCGCCTCCCACAGTGCGAGCGGAGGCAACGCGTCAGTCGGACGCGCGTTCATGTAGAACCAGCCCGGTTTCTGTCGGACTACCTGTTCACCAGCCGCAAAACGCCGGCACGAGCCCTCCGCGATCCCGCGACGGAAAAGTAGTTGGGCACGCTCCTGATTGCCCTCTGTCAGCGCCGTGTAGCCATCCTCAAAGAGGCGCACGCCATTCACATGTTCGCCATTCGGACCATAGTAGCCGGTGCGACAGCCCACCGAGTCAATGAGCGCAGTCCCGACGGCGCCATCGGGCGGCCAATCGTTGAATCGAGCGCCTTGTAAGAGCGCGAGCGCGACACCGATCCAAACAATCATGCAATCCTCCAGGCGCGCACCATCTTCGCGTTGCGCCGATCTGATGCGCGCAGGCCGCAGCTGATCACGGCAGCCGAGACTACATCAATCCGGCCGGAGTGCTTGCCCTCGTGGAGTGGCGGATGCCCGCTCGGCGCCAAATGTCCCGGCCCGAGCGGTGCAGTCCTCAGGTTCCAAGGACGTGCACTTTCCGGTCGCCATCGACAGCGAACAGAGTTCGCTGCCATCTGTTTTTGTGCGAATCCTGGCGGCGGTATCTCCCGCACCCGGAGCGAGGCGCGATCCAAGGAGGTGCGCCTTACCCTCTGCGGCCTTCGACCACCGTGTCAGTCTGGAATCGGGATCGGGCGTGCCAAGCCGAGCCCGCCAACGGGGCGATGGGACGTTACGACGTGGGGGGCGGGGGGCGCCCCCCCGGGCCGGGGGGGCGCCCCGCGGCCCCCCCCCCCCGCGCGCAACGGGTTTAAACAGGAACCACACCAGCGGGGCTGGCGGGCGGG
>JAPPMC010000120.1:3639-8891 GCA_028819235.1 Bryobacterales bacterium
CTTTCCCGGGCGGGGGCCCCCCCCCCTTTTTTTTTTTTTGGGGGGGTTGGGGGGGCCCCCCCCCCCCCCCCCGGGGGGGGGTGTTTTTTTTTCGGGGGGGGGGGGGGGGGGCCCCCCCCCCGTGCCGGTCGGAGACCGGCGGTCCAAGCCGTACGCGCGCTTCCGGTGTATCAGCGGTACGCAGTCCTGCGGTCCTGCGGGCCGCTGTGAAGTTTCCGTAAATAGTTGATTTATCGCTGGTTACGAACCGATCCAAAAGCCGGCTATCACCTTGCCTATCAGATGCGTCCGCACTCAGTTGTCGAAGAGTCGGCGTCGTGGATCTCCCCAGCCGGTTTGCGCGCAGCGAATTGCTGTCAACGAATCGTACTCGCCACCTCGTCCCAACTCCCGGGCCAGTTTGCCAATGTGAAGTTGCCTCAGGATACCGGCGTTCACCGGTCGTTTGTCCGTGGGGAAGGCCAAGGAGTCGAAAAAACGCAAGGCCGGGTCGGACGCGAGCAGATCCATCAGGAATCGGGCTTCTCCTTCGCTCGCACAGGGAAGGAAGTACGCCGTGTCGTCCAGCATCGCCGGCCGGCCCCCAATCGGTGACAAGACCGTCGGACGGCCGACACGGTAGAGACCGGGAACAGCAACCTTCCAGAGGGCAAAGCTGTAGTCCCCGATCCCGAACATCGAGAAGTCTGGTCGCCCTTGGTAGATCGCACTCGATCTTCGGGAGAACGCCTCGCGATGAGAGTTCAGGTAGAGCCAGGTCTTGGGCAAAGTCTCCCGGAGGTGTTTCGTGTCTCCATGCAGTTGTTTCTGGGTAACGACGACGAGCTTGCGGAATCTTGCGTCCCGCCCATTCGCGATGTCCGCGCTCTTGAAGAGCGGATACACGGCTTCCCTCTCAATGTCCACCCTTTCGCCAAGCCCGTTGCGCAACTCGTCGCCCTCTTCAGTCAGTTCCATCACTCTGGCACAGTCGTGCTTGAGCCCGGAGCGCCAGAGGTAGTTGGAATCGGTCCCCCTCAGGTGCCGCCAGCGTTGGTAGGTCCCGAGATTCCGCACCACCAAGCCGTCCAAGAAACCTAGGGTCTCGCTGGGAGTGTCCGCGGACATCGCCTCGAAGACCTCACACGATGTGGGCCCCTGGGCACCGTCCCGGACCACCACCAGTAGGCAGGCCGTGACTGAGACTCCGAAAGCTGCGGCTGCATCGAAGCGATACATGCGGGCGCTGGATATCGGAAGATTCTGGTACCACGCCCGAGCGAGCACCTTCCTCGCCACCGATTCCTTGCACAGTGCGGCCACTGTGCCCGGCCGCTGGTCGAACCACTTCAACTGGCTGAAAAGCATGGATTCGGAAACGTCGAAGTTACTCTTGCCCGTGACCGCGTCTAATCCCCGGTGATCCCGCTGTCCGTGCTTGGGCGGGACGTTCGAGCTGCCGAGCCGACCCAGTTCGGAACTGGTCACCCACGGGGGGTTGCCCACTACCAGCATCGGGCTGGGGAGTTCAGCGAGCGTGCTTCCCCAGTCCAGCGAAAAGAAATCCCCTTTGAGGAGTCGCATTCTCGAACCATCCAAGGTGCCGTCCAGCAGGTGCCGACACCGTTCAAGATGGGCGCCGTCGAGATCGACCCCGACGATTTGCTCCGCCGCAGGGAAGCCTTCTCGGGCTGCCAGCAAGAAACTGCCACGACCGCAGGTTGGTTCGATGATGGCGGCTGGTCTCGGGACGAAGGAACGTAGGACGGAGACGACTCTTCTGGCTAGTGCGAGCGGAGTCTGGAAGTCTCCGAACGCCAGACGATGGTTCTGTGCGGCAGAGCGCAAACCGGTGCCTATCGGATCCTCTCGATTCCCTGAATGTTGCCAGCTTCCTGAAGAACTCTTGCGAACTGGAGCCGCCACTGCAACGCGTTGGAGATGGTGAGGTATCCGATCCTCGGCGGACGTTCTAGGATCTCTTCGGCAAGGTCGCGGGCTCCAATCTCATCGACGGGGAGGTTCCGGTCCTGGAGGAAGGCCACAAGGTCGTCAGCGTTGCCATCGTTATCGAGGATGTCGCGCAGCCCCCGCGTGGTCTGATGGTCCGCTGTCCACTCAGCATCTACGAACACGGCGTTCGTTATCCGGAGCCGTGCCGCCTGTACCTTGTCGTTGTCGGTCTTGTCGTACACGAAGATGAGAAGGCTGTAGCCCAGGCCATAGATCTTCTGCCGGGCACTCCGGAAGGGACAAGAGGACTGGGGGTGGCGAGAACTTGTGACTTTCATGTCAACCGACAGACCGGGGAAGTCGAGTCCCGACGCCGCGTTGCCTTCGTCATAGGAATAGTTGCGCGCGAGCCAAGCCCTGAAGCCATGCTCGACATGGGTTCCGATCGCCTTCCCGTCAGTAACTCCGTAGAGGTCCGGCTGGTCCGTCTGGCCGAGATGGACGGCGTAGCAATCCGCCTCGCGGATCAGGGCATTGGTGGTCAACTCGGGCTTCATGGGTTGCGGAGGACTGATGTGGCGCTCCGGGAGGACGTTGGCAGGATTCTACGGCCCGACGGGAGGATCGGCTCCCTAGTCGGAACGCCATCCAAGCCATTCTGGCCGCGCTTGACCGCTCGCGCGAGCGGAGCGGGGGAGGAGTCCGGCATAGGCTGCCTGCACGAACCTCCCACCGAACCTGGCTCTGCCCCCTACCGCCACGACCGAAGGGTAACCCGAACCACGGCTCTCTAGTTCACGTAATGTCGCCTGCCAGACACGGCTGACCATGAGCTAGCATCATCGTCGGCCGGATCGTCGCTTGGCCGTGGCGGCCCCACCGCCGCCGCGTGACATTCACCACCCACACGGGAGTCGAGCCGAGAACAACTTTCGACTCGCCCTGACAAGGGACGTAAAGCAATGACAATAGGAGTTGTTACTAATATCCGTCTCAGCCTCGGGCCACAGGTTGGGGCCCCCGACTTTCTCGCGGGGGTTCGCGTTGTCCCAGCCGGGCGCAATGGCAACCGAGTGTACGGTCGTACCTTGAGACCAGGCGAAGAAGATTCCGGTGAGGGCATTTCGCTAGAACCCGGAGAGACCTTGGAGTTTCCGGCCGGTAGCCTCAGCGTCACGATGGCGGACGTGGACCGTTACACGAAACGAGCACCGGATGGATACGCCCGAGTTGCGAATACGGTGTGGAGTTGGCTGGCGATCCCGCCGCCAATGCGCGACCAGACCTTCGTGAACTACTTGCTGGCGACAGCCCGGCGTCTGGATTCAGCCTATCTGCACTGCTCTGGAGCGCTTCGCCTGCTGTCGAATCCCGACAAAGAAATGGGATTCTCAGCCAGAGAGGCCCTGTTTGAGGCTCTCTGCCATGCAGAGTCCATGTCTGTCGCGCTCAGTCGCGCCATTCGCATGATCCGCCGAGCCCGCGGGACCATCTCAGCCACCGCTACCGTGCCTCGGGAGGTCACCACGATAGAGGATGCGGTGCTGGCGATACGGGATGCGTTCGAGCACATAGATGAGCGCGCCGTCGGCAAGGCACGCCGAGAGGATCCAATTGACGCGATGTCGATATTCGATCAGTCGGACTTCTTTGACGCCGGTGTGCTGCGGTACGCTGGGCACGCCCTCGACATTAGCCAGGAAGTTATGCCCGCGTTGATCGCCGGACGTCGGTTCATCGTGGAGGCCGCCATGGAGGCCGGCTTGGTCAAGACCGTCACAGTTCCGCGCGAATTCGCGTTCACCGACGAGTGAAGTGGCTACTTCCTCCCAAGTGTACGAACCGAGAGGAGCCACGGGCGTGGTTCCGGTCTCACCATGTCTCGACTTGGCCGTTTGCGTCATGCTTGCCGGCGATGGTCCGAGCGCCATCCCGATCCGGCTCAACGTCGGCGATGCCGCGCCGAGTGAGCGGCGCTGGCGAAGAGCCTTAGCGGCTCGGCGTCTGATCCTGGTCCCGGGTAGGACCCTGCCGGCGCATCACGTCCAGAGTTCGCGCAACGTCTCGGCGAGCGTCTCGTAGTCCTGGGCCAAGCCGGTCACAAGACCGTCGAGCTGCTCGAACTGTTGCCGCAAGGTGGCGCTCTCCCCGTTCTGCTGCTCGATTCGCCGCCGCAAGGTTTCGCTCTCGGCGTCCTGCCGCTCGATTCGCTGCGTCAAGGCTGCGATTTGTTCGCCTTGCCGCCTCTGCTCCTGCTCGTAATGCGCGCACAACCGCTCCAAGGCGGCCATGGAGTGCCCCTGTAGCTCGCTCATACAGCTCCCTCAGTCGCTCGACAGCTTCAATGCAGGCCGCCCGCCCACGGTCCAGGGCGGACGGTCCAGCGTCCCGTACGGCAGGACCACGAAGCGATCCCCCGCGATCTCCACGAGCGTCACCCCCCAGGTCGTCTCCTCGATCACGGTTAGGGTCTCCCGGGCCTGCCCGATCTGGAAGTCGAGTGCCGCCCGGGTCTCGATCCGGCTCTGGATCCCCGCCGACAGCCACCGCGTCAGCGCCCAGCTCCCGAGGCTGATCCCGAGGAACAGGCTCAGGCCGACCACCAGAGGCCGCAGCCAAGTCTTGAGAAGCAGCGCGCGCGTCCTTGCGGTCGCCGCCTCCGTATCGATTTCGATGGTAAGCAGCGCGCCGTTCGCGACGGCGCGCAAGTTCTCGCCAAGCAGCTTCAGCTCGCTCGCCGCCGTCTCCTCGATCTGACGGCGGTCGGCTGCCAGCCGGCTCCGCAGCCGGGCGGTCCAGTCGTTCGGGTTCGAAGTCATGCTGGTACAGCGCTCCTTTCAACCGCAGCCGTTTCCCGCTCTCCGGCTCGCGGACGGTCACGTAGTCCCTGCCCTGGCGGGGCACCTCGAGACCGGTTTCCTCCAGCGCGGCGACCACGTCGGCGCGGCTCCGCACCCCGCCGCTCCCGATCCGCTGCAGGAGGTAGTCGCGGATCAGTTCGCGCGGGCCGGGTTCCACTTCGAGGCCGGCCCGGAGCCTCGCCGCCTCGATGTAGGCGCGGTGGCCGGGCTGCTGCGCCTTGGCCCGCGCCGGGTCGTCGGGGCGGCTCCAGCCGTGCTGGTGGTTGAAGGCGTCGCGCAGCGGGCCGAAGACCTTCTGCCAGCCGGGCGGCGCGATGTTCAGGCTGCGGCCCGTCTCAAGGTCGCAGCGCGCGGCGAGGACGTGCACGTGCACGCCGTCGCCCTCCTCCCGGTGGAGGACCGCCGTCCAGGCGTAGCGGTCGGGCTCCAGCCCCGCCCAGGCCGTCTTCTCGAACTCGT
>JAPPMC010000206.1 GCA_028819235.1 Bryobacterales bacterium
GCCGCGCCCGTGCATTACGGCGAAGTCCCGCAGCCGCGCGAAGAAGGACTGCACTTGATGGGGGATGCCGCTTCCTAGGGCACCGTAGACCGCTTCGGCAACGCCCTCCTCGACTCGCAAGTCGTGGCTCTTGGCCAAGCGCCGGAAGCACTCGACGCTGGTCTCTCGATCCCACGGACCGATGCGCACCGAATACAGATAGTTGATTCGGTCGGGTATTCCCAGCCGAAGAACGAGAGGCGCAAGGCCGATGCTGCCGGAGACGATTAGGCTCAGAGACCCTCCACCGACAGATTGCATCGCGCCACGCAGCCAGCTGAGAAACTCATCGACCCGGCGCTCGCCCCCGGGTTCGCGCAGCATTCGCTTCAGGAAAATCGGCAACTCGTCTAGGACGAGCAGAACGGGTTTGTCGTGCGTTGCGCATTCGCCGAGCAGTTCCTCTCCAAAGGACCGCCAGCTTCCCGCATTGAGCCCTGCGCGGATCTTCACTCTGAAGTCGAGCGCGCTGACCTCTTCAACGCCCTCGCTGATCCAACGTTGCATTGCAGTCACGAGCCTCGACGAGATTGACCGAACCGGGTGCACTGCCTCGGCGATGCTCGCAACCACACCCTCGGCGCAAGTCGCCCCTTCGATATCAGTGAAGAGAAACTCCCAGCCCTTGCACTCGAGCCGCCGCCCGAAGCTCGCGCGCGATGCTCGTCTTGCCCATGCGCAGCTGCCCCGTTAGCAGCACATGGTTGTGGTCACGAACGCGTGCCTCCAAGACTGTCAGCTCGTGGTCTCGACCGAAGAAGTCGTTGCCGCTCACCCAGCGGCCGGTGGATGATCTCATTGCCCCTTCGTTTCGCCTCCCCAGCCCCCACGTCACTGGTCAACGAGATTGTTGTCAACATTTCTGTTGACTAACTTGAATCGCCGATTGGAAACGCTGGCCGTCCGTCCTCCCCCGGGCTGGGATCCCGACTCTGACGCGATTCACAGGAACTGCCCAACTCATGAATCCGAGCGGAACGAGCGGCCGGATCCGTGGTCGCTGCAGTTGAGGCGCAAGGCATCGACTGAAACACCCAGTCCGACTTCCAGCATCTTGAAGTGAGCAGGGGTTCATTGCTGTGTACGTTCCCCTGTGGACGCCGACTCCTAGTAGTACGGAGGATTGACAATCAGCCGTCGGATGGCCGCGCGCCGCACCCTCCGGGGTCCGGCGGAACCAGCGGCTACAAGCGGGCAATCAGAACTGGCAGGTCATCGCAGGCTGTGTCCCAGACGAGCTGCATGTGCAACAGCTAAGCTCAGTCGTCGCGCTCCCGGCCGCAAGCCGCGCCAGGCACTTGCGAGCCGAGGCCGAGCACAAGCGGGCCTTGGGATTGCTTCAATCGTCCTGCATGTACAACTCGCACGCCGATTGCGCTCGGGACCGTGTGCCTTGCTGCAGTGCCTCGCGCAGCCACGCGACGGTGGACGGCTGCAGCAGCCGGAGCCTGACGTGCACTAGTGCTGTTCTAAGTCAACCATCCGCTCTGTGTTGACTCTGATTGAGCGCTAGGGTTGGCTGGCTGCCCGTAGGTTATTGTGGAGAGAAAGGGCGGCATACTCAGGGCCGTCCGGACTCTAAACACTTGGGTGGCCCCGACGGAGGGCGACGATAGAGCCAGAAAGACCATGACCGACGCCAAGGTGCCAGTCGCCATTGAGGCGGTTCGAATCAGCAAGTTCTTCGGCAACTTCGCCGCGGTCCGGGACGTTTCCTTTGAGGTCCCCCAAGGCGAGGTGGCGGCATTCCTCGGCCCGAACGGGGCGGGCAAGTCGACCACGCTGAGAATCTTGACGGGATTCCTGAAGGCAACTGAGGGAACTGCCCGCATAGCGGGCATGGATATCGCGACCCACCGCATCGAGGCGGCCGCAAAGATCGGGTACCTCCCCGAAAACGGTCCGCTCTATCCCCAAATGACGCCAATCGAGCTACTGCGGTTCTTCGGCGAGGCCCGCGGCCTTTCCGAGACCCGCCTTGCGGCCCGCGTGGGAGCGGTGATCGACCAGTGCAATCTAGGCGAGGTCCGCGAGAAGGCGATCCACAAGCTGTCCAAGGGCTATCGGCAGCGCGTCGGCATGGCGCAGGCCCTGTTGCACCAGCCGGACATCCTGATCATGGACGAGCCCACCGCGGGCTTGGACCCGAACCAGATTCGGGAGGTCCGCACGCTGATCCGGGACCTTGGCGAGTCCAAGACGGTCTTGGTCTCGACCCACATCCTGCAAGAGGTAGAGGCCGTGGCCGACCACGTGATCATCATCAATGAGGGTCTGGTCGTATTTGACGGCACGCCCCGAGAAATGGCGGGCGGCACGGGGCTCGAGGAGGCGTTCTACCGCCTTACAGCGAACGGTCGGCAAGGCCTGGCTGGGGCACGGAATTCTGATGGAGCCGGCGAGTCTGCGGCCCTCGGCGAGGAGAGCGAGGAGAGTCATCAGGGGGGTGGTCAGTGATCCAGTCTTGGCACGTCTCGCGGGCCGTTCTCCGACGGGAGCTGACGACGTACTTCAGCAGCCCGACCGGCTATGTTTTCCTCTCGCTGTTCGTTTTCCTGAGCGCTGTTGCTGCCTTTTGGCAGGAGGCCTTCTTCGCAAGCAACCTCGCGAACCTCGACACGCTCAACGTTTATTTCCCGTACTTGCTGATATTCCTCGTACCGGCCCTGACGATGGCGGCGTGGGCTGAGGAGCGCCTGCACGGCACGGACGAACTGCTACTGACGCTGCCGGCGACCGATCTAGAGATCGCTATCGGCAAGTATGCCGCATACCTGGGTGTGTACTCAGTCGCGCTCGGGTTCTCGCTGAGTCACGTCATCGTGCTGCTGATCCTCGGAAGTCCGGACCTTGGCCTGCTGGTCGCCACTTACGCAGGCTATTGGCTGATGGGCGCTGCGCTGCTTGGGCTGGGCATGGTCGCCTCCCAGCTGACGGCCAACCTGACGGTCGCCTACATACTGGGCACGCTGTTCTGTGCCGTGCCGGTCTTCGTCGAACATGCCGGCAACATCCTTGGCGGGCCGATGCGGCGACTGCTGGAGAGCCTCTCGTTCGTCGAGCAGTTTCGCGCCTTCGCCGACGGCGTGATACCCCTCTCGGGAATCCTCTACTTTCTCGGTTTCGCGGCGGCTATGGTGTACCTCAACGTCGCCGTTCTGGGCCGACGGCACTGGGCCACGGGAAGTTCTGCTCCGCGGCTCGGCCGCCACTATGCCGTGCGCGGCGTGGCAGTGCTGGTCGCGGTCGCTGGCGCCACGGTTCTTGTGGGCCGGCTCGGAGGGCGGCTGGATGCGACGGCCGAGCGGCTGCACTCGCTCTCCCCGGACACCCGAGAGCTCATCGACGGCCTCGACCCCGACCGCCCGGTGTTCATCCAGGCCTACCTCAGCCCCGAAGTTCCTCGGCGTTACGTGCAGGCCCGCAATAACATCATTTCCCTATTGCGGGAATTCGACTCTCGCGGGGGCAGTCGCATTTACGCGAACATCATCCCGACTGAGCAGTTCACGCCGGAAGCGCGCGAGGCGCGTGACCGCTTCGACATCCGGACGCGCCCTGTGCCGCCGATCTATCAGACCCAAGGCAGCCCGGACGAGATCTACCTCGGAGTTGTATTCAGTTCCGGTCCCGAAGAGTTCGTGATCCCGTTCATGGACCCGGGACTGCCCGTCGAGTATGAGCTCATGCGCTCTGTTCGCGTCGTTTCGAACGCTGAGCGGAAGAGGGTAGGCGTGCTGCGCACGGGCGTCAACCTATTCGGGGGGTTCGATTTCCAGACCCGCCAGCAGGCGAGGGGCTGGTCGATTGTGGCAGAGTTGCGCAAGCAGTACGACGTGGTCCAGGTTCCAGCGGAGACCGACTATCCCGAGGATCTCGATGTCCTGCTGGTCGTGCTTCCGAACACGCTCCAGCAGGACGGGATGGACCGGCTGGTGGAGTGGGCCAAAGCCGGCAACCCCGTTCTGCTGGTCGTGGATCCCCTGCCGGCCTTCGACATTTCGGCATCTCCGCACCAGCTACCGCCGAGCCCGTTCCAGCAGGGCCAGCCGCAGCGCGTGCCCACCGACAGCACGCCGCTGATGGAGGTGCTTGGCGTGAAATGGGAGTCCGATCGCATCGCGTGGGACAACTACAATCCGCACCCGACATTCCGCAATCTGCCGCAGGAAGTGATCTTCTTGGGCGCTGGCAGCGGCTACGAGCGCGCTTTCAACCCGGACGAGGCCGTCACCTCCGGGCTGCAAGAGGCTGTGCTGCTGTACTCTGGCATGCTGCAGCCCGCGGAGGACGGGGAGACCGACACGGAGTTCAACGCTCTATTGCGCACCGGCCTCGATTCCGGCACGACTTCGTGGTTCCGCCTCGTGCAGCAATCCGTGTTCGGCGCCCAACTCTCCACGAACGTGGCCCACGACCCGGACGAGGACAGCCACATCTTGGCCGCGCGCGTCTCGTCGCCTGAAGAGGGGGGGGTGCATGCAATCGTGATCGCCGACGCGGACATGCTCGGTGAACAGTTCTTCGAGTTGCGGCGCCAGGGAATGGGCGACCTCAACTTCGACAATGTGACCTTCGTGCTGAACGCGGTCGACCGTCTGGCTGGCGACGATTCGTTCATCGCGCTACGCAAGCGTCGCCGACAGCACCGCACGCTGGAGACGGTGGAGGCGCGCACCCGGTCCTACGAGGAGGATCGGCTCGAGCAGACGCGCGCTGCAGAGCAGGAGGCAGAAGACAAGCTAAACGCGGCCCAGGCGCGCCTGGACAGTGCGGTGCAGGCCCTGCGCGACCGGACCGACTTGGATGCCCAGACGAAGCGCATCATGATCTCGAACCAAGAGCGCATCGAGAACCGCCGACTGACAGTGGCGCGCAGCAACATCGAGGACGAGAAGGAGCGACTCATCGAGGCTGCGCGGGCCGACATGGAAGCGGCTGTGCGCGCCATTCAGAACACGATCAAGGTGTTGGCGGTCGCGCTGTCGCCCGTGCCAGCCTTCGCGCTGTTCCTGTTCGTGTCCGTCCGACGCCGGGAGCGAGAGCACATCGGGGTCGACCGCCACCGTCTAGTGGAGGCAGACAAGCGATGAATGAGACGACGAAGACCCTGTACTTCGTGATGGTCGCAGTCGTGGTGGCGACCCTGGCTGTGGTGATCGATCCAAGCAAGTCCACTCCGGACGTGTTCGACGACGTCGGCGAGCCGTTCTTCGCGGAATTCACCGATCCCCAGGCACCGCGGGCGATCGAGGTGATCGACTATGACGAGGCCACCGCGACTGCTACGCCACTGAAGGTGGAATTCACCGATGGCAAATGGGTGATTCCGTCCCACTACGGCTATCCCGCCGACGCCGAAGAGCGGCTTGCCACCACGTCGGCTGCCCTGATGGAACTGCTCAAGGACCGGATCGTCTCCGACTCCGTCCAGGACCACACCCGTTACGCAGTGGTCGATCCCCTTGACCAGACGGCCACTTCGCTGGCCGGGAGGGGCAAGCGCGTCAAGATTCTCGACGGTGACGGGAACGCGCTGGCGGACTTCATCGTGGGCAACGAGGTCGAGGAACGGCGCGGGTACCGTTTCCTGCGCGTCCCGGGCCAGAATCGAACCTATGAAGTGAAGACAGACGCCGACGTCTCGGCGCAGTTCCAGGACTGGATCGAGACGGACCTGCTCAAGGTTTCCCCATTTGACTTGCGACGAATCCAGATCAATCGCTACACGATCAACGAGCGGCTCGGGCGAATTGAGAACCGTCAGCAGATCCTGCTGACAAAGCAGGACAGCAAGTGGCAGATGCAGGGGCGCGAGCCGGATACGGACAGCATGGGAGAGCTGACTAGGGCGCTCTCGGATTTGCGCATCGTGGATGTGCAGCCGAAGCCGGACGGTCTCAGCGCGGACCTGAAGGCGCGGTCCGGCATCCAGCCCACAATGGCCAACTTCCGGTCGCTTCAGGGCAAGGGCTTCTTCCCGAATCCGTACACCGGACAAATCCTCTCCAACGAGGGCGAACTACTCGTGGAGTCCAAGGACGGCCTGCAGTACACCCTCAGGTTCGGAGAGGTGGCTAGGGGCGGCTCCGAGCCTTCGTCGGACGCCGAGGAATCCGCGGGTGAAGGGGAGCGGCGCTACCTCATGATCAGCGTGGAATACAGCGAAGCCAGGGCAGAGAAGTATGAAGGCGATGCCGAGAAGGGCAAGGAATTGGGGGACGAGCTGTCCAGCCGATTCGCCGACTGGTACTACGTCATCTCCGGAGCGGACTTTGCCAAGCTCCGGCCGAGCCGGTCGGACCTGAGCTAGGCGATACCGCCTCCCGGCGCAACTTAAGCTCTCAAGGACCGGGACCGACCGGAACTCCGACTAGCGCCCGGCCCGTGAGGCACAACGGCACTCGCGTCCGTTCGTAGCGGCTGACTTTAGCGATTTGACGTTCCGCAAGCCGAAGACGCGCCTCGCTCGGGCGTACGCTCGACCTACGCCACGCGACGGACTTGTGATCGGGCGAACTCAATGAGTTAGGCGCGTAGGTTCGGATCAGCGGGGTCCCCGCATCGATCTCCACATCTCGACAATTTTCTGTTATAGTTTGGAAATGATACACAAATTCTCCGTATCTAACCTTCGTTCGATACGCGAGAAAGTTGTTCTCGACCTCCGGATCCCGAACACTGCGCCCGACCTGCCGAGATTTCGGCGGAGCATCGCTAATCCGAAGCTCCGTCTCCCCACCGTGGTCGTACTCATGGGAGCCAATGGATCGGGCAAGACCGCTCTGCTCGACGCGTTGGTCACAGCGGCTCGAGTCGCAGGTCGAACCGTACCGTCCGAACCTGATATCGCCCCCATCGCTATGCTCACGCCATTCTTCTCGAATGCTTGTGCGGGGGAGCCAACAGAGTTCTGCTTGGAGTTCGAGGGGAATTGGCTGGCACCTAACAAGCCCCCGGAACTCTTCCGCTACGAAGTGGTCGTGGAGCGGAAGCCTTGGGAGCACAGAAGCGAGCGTTTCCGTTCCGAGGCCCTCTCCTATTTCCCGAAGGGTCGGCCACGGCGGCTGTTTGAGCGGTCAGTGCCCAATGGCCACATCTATTCTTCAGGTGAATTCGGTGTCACTAGTAGGGACCCGCGTCTCAAGGCAGTGCGTTCCGACGCGTCAGTGATCGCCACCCTTGCTCAGCTGAATGTGCCTGTCGCGATGCGTCTCGCGAATTGGCTGAGTGCTCTAGGCGCATTAACGAACATAATGCACTACGTGGATATTAGACTACCTATTCGCGGGGTCGCCGACCTGTTCCAGAACGTGCCTAAACTGTCCGATTGGTTTAGTGAACGAATTCAGTGCAGCGATCTAGGGATTTCTGGATTCGATGTAATTGGAAGTGGGGATGAGAAGACATTATCCTTCAGTCATGACGGAATCGATGTTCCCATCATCCTTCACTTTGAATCCAGTGGAACCAAGCGTCTTGTCAAGATTCTACCGCTGTTGTACAAAGGATTAGCTGAAGGAATTCCAGCAGTATTCGATGAAATCGACGGAGATCTTCACGTCGACATCGTGATCGAGATTCTGAATTGGTTCAGTTCCCGTGAGACGAATCCTCAGAATTCGCAACTCTTCGTGACGTCCCACAATGTAGGACTCCTTGACGAATTGGAGAAAGAAGAGCTCTTCATCGTCGAAAAATCCCGAGACGGCGCGACTCGATTGCACGGTGCTCAAGACGTGAAGGGGCTCCGACGCGATGTCCGACTCTATCCAAAGTACAGGGTGGGCGTTTTGGGTGGCGTCCCGCGAGTCGGTTGAGGGGCGATGCGTCGCCCTCACGTGGTCACACCTCGGCTGCCGCTCTTCTTCGGAGTAGAGGGAAAGAGTGAGCAGGCGTTCGTGAAGTTCCTGCAACACCTCTGCGATGACCATCAAAGAAACCTCAACTTGGATTGTGCAAAGGGCAGCGGCGGGGACACCGTGACCGTCGTGCGCGAGGCCAGTCGCTCACTGAAGAAGCGCACTGGCCGCCACCTATACAGGGAAAGGATCGTTCTGCTCGATCGAGACCGGGTTGCGGAGGACCGAGAGGCCGGGCGCGACGCTGAAGCTACAGCGATCCAACTGGGCTTCACCATCATCTTTCAGGATCCCAACCTCGAAGGTGTGCTTATCAGACTCCATGAGGGCTCCGAGGGGAAGAGAGTTAGGAAAGCAACGGTACGCGGACGTCTTCGGAAGCTGTGGCCCCAGTACAGAAAGCCACCGACAGCTGATCAACTGATCCGGCGGTTCGGGTTGGACGACTTGCAGCGAG
The DNA here is from genome assembly GCA_028819235.1 of Bryobacterales bacterium. Classification (GTDB taxonomy): domain Bacteria; phylum Acidobacteriota; class Terriglobia; order Bryobacterales; family UBA6623; genus VXMF01. The sequence goes on from JAPPMC010000206.1 coordinate 8,359, forward strand.
CCGCCCGGCACGACAAATCGCTGGCACGGTTGCTCAAGATTCTTGGCCTGTGATTCCTGGAGGCAGCCGGATCGCGTGAGCCGTCGCTGCTCCTCTTGATCAAGACGCTCAGCGCGGGAGTCTCGGCCGAGACGGTCGGCCAGGGCGATGAACGTCATGCTCGGGGAAGACGGAAGACGTCGGGCTGTGACCGAAGATTGGCGGCATGCTTTGCAGGGACCGATTGGTGTAGTCGGTGGTCTTTGGAGTCGGGGTCTTCACTGAGGCCCGGAACGGTGCTCTGGGATTCCCGCGACATCATGCACCCTAGAGGAGTTGTCGGACCTGCTCGCCGCTGGCTCTCCGACTGGCGCGACTGGATGAAATGTATGGAGGACGCCACCGCGAAGGTGGAGAGCCTGCAGCGGGTGCACCATCGGCGGACGCGCAAGCCCTTCCGGCATTTCCATCTCGCCTAACTAGTGCTCGCGCCAAAACCCCTGCCACGACGGGCCCGGCGGCCCACTGGTAG
>JAPPMC010000271.1 GCA_028819235.1 Bryobacterales bacterium
TCGCCGCTCCTACAACCGGCTTCCCGGCAGACCACTTCTTCCACGGCCTGCTAGTCTCCCTTCTTTCCGAGTGCGGCCCATGCCGCGGTCGCATGCTTCCGGGTGGCCGAAAACCACCTGGCCTTCAGTTGCCAAAGCAGCACGGCGATGACAACGATTCCCAACAGTCCCCACGGATTCTCCACTACCACAATCCATCCCGTGATCCACGGCTGAACGCAATCCGGAAGTACGCAAGCAACCAGTCTGAAGGGAATCCCGGCAAGGCAGGACCACCCTGTACACCCATCGTCGGACGAACCGGGAAGAAACAGAGGCAAGAACGCGAAGGTTAAGGTTGCCAGCACAAAGATTGCGTAGAGCCCACTACGCCGTCGGGTGTAGGCAAGGGCTTTCTTCATCTCTTCACTTTCACTGCCATACTTCTCGTCCAAGTCCGTCTTCTCACCCAGGCCGTCGACTAGGTCGTACGACTCAGACAGTGCCGTCGGGGCGTATGTGATGATACCCCTCCGAACGCGCTCCAGCACACTGCAGTGTACCTGCGGCCGCGCAATCCCCTGCTCGCAACAAAGCTGCCGAATGTGCCGCGGCTTGTAGCGGTAGTAGGCGCGGAGACCGGAACGCGAGTCGTGTTGCGCACCGTGGCAGTTCGCGCGCTGAGCATAGTCCGCTCGAATACCGGAAGCGAATCGCAGTCCGGGGTCGTATATTGAGCGAGCTTCGACCTTGGAGATCATCCAATCTAGGCTTACCAGAGCAAGTTCGCTTCTCGCGTAGCCGCCTCCGACATCGCTGTGCACTCCAGCGAACCAGACCTGTTCGATGTGGGGTGTCCGACCCTCTTCTCCACGGTCTTCGCCCTGCTCTGGATTCCCCTCTCCCTCATGCCCGCACGCCTCCGGTCCGGCTTCTTCCCAAAGCACCGGCCAAAAGGACGCCCTCTCATCGTCTATGGAAAGGGCATGGCAGGCACGCTTGACTTTCGCCGAGAGCTTCTGGTCGACGAAGCGCAAGGGCCAGATGAGGTGATCCCAAAGCGAGACCAGCTCGTAAACCGGGAAGCCGTAGGCATCCACGGTGTCCCAAGCACCGATGAACTCGATCTTGTCGATCTCGTTGCGCTCCCTGAGCTGCTGGGTATCGTCTCTGCCACGGAGCATCCGCCACAGCCGATGCACGAGCCCCCTCTTGTACCGGGAACGGTAGTCGATGAACTGCTGTCGCGCCCTTTTGCGCAGATCGTCTTCGTCCTTGTAAGCCTTACAAACGCCGCGGCGGGCAATCAGCCCAGCGAGCATCCGGACCGTAAATGCTCCTCGGCTGAATCCGAAGAGGTAGATCCTGTCTCCCTCCTCGTAGGTCCGGCAAAGGGCCATGTAGAGCTCCATGACATTGCGCTGGAGACCCCAGCCGAACGCGCCACTCAGGAGCTTGAATGGCAGAAACTCCTGGGTGCCGACTCCGTCGTCGTAGAAGGCAATCTGTTTCGTCGGGTCACTCAGATCGAGCGCCTGGTACAGGCGCCAGACATTGGTCTTGTGTCGCTTGGCGGCACTGTTGCCTGTCCCGTCGGACAGGAGGACGATGTTCTTCCCGTTCATGGTAGTGCCCCCGGCTGGTCAATGATGGTCATTGTCCTCAGGGAACGCGACCATGGTGCCATCCTTGCGCAGCACCCTTAGGTAGGCGTCCACGTCGTCCGATTCCATATCTATGATTACACGCTGCCCCGCTCGCGCGGTCACGGCCCACATGTCGTAGTGCGAGCCGCCCTCCCAGACCGCGTCTGACGAGCTGAGGCTGCCGTTGAATGTCCTTCCAGGTGTCAGGGTTCCCACCGGCACCACGAGGCGCCACCAAGCCGCACTGCCGCGGATGTCCCAAGCAACGTCCACGGGGCGGTTGCCGTTCTCGTTTTCCGCCCGCACGTCGGCCCCGGCGGCCAGCAGGGTTTCGATGATGCCGATGTCGTCGAGCACGTCTGCGGCAACGTGCAGGGGCGTACTCTCCCACTGGTTCCGTGCCATCGGATCAGCGCCTGCATCGAGCAGCGCGCGGACAACCGGAATCGTGACGGCCGGATTCACCAGAGCCCGATGGAGCGGGGTGTTCCCGTAGTTGTTCGACGATCCCGGATCAGCACCCGCATCGAGCAAGGAAGTGACCACCGGCAGGAGGCCTTCCTCTTGGAGCTCGGCCGCGTAGTGCAGGGCCGACTCGCCAGCTTCGCCTTCCCTCGCGTTCGGATCCGCGCCGCCACTCAGCAAAGCGGAGACAACCGACACCGTTGCTTGAGACGCTCCCAGGTGAAGCGCCGTTGCGCCGCTCACCGTCCGTGCCTCCGGGTCGGCTCCCGCCGCCAGCAACGCCGACACCACCTCCAGCCCGGCAAGCGGAACCGCGAAATGCAGCGGCCCCCAACCGTACAGCTCCGTCTCGTTCGGATCGGCACCCTCCGCCAGAAGCTGCTCCACCGCCGCCACGTCATCCTGGAGCGCGGACAGCTGCAGCGGCGTCAGATGCTCATCAGCACCCGCGTCGAGCATCCTCGACACCACGCTCCGCTCGGCACGGTACCTCAGCGCCGAGTGCAGCGGCGTGCGACCATCGTTACTCTCGGCGAACGGATCGGCACCGCCGTCCAGCAACGCCTTGACGAGCCGCCCGTTACCACTCTGCGCGGCGGCCCAATGGAGGGCTGTGTACCCCTCGTTGTCCCTCGCGCTCAGGTTCGCGCCCGCGTCGACGAGGTGAGTCACCACCATCGGATTGCTGTTGCGTGCTCCGTGATGAAGCGGTGACACCCCGTCATCGTCTGGGGCGTTCGGATCCCACCCCTGTTGCAGGAGCAACCGGATGATTGTCGGGTTGCTGGTCTGACGGGACGCTTTGTGGAGTAGCCAAGGGTCACTCCATCGGTCTGGATCGTACTCCTCCAGACACCGCCGAAACCGTTGGATGTCGTCCCAACCGTCCCTGCCGATCGAGCAGTCCTGGGCGGCCGCATGCCCCATCGGGACCAGGACGGACCAGGGCAGGGCCACCATCAGAGTCCAAGCCCCGCAGCGCAAACCTCTCAACCACCGCAGCCATGCGGACTTCCCCTTTTCGGCTGCTGCCAAGCGCCGTGGATCGCGGGAGGATTCGTATGGCTTCACGCTTCGGCTCCTGGCTACCTTCGGGCTCACACGAGCCCACCATGGAGCCCCAATCTGTTGCAACGCAAGCGCTTGTGTCTGTTCCGCAGCCGTCGCCGACTACCGACTACTGGCAGCCGCAGTACAGCAATGAGGCTCATATTTATGCAATCACCGCTATACGCATGACATTGTCTACATGTTGACCACAACCTACGTCACCCAACCATCCGAGCTGCCGCTGTCTCCGCGTCCTCCGATCGCTGGCCCGAAACCCCGCAACTCCCCCATCCGACCAACATCCCGCCATCCCGGGGCCGACCCTACTGCCCCGACGCCGCCGCCTCCACCCCCCGACGATGCTGCCATCAGGGGATGGCGAGATATACTCGATGCCGTCGCCCAGGGTGAATCCGGCCGGGGCGGCGGTGCCGCCCGCTGCGGAGACGCCGATCGAGAAGTCGTACCCGCCCGCAAAGCGCACCGCGACGTTCCCTCTGGCCACGCGTCCCCCGCGCGTGTCGCCTCGTTCCGCCTGCGCCGACTCGATCCACACGATCCGGTCGGCGTCCCCGGCCGCGACCAGGAGCTCGACAGTTGACGGCGCGCAATGAGTATATCATACTCAACTCATGAGTAAACGACTCCAGGTAGTCATGTCCGACGCCGACCTCGACGAGATCCGCGACGCCGCCCGCCGCAACAACCTCACCCTGTCCGCATGGGTCCGCCGCACCCTGCGCGACGCCGCAAACCATGACCGTCGCGGCGGCGCCACCGCCGTACACGAAGCGCGCCCCGACTACTCCGTCTTCAGGCCTGGCACCCTGCGCTACGTCACGATCGAGGCGCGGGTCACGGAGCACGATGTCGAGGCCGTGCGCCAGCGCCACAAGCTCCGCAGCTGGAAGGCGGCCGTGGAGGAGGCGGTCTGCAGGCAGGCGATCATCCCGATGACCAAGGAGGAAGCGCTGGCGATGCGGGGTGTCGGTTGGGGTGGAGATCTCGACGAGATGCGCGACAATGACCCGATCGAAATGATGGACCCGGCTGACCGGATCGACCCGGCCGAGTAGCGGTGATCGTCGACACTTCCGCCTGGGTGGAGTACGTCCGGCGAACCGAAAGCGCATTCGACCTCCTTCTCGACGCGGCGGTCCGGGACGGGCAGTCGATAGCCACCCCGGCGGCGGTCGTTACGGAGCTTCTATGCGGCGCCAACAGCGAAGCCAACGCCGCCAGTCTCCTCCAGCTCCTCACCCGCTTCGAGATCCTCATCCCGGACTCGCTGAGGGACTACCAGGGCGCCGCTCGCATATACCGCGTCTGCCGCCGCGCCGGATTCACGATCCGATCGACGGTCGACTGCCTGGTGGCCGCTGTCGCACTCGAGAATCGACGCCCGCTGCTGGCGCGGAACCGTGACTTCGCGGTGATCGCGCAACACACGGAGCTGGAGCTGGTGGTTCCGCCGGATCCCGGGAAGCCGAAGAAACCGCCCCGGAGGTGGTCCGGGGAGTAGTCGACGCGCACCTGCCGCCCACGGTTTCTCGTGGATTACTGGATGCGCCAGCGTCGCAAAGTCGACTCGCCAGCGTATTGCCCACCTCGTAGATCCAGAGCTGAGGAACGACCAGATCGAGCGTCCCGGCTACCGCCCGGTGTACCGGTCACGCAATGCGAGCGCCGCATCGGTGTCCTGCTCGTCGCCGCCTGGCAGAACCCACTTGAGAAGAACCGACGCATCGGGCGTTACGATCACGGTAGCCGTTGCTCCCGGTCCTCCCGTATCCATCGGACGATCCGTTCAGTCTCGACTGCGGGCAACCGCGCCCGAAGGGCATCCATCCGGGCGGGGGCGTCCTGCCTCAGGGAAGCACCCGACCACTCTCGGATCGCCGCGTTCACGGCACGGCTTCGAGCGCCACGCGGCAGCTTCTGGAGCGTACGCCAGGCGTCGTCGTCCATCATGATGTTGACTCGACGGCCCATTCTGTCGTCCTCCAAGGTGTCTCAGTTCAGTATGTGTAACCATTTCACATCGCCATAGACCTGGCAAGCCGAAAGGTCCTTTACGTCCTCGCTACAGCCGACGAGGGTGTGAAGTGAAGTGAAAGGGCGGAATCCGAAAGACGTGGTCCGGGGCCCCGGGGGCACCCCCGCTATCGCCGCGCTTCCCTCCGCGTCAGCGGACTCAGATAGTCCCGATTCCCCAGCCCCAGCTTCCTCAGCGCGATCCCGGTCGTACACTCATCCACCACCTGCTTCCCATTCAGCACCGTGGTGTAGCCTGGGTCGACCAGCGGGTTGAGTTCGACCAGGTCGAAGTCCACCACGTTGTTCTCGGAGCAAAGGCTGCGGACCAGTAGAACACTTCCCAGCGCGTCAGTCCTCCCGGAACCGGCGTTCCCGTGCCCGAGGTGTAGGCCGGATCCATCACGTCAAAATCACGGCCCCGGATTCAGCGCTTGGTTCACACGACGGTACGCTTCAGTATCTCGCGCACGCGCGTTTCGTTGAAGGAGGTGCCACGGCGTTTCGTCGGCCGCATTGCGCGCCAGCCGATCCGCACCGGCATCGAGCAACGCCTCGACCACCTCCTGATTCGGCGTGTTCCCGACGGCCCAATGCAATGGGGTGTCCCCTTTGGTATCCCGCGCGCCAGTGTTCGCTCCCGCCCTCAGCAGCACCTCGACGACTGTGCTCTCTGCTCCAAGGGTTGCAGCGAACACCGCCGTATGTAGCGGCGTTTCGTCTTGGTTGTTCCGCGCATCCACCTCGGCGCCAGCGGCCAACAGTGTTTCCACCACTGCCGGGTTTGGTGTGCTTCCCGCCTCGTGGAGGGGTGTCTCGCCGTTGTTGTCTCGCGCATTGACCTCGGCACCAGCCTCGATCAGGGCCTCAATCACCTCCGGGTTATCGGTGTGCGCAAGATGATGCAAGGGCGTCGCGCCGTAGTCATTCCGCGCCATCGGTTCGGCCCCGGCCCCCAGCAAAGCACTCACTAGCTCTGGATCGTCTGTGCCCCATGCATCCATAAGGGGGGTGTTTCCCGCCCTGTCGCGGGCATCGACTTCAGCTCCGGCCGCCAGCAATGCTTCGATGACGTCGAGATTCGAGCCACCCGCGGCTGCCAAGTGCAGGGGCGTACCATAGTATCCTCGCGCGTTCACGTTTGCTCCGGCCTCGAGCAGCAGCTCGACCAACGCCAGGTCGCCGACAGCCCTATGAAGGGGCGTGCCCCCGTCAAACGCCCGAACATTCACCTCGGCCCCGGCTAACAGCAACATCTCGGCCACTTCTGCCTTGGCGTCGTGCTGTCCCACTGAGTGCAGGGGTGTGCCGTCGTTGTCATCCCGCGCATTCACTTCGGCTCCCGCCGCCAGGAGGAATTCGATGGCTATCGGAGCCGCAACACCGGAAACCGCGATGTGCAATGGAGTCCGGCCGCCCGGCTGGAACCAGCTGGGCTGCATACGCGCGTCGAGGTCGGCGCCCGCCTCAACCAGCGCCTCGATGATGTCTGCATCCTTCGCGGCGTAGGCAGCTCGGTGCATAGGCGACGTTCCTTCGTATCTGCTCGTGTTCGGGTCTGCACCGGCCATCAGCAGCGCCTTGACGACCGCTGGTTCACCGTTGCCCCAGCCGAGTGCAGCTTCCAACGGGGTTTCGCCGTGCTCGGCCCGCGCATGCACGTCGGCACCGACCGCCAACAGTACATTGATCACCTCTGGATCCCTGCTACTTGACGCCGCGATGTGGAGGGGAGTTCTCTGAGAGAGGTTCGCCCTAGCCATCGGATCGGCTCCAGCATCCAAGCACTCGACAACGTGCTCGACCGACGCCGCCCGGAAGAACTGCGCCGTGTTCCATCTCTCGCAACTCGGAGCCCGTGGCGCGGGAGACGTGCATCCTCCCAGCGCGCTAAGGCTCAGAGCCGCCAGGACCGAGAGCGGTTTTCGTATCATGACCTTCATCGGCGCTCGCCTCCGGGTGGCTGCAGTCGCTTGTACTCGTTGGTTCCAGGGAGCCAAACGGGCGCCAAGTCAATCGGCAGTTCACCACGGCTGTTTTTCGCGTACGGGTCGGCGCCCGCTTCCAGCAACAGGTGTATGATCACCGGATGACGGGCACGAGCGACCGCCTCGTGAAGGGCACTCCATCCGCGGAATGTGGTGCCCAGGTTGGGGTCGGCACCCCCTCTGAGAAGTGCATCCACTACAGCTATTTCGTCCTCGCCATCTTGCCAGGGTGGCCAAAATGGATCGTGGAACGAGCGCGACACGTCGTAGAACCGTATCAGAGGCGGACGGCCATCTGCGTCCAAGGCGTTGGGGTCTGCGCCGACATCAATCAGCATGGTGATCGTGATCGGTGTGTGCTCGAACATCGCGAAGTGCAGTGCAGTCCAGCCGATGTGGTCGGGTTCGTCAGGGTCCATTCCTTGGGCCAATAGTGAAGCGACCGTTAGCGAATCGTTCAGGAGGGAAGCGAGTTGCAGAGCCGAAAGATCCGAATTCGCACCCGCATCAAGCAAGATCGAGAGGATCGACTCGCTATGCCGTTGCTCCACCGCCAGGTGTAGGGCCGTACGACCATCGCTTCTCCTGGCGGTCACGTCGGCCCCACCATTCACCAGCGCGATAACGACTTGGTGCAGACCTGCGGATCCACCCCGGCCCAGTGTGCTGAGCAGCGGGGTCTCACCCTCATACACGATGTTGGGATCCGCTCCTGCTTCCAGAAGGACTCGCATCGCATCGAGACTCCGCGAATACACGGCGGAGAACAAAGGTGTAGCGCCCCCGTCCCGGACTACTGCGTCAGGATCCACGCCTTTGCCGAGCAGGTCTTCCACGATTCTCACTTCACCTCTTCCGACAGCCCAGTGGAACAACTCGTGGTAGCCCTCCTCGAGCAAGGTAGTGGTCACTCCGTCGCCGTCGGTCAACCTTCGCGCCACACGAAGTCCGACAATCGCGTCCCGCTTGGTTGCACTGAGCCCGCTGCCTTCATACTCACCAATGAACCGACCAGCCAAATCCCAAGAGCCGCCGCGTGTCTGGCGGATGTCACAATCCACAGGCGTCGAAAAAACGTCCGCTGGCAGCCAGCCATCCAGCACGTGGCTACAATCCTCGATCCACTCCCAAACGTTGCCGCCCATGTCATGGAGGCCATAGTTGTTTGGCCCGAGTGATCCCACGGTTGCCGGATGTCCGCCACAGTCAACGTGCAACTCACCTAGTTCCGCTTCAGCGTATCCCGGGCACTCTACGGCGTCTTCCGATGACCGCCTTCCGTCGGGTGGCGCTTCTTCCGCGCCGGCCCGCGCCACGTACTCCCACTCGGCCGCGGTCAACAAGCGGTACTCGTGGCCGGCCTCGCTTGACAACCACTCCAGATACGCCTGCGCATCGGTCCAGGAAACGTGTATCACGGGTTGCCGTCCGCGTCCCCAGCCGTAGTCCGGTGGCCGATAGCCCCCGCAACCGCCCCCTTCCACACAAGCATCCCATTCGGCGAACGTCACTTCGTACTTTCCCACCGCGAACGGACTGCCATTGGTCACGCGGCGCCTTGGGCCGTCGGAATAGAGCGACTCCGACCCCACCATGATGGAGTTGCCCCGCTATGACGGACATCGTCCATTGGTTCCAACCAAAGGAGGTGA
>JAPPMC010000134.1 GCA_028819235.1 Bryobacterales bacterium
ATAACGTTATGCGCCCTTGAATCTGGCGGAACTGCTGGTTTTCCCGAGGAAACTGCGGGCAAGGGCGCATAACGGCCAAGGGCGCATTCCACTTCTTATGCGCCGTTCCGCATAAGAAATGGAATGCGGTCCTACGCCAGCAGCTGGTCAATGACGCGTCCATGCACGTCCGTCAGGCGGAAGTCCCGTCCTTGGTGCTTGAACGTCAGCTTCGTGTGGTCGATGCCGAGCAGATGGAGAGCGGTCGCGTGGAGGTCGTGCACGTGCACCGGGTCTTCAGCCGGCTCGAACCCAAAGTCGTCAGTCGCTCCATGAGTCAGCCCAGGCCGCGTGCCGCCCCCGGCTAGGATCAGCGAGAAGCCGTCCTTGTGGTGGTCGCGCCCGGGGTCTTGCGTGAAGCCTTGCGGGGAGATGGCTTGGGCCATCGGAGTGCGGCCGAACTCCCCGGTCCAGATCACGAGCGTGTCGTCAAGTAACCCGCGTTGCTTCAGGTCGTCGATCAGGGCGGCGGTCGGTCGGTCCATGATGCGGCACGAGCGCGGCAGTCCGTTTGGCCCGTAGATTGCGCTGTGGTGGTCCCACCCGGCCATCATGATCTGCACGAATCGCACGCCACGCTCGACCATCCTCCGTGCGAGCAGACACATGTTGGCGTAGCTTGCTCCGCCGGGCTTCGCGCCATAGGCCTCGAGGACGTGCTGCGGCTCATTCTCGAGCTGCATCAGCTCAGGGCCCGACGCCTGCAGCCGGAACGCCATCTCGTACTGCGCAATGCGCGTGGCGATCTCAGGGTCCTGATAGCGCTCGTAAGCCAGCCGGTTGAGAGCGGACACCCCGTCGACCACCCTCGCTTGACGGTCTCGACTGATTCCCTCAGGGTTGGCGAGGTAGTGGACCGGCTCCGCTCCGGAGCGGAACTTGACGCCTTGATGGATGCTGGGCAGGAAGCCACTTCCCCACGCGCTGTTGCCGGCAGTGTTGGCGCCGGTCGCAAGCACGACAAAGGTCGGCAGACTATCGCCGAGTGAGCCTAGGCCGTATGAGACCCACGAGCCGAACGTGGGCCTTCCTAGGCGGCCGAATCCGGTGTGGAGAAAGAGCTCGCCGGCACCGTGGTTGAATTCGTCGGTCTGCATCGAGCGGACCACGGTCAGATCGTCCGCCTGATCCGCCAAGTGAGGAATGAGTTCGGAGAACCAGGTGCCGGACTCGCCGTGCTGATTGAACTCGTACGGTGACGCCAGTGCCCCCGCGCCCTTGGGCACAAACGCGAATTGCTTGCCCTTCAAGATGCTGTCCGGCAGAGGCTTGCCCTCGAATTCCGCGAGCATTGGCTTCGGGTCGAGCAAGTCTACCTGTGAAGGCCCGCCGAGCATGTGCAAGAAGATGATGTGCTTGGCCTTGGCGGAGAAGTGTGGCGCACCGGGTGTGCCGTCGTCCGCCGCTAGAAGCGATTGCAGGGCGATCGATCCGAGGCCGGCGGCGCCGGTCCGCAGGAACGCTCTGCGTTGAAGCTGCATTGACCTCAGCTCTTCGTGATGGCCTCGTCGAGGTTCAGCAGTATTCGTGCAAGCGAGACCCAGGCATCGGATTCGTTCTCTGAGACTTCGCGGAACCCATTGAGCAGGCGAGTGAGCTCCTCAAGCTCGGCCATGCTGGGCGCACGGGTCACCGCTCGCCGGAAGGCATAAGCGAGCCGACTCTTGTCAGACGGCACCTCTAGCCCCGTCACAAGCTCCGCCAATGCGGTGGCTGCCTCGACGTAGGCCGGGTCATTCAGCAAGGTCAAGGCCTGGAGCGGCGAGTTCGTCCGGTCTCGAATTGCGACGCAAGCTTGTCGCCGGGAAGCGTCGAAAGTGGTGAAGCTGGGGTAGGGAGCCCCCCGGCGCAGGATCGTGTAGATGCCCCGACGCCTGCGGTCCTCCCCCTTCGAAGTTGGGTAGTTCGGTTCGGCTACGCCGCTGATCTCTCGCCACAGCCCGCTCGGCTGTGCAGGATGGACCGGCGGACCGCCCATCTTGGGCGACAGCAGGTCGCTCGCCGCGAGCAGGGAATCGCGAATCGTCTCGGCCGGTAGGCGGAATCGCGGGCCTGACGCCAAGAGTGCGTTTCTCGGATCTGTTTCCAGCAGCTCGGCTGATCGTCGCGAACTCTGTCGATAGGTCGCGGAGGTCACGATCAGCCGGACAATCTTCTTGACAGACCAGCCTCCGTCGACGAACTCCACCGCAAGCCAGTCGAGGAGCTCCGGGTGAGTGGGGGCCTCGCCCCGCCGACCGAAGTCCTCGGCAGAAGCGACGATCCCGCGGCCAAACACCTCCGCCCAGAGGCGATTGACGGTCACCCGAGCCGTCAGCGGATTCTCGGCAGAGGTGATCCACTTGGCCAATCCGAGGCGGTTGCGAGGCAGGTCTGGGTCCAAGGCGTGCAGCGCCGCTGGCGTTCCGGGCTTGACCACGTTCCCATGCGTCCCGATCTGGCCGCGCTCTAGTAGGTGGGTCTGGACCGGACCCGGCTTGTCGGCCATGATCAGCGTTGTCGGCGGCGCCAAGGCTTTCGCCTGTGCGGCAAGGTCCCGTAGGTCCTTTCGAAGTTCGACAACTTCAGGCCGCTTGTTGAGGAAGGCGTCCCGGATCGCGTTGTGGTCCGACTCCGTGCGCTCGTCAACCGGCTTGGCCAAGGCGCTCTTGACGTTCGGGCGCAGGTCGCGACTGGTCGACTGTCGATCCGTCCATTCCGGCAGGTCTGCGATCGCTTCGAACTCCGCCTGGTTGATCACCATCTTGAGGTATTCGTGCTGGGCTGTGACGGCGGAATATCGCGCCCGACGACGCACGGAAACGGGCAGCTCGATCTGGGCGCCCACGTAAGACTTCCGCGTGTTGCCCCCGCCGCGCAAGACGGTCTCGTCCACTCCCCGGTCGAAGTACGCGTAGAAGCGGTAGTATTCCTGGATCGTGAAAGGGTCGTACTTGTGCGTGTGGCACTGCGCACAGCCGAGCGTCGCCCCGAGCCACACCGTCGCGGTGGTATTGACCCGGTCGACGAGCATGGCGTTGCGGACCTCGTCGATCTTCGATCCCCCTGATCCGTTCATTGGCGTGTTGCGGTTAAAGCCGGTCGCGATCAGTTGTTGCAAGGAAGGTGCTTCGAGAAGGTCCCCCGCCAGCTGCTCGACCGTGAACTGGTCAAACGGCATGTCGTCGTTGAATGCTCGGATGACCCAGTCCCGGTATGGCCAGATCTCGCGGAGATCGTCATGCTGATACCCATTGGAGTCGGCATAGCGGGCGAGGTCGAGCCAGTGCCGTGCCCAGTGCTCGCCGTATTGAGGCGACGCGAGCAGCTCTTCCGCCTTTTCCCGGTAAGCTCTGTCCGTTGGCCTAGCGAGAAAGTCTTCGATCTGCTCGGGCGTCGGCGGAATTCCGGTCAGGTCAAGGTAAAGCCGCCGCATCAGCACAGCGGGCCCGGCTTCGACGGAAGGCTTCAGTCCCGCTGCGTCGAGCTTGTTCAGGACGAAGAGGTCGATTGGATTGCGCACCCATTCCGGGTTGGAGACGGCAGGCAGTTGCGGACGCTCGGGCTTCTCGTAGGCCCAGTGGCGCTCGTAGTTCGCTCCCGCGGCGATCCATTGTTCCAAGAGCTTGATCTGCCCGTCATCCAGAGGCTCCCCTCCGAGCGGCATCCTGCGCACCGGATCCTCCGACTTTACGCGCGCGATCAGTTCGCTCGCCTGCGGGGCCCCTGGTTCAATTGCTCTCTTTCCTCGGCGCTCTTGAACGGCTCCTGCGTACTCATCGAGCCGCAAGCCGATCGCCCGGGCCTGCTCATCGGGGCCATGGCAGCTGAAGCACCGCTCAGAGAGGATCGGCCGGATGTCTAGAGAGAAATCGACGGTCGTTCTGTCGTCTGGAATGCCCGAGGGCGCCAGCAATGCCGCCAGCCCAGCTAGCCGCAGAGACTGGATGCCCATGTACAGTCGAATCCCTCGCTCGGTCGTGGGGCAGGGCACGGGTCAGCGTCTCTCAACCCTTGGCTTGTAGAGGTCGTGAAAGCTATTCAGATACAGACGACCCCAGAGGCAGACACATCATACCGTCCACTAGTGCCGGGAAGTGACAGTGATGTCTAGGACGATCTAGGTGTCGGGCATGTCCTATCGAGGTTCTTGAGGAGTGGTCAAGAGGGTCGCCCCGAGTGCAGTGGCGACCTTGAACGTATGGGCGACGATTCGTGGGCGCAAGCTGTGCCGGGCCGTCGGCCCCCGCCAGCCGACTCAAACCGCATTCCGCAGCGTCCGCCTTGACACCGACCACATGCTTGAAGGGGCGCAGGCTGTCCCACTGCTCACTGTCATCGAGCGAAGGCGCTTCGTCGTGCGCGAGTTCTCGGATGCTCTCCGGTGCACAGGCGGCCGTCAGGCGGCCCTTCCGCACCGCGGCTTTAGCGCGGCCTCCGGTTCGCCGCCGGATCCCGCTTCCCACGTCGACTCCCCATGCACGCCTCTCCGCAGTTCGTACTTGGCACGACGCCAGCAGTCCCGACCCGTCCAGCCTCAATCGTTGCAGCCCGATTCGCATTTCCGCCGGCCGAAGCTGGAGCAGGCCATTTCAGCGCCCCGCTGGTGGGCTTTGCTCAACCTCGACCGCAAGGTGAAGTCAATGTCGCTAGGCCTGAGTTGGCAAAGCAGACGAGGGGCCAGATCCAGCCGCCCGCACATGCTAGACTTCTCGGATCATTGATGTCCCTGTCCAATGCGACCAATGCGGATTGAGAGAAATCCTATGTCGCTTGGAGAACACGATCGTCGAGCAGGTGCTTCGGTCGAGAAGGTCAGCCGATGCACGATCCGTCATCATGGGGGTGTACTGATGGCGCATTTTCCCCAGATTGTCGCCGCGGACCGGAGGTGAAGGAGTGACCGACTACAGAGGTTCGGCCCGGAGCGTGCTCGATGGGACTCGTTTCTTGGCCCTCGCAGCCATTGCCGCTTGCGCCACTATGCCGGTAGCCGCTCAGGTGACCGAGGAACGCCCTTCCGCGCGAAGCGTCGCCGCCGATTCCACACTTGTATCTCGGTCCCGTCCTCTCAAGTTCGCCGAAATGTCCCAAGGCCAGGCTCCTGACCGGTTGTTCATCACCTGCTCGGACTCGCGCCTGATCCCATCCCAGATCACCGACACCGGGATCGGCGAACTGTTTGTCATCCGCAATGCGGGGAATATCGTACCTCCGTTTGACGCTCGCCTAGAGGGAGTGAGCGCCACTGTTGAGTACGCCGTGGCCGTGCTTGAAGTGCCCACTGTTGTCGTCTGCGGCCATACGCGGTGCGGCGCGATGAAGGCTGCATTGGATCCGACGGGCCTCGAAGCAGTTCCGAACGTCGCAAACTGGATCAAGTTTGTCGAACCTGCGAGATTGGCGCTTGACGAGTTACATCCCCATGTCGGACCGGTCGAGCGCTGGAACCGGATCGTCGAGCTGAACGTCTTGCAGCAGCTCGCCAACCTGAGGACGCATCCTTGGGTCGCGGCCCGTACCGCCAGCGGCCGCCTTCGGCTTGAAGGTTGGGTATTCGAGCTTGAGAGCCATCAGTTACGCCTCCTGCCCCAGCCATGAGTGTGCGTGGTGGAATTCCGTTGCCCTGGCTCGGGGCAGGACTTCTGTGTCACTTGGTCGTCATTCCGCAACGGCGTTGCAACCAACGTCCAGTCCGGCAGGAGCGCGCTCGCCGCATTGAAGGCGTACCCGGCCCAGACGTCATCGCTGCCGAGTCGCGCCTGACAGAGGACTGCGCTCTGTACGAGCCAAACTGAGGGTCACCGTTCGATGGAGGTGTGGTGAGGGACACCGACTCCTCGCGTGTAATGTCGCGCAGGGTTGGCCGGAATCGCTTCAGCTGTCGTCCGTCCGTTGCAGGCCGGCACGGCCCAGCATTGCCTCAATTGCGGCCAGTCGCGCCTCAGTAGCCTTACGCGCCGCCGCTTCCCCCTCAGCCTTGTGCTCGACCGCTCGTCGGGCCGCCTCCTCCTTCGCATCAATCACTTCCCCAGCCCGGATGGAGTCCGTCCCGCTCCGTGCGTCCCGCTCCCGCAGAAACGCCCCTTCGGGCCGCAACGACACCCCCAGCACGGCGCTCCGCACGGCCCCGGGCAATCCGACCGCCGGCCGCAGCCGCCGGTAGCCCGACTCCCCGAGCTCGTAGCCCACCAGCCGCGGCCCCGGTTGCCTCGCGTCCGGCTGGTACAGGAAGTACTCCCGGACCCCGATTCTCTCGTAAAGAGACCTCTTCGTCTCCCGGTTGCGCACCTCGCTTGACGCCGAGATCACCTCCATCGCGTAGTCCGGCGGCTTGCCCTCCTCCCACAGCTTGTAGGTCCCACGATCCCCCAAGTCGTGGTCCAGCACGACGATCACGTCCAGGGCCACGAACTTGCCCGCACGCTTTTCCCGCACCCGCCGCTCGTCGGCCTGCCCATCCGCGCAGTAAAGGAACATGTCGCCTTCCACCACCACGTCCCGCCGGTGCCGGAAATGCTGCTTAAGGTTGTTGCGCAACTCCACGATGGCGTTGGCCTGCAAGGGGTTCTCGGGCAAGAATCGACCGTCCGAATCGGGGTACTCCAGAGGCGCGGGTACGCGGTACCGCCGTGTCGGCTCGACCGCCACGGCGGCAGGCTAGCACGGGCAAGAACAGATTCTCGAGCCGGGGAGCCGCGGGATTGCAGGGAAGCGCCCGAGGTAAGGTTTGCGAACAGAAGGCCAGTGCGGGCCTGTCTGGGGTCAGCCTACCCCTCTTCCTTACGTCTCGCCGGAACGCTTACGGTTGAGGAATTCGCCTATTCGGCCGCAAGCTTGTTCAGGGACTCAAATCGTTGGCTCGTGACCCGGCGGTATGCGGCCTTAACTGCATTGAAAAGGACGATGGAGTTCCGAGATTGGCGTTTCATCGACCGGTTCGCGAACCGAGTCTAGGATCCGCCGATTCGCATTGCGGACCGTTTCAACCAGATTCCCGTTAGGTTCGCCGTCGATGTTGAAGAAGATGCAGGGCTCTCATCAGAATTGCCGATTCTAGGATCGACCGCGGCCATCTTCGCTCGCAGAGCTGGCCTACGGCGACGGTGGGCACTTTCAAATCGGTCATGGACCGCCCGGGCCGCAACATCTCAACGTGCGGCTCGCCAGTCTCTTTCGAGCTTGCAGACCGTAGCCGCTCCCGCCCGTTCACCCACTGGCGACGAGGGTAAGAGTTCGTTCGTTGAGCAGAATCCCCTACCACACTGATTTCCTTCTCCGTTGCGGCAGCCACCAGCGGGCCTAGTGCGCGGTCCACCTAGTCGCGCGGGCGTGACCGGTTACCGCAGGCGCGAGCGCGCCGACTGGACACGCCCCTCCCGGTGATACAATGACCCCTCCGGCGAGACGCCCCTCGTCTACCGTCGATGAAGTTCGGCGTCGTCATCTTTCCCGGTTCGAACTGCGACCACGACGCCCTGTACGCGCTGAGCTGCAATTTGGGGCACGAGGCGATCGAGATCTGGCACGAGTCCGAGGAATTGGGGGGTGCCGACGCGGTCTTCCTGCCAGGTGGCTTCTCCTACGGCGATTACCTGCGTTGCGGTGCGCTTGCGCGCTTTTCCCCAGTCATCCGCCCGCTTCGCCGATTCGCGTCAAACGGCGGGCTGGTGATCGGCGTGTGCAACGGATTCCAAATCCTGTGCGAGGCAGGGCTGCTCGACGGCGCGTTGCTCCGGAACCGAGATCTGCGCTTCATCTGCCGCACCGTCGAGATCGTGCCCGGAACGCGGGCCTCCGCGTTCACGTCGCATTGCCCGTCCGAGCGTCCCCTGCGCATTCCCATCGCGCACGGCGAAGGCTGCTACTTCGCGAATGAGTCTGTGTTGGATCGGCTTGAGAAGGAGGACCGGATCGCATTCCGATACTCGGGAGCCAACCCGAACGGATCGGCAAGAGGGATCGCCGGGGTGCTCAGCGAGGGACGCAATGTCCTCGGGATGATGCCGCACCCGGAGCGTGCCTGCGACGAAGCGGTGGGCTCTACCGACGGGATAGCCGTGTTCAGATCGATGGCCGCCGCTTTTGCAAAGTCGCAAGTCGTCCCCGATGCTGCCTGAAGTCAGCGAAGCCGTCGCAATCGAGCACGGCATGACTTCGGAGGAGTACGGGCGGCTCACGGAAGGCCTTGGACGCACGCCGACCATCACCGAACTCGGCATCGTCAGCGTCATGTGGAGCGAGCACTGCTCCTACAAGAGTTCCCGCCTCCACCTCAAGAAGCTTCCCACCACCGGCGAGCGCATCTTGGTGGGCCCGGGAGAGAATGCGGGAATCGTGGACATCGGGGGCGGGTGGGCTGCCGCCTTCAAGATCGAGTCCCACAACCATCCCAGCTACATCGAACCGTTCCAAGGCGCGGCTACGGGGGTTGGCGGAATCCTCAGGGACATCTTCACCATGGGCGCGCGACCGATCGCCGTTCTCGACGCCCTGCGCTTCGGGCCCCCGGACGATCCGCTGCATGGCCCGCGCAACCGGCGCATCATCCAGGGAGTGGTCGAGGGGATTGCCCATTACGGCAATTGCATCGGCGTGCCGACGATTGGTGGCGAGTGCGTCTTCGCGCCCTGCTTCAGCGCGAACCCGCTGGTCAACGTGTTCGCGTTGGGCGTCTTTCGAAAGGACGCGATCTTTCTGGGGTTGGCCAAGGGGGTCGGCAACCCTGTAATCTACGTCGGCGCGAAGACCGGCAAAGACGGGATCAAGGGAGCCTCGATGGCGTCTGAGGAGTTCAGCGAGGACTCCGAGGCAAAGCGGCCGAACGTCCAGGTCGGGGACCCTTTCTTGGAGAAGCTGCTGCTGGAGGCTTGCCTCGAGGCCATGCGGACTGGGGCAATTCTGGGCATCCAGGACATGGGCGCGGCCGGACTGACCTGCTCGACAGCGGAGATGGGAGGACGGGGCGGCGTAGGGATCGAGATCGACTTGGACCTCGTCCCGCAGCGCGAAGAGGGGATGACGCCCTACGAGATCATGCTGTCCGAGTCTCAGGAGCGCATGCTTCTCGTTGCCGAGCGCGGGCGAGAGCATGAGGTCCTAGAGGTCTTCCGGAAGTGGGGCTTGGATGCCGTCGAGATCGGGTCGGTCACATCCGACCGGATGCTGCGCGTCCGACACCAAGGGGATGTGGTGGCCGAGCTTGACACCGTTTTCCTTAGCGAAGACGCGCCGCTCTACGACCGGCCGTGCAGCACTCCCCGCAGGACAGCCCCCTTGGCCGGGCCCAGTCTGCCGGAGCGGACCGGTCGCCAGATCAAGGCAGACCTGCAGCGCCTGCTATGTTCGCCTGACCTGAGCTCGAAGCGCTGGATCTGGGAACAGTACGACCACCAGGTGCGGACCAACACCACCGCGGGCCCGGGAAGCGATGCCGCCGTGGTCCGCATCAAGGAGGCAGGCGTATCGCTTGCGATGTCCCTGGACGGCAATTCCCGCTACTGCGGACTGGATCCGCGACTCGGGGCGCAGCTGATCGTGGCCGAGTGTTGCCGCAATCTCAGCACTGTCGGGGCCAAGCCCATCGCTACCACCAACAATCTCAACTTCGGGAACCCGGAGAGGCCCGAAATCATGGCCCAGTTGGTAGAGTCGGTAGAGGGCATGGCGGCGGCTTGCCGACACTTCGGCGCACCTGTTACCGGTGGCAACGTGAGCCTCTACAACGAGACCCTCGGCGAGGGTGTCGACCCGTCGCCGGTGGTGGGTATTGTCGGGATCTTGGATCACACGCGCCGTCCGCCAGGGCCGTGCTTCAACAGGGCAGGCGACTGCGTTTTCCTGCTGGGCGGATTGCTGCCAGGCGCGCGGGACGACTTGGAGTGCAGGTTCGGGTCATCTCAGTTCGCCGTTTCCATCCTTGGCCAGAGTTGGGGCCTACCTCCGGTAGTGGACCTAGCCTACGAGTCCGCCGTACACGAGGCAGTCCGCGAGATCGTCCGCCGGGGCTTGGCCCGCTCGTCGCACGACGTCGGCACCGGTGGCTTGGCCGTCGCGCTCGCCGAGTGCTGCTTCGGAGATCCGCTAGTGGGTGCCGAGATCACGCTGGAAACTGAAGTGCCGGGCGTGGTAGCCCTTTTTCATGAGGCACCTTCGCGCGTACTGCTGTCGGTCCCGCGGGAGCGAGCCGGCGAAGTGGAGGCTGTAGCCCGCGCCTCCGGCATAGCGGCGCCACGGATAGGGCACACCGGAGGGCGCCATCTGGCCATTCGGGTGGACGGCGGACTTGGCTTCCAGGCCTCCGTGGAACGTCTGCATGCCATGTGGGACAGTTCGTTCGAGTCTTCCTTGGACGTGCAATGAAGCCGCTCCGAGATCTGCCGTCCCCACCGTCCGCCAAGGTCGACCCGCACGACGGCTTCCGGGAGGAGTGCGGGGTCTGCGCGATCTTCGGCCACCCCGAAGCGGCGAACCTCGCCTACTTGGGGCTCTACGCGCTGCAGCATCGCGGTCAGGAAAGTGCAGGGATCTGTTCCAGTGACGGCCACACCGTCCATACCCGCAAGGGTCTCGGGCTTGTCGGCGAGGTCTTCGGCGAGCGCGAGCTGCGCGAGCTGCGCGGGCACATGGCCATCGGACACACGCGCTATTCCACGGCGGGAGACATCGGCGCGCGGAACGTGCAGCCGTTCTGCGTCGAGTGCAACAAGGGCGTCTTGGCCATCGCGCACAACGGCAACCTCACGAACGGCTTCGCGATGCGCCAGGAGATCGGTCGGCTGGGCTCGATCTTCCAGGGCACCAGCGACACGGAAGTGATCCCGCACCTAATTGCCCGCTCGAGGGAGCCTGATCTGCTTCATGCCCTCCGCGAGTCTCTGTTGCGCCTGGAGGGCGCGTACTCGCTGGCACTGCTGAGCAAGGACAGCATCATCGTTGCCCGCGACAAGCGCGGCTTCCGCCCGCTGGCCCACGGCACGATGCTCCACAAGGGCAGGCAGGTCCACGTTTTTGCTTCGGAGACGTGCGCGTTCGACCTGATCGGCGCCAAGTACGTCGACGACGTAGACCCTGGCGAGATGGTCATCGTGTCCGACGAGGGGGTATTGCGCCAGCGCTTCGTCACCGCAGCCGAGCGGCTCTCCCAGTGTGCGTTCGAGCACGTGTACTTTTCGCGGCCGGACTCGATGGTCTTCGGTCGGTCCGTTCACAAGTCCCGCGAGAACCTCGGGCGGTTCTTGGCGCGCGAATGCCCGGTGGCCGCCGACTGCGTGGTGCCGGTCCCGGACTCGGGAAACGCGGCGGCCCTAGGCTTCGCCCAGGAATCGGGCCTGCCGTTCACTCTGGGTCTGATCCGCAATCACTACGTGGGACGCACGTTCATCGAGCCCAAGCAGTCCATTCGCAATTTCGGGGTGAAGCTGAAGCTGAACCCGGTGAATGACCTCGTCCGGGGACGGCGGGTAGTCCTCGTCGACGACTCGTTGGTTCGTGGCACGACGAGCCGCAAGATTGTCACGATCATGCGCGACGCTGGGGCAACGGAGGTTCACCTTCGGATCTCATGCCCACCGACCATAGCGTCTTGCTACTACGGGGTTGACACGCCGGATCGGAACGACCTGATCGCCAATCGCATGTCTGTGGAGGAGATCCGCCGGCACACGGGCGCCGACTCGCTCGGTTACCTTTCCCTAAGGGGACTCAAGCGGGCCGTGGCTGACTCGAACGGCCAATACTGCTACTCGTGCTACACGGGCAATTACCCGACCGACGTCGTCGGAGTGGACCAGCTGATAGCGGACTATCGCACCAAAAACGCTGCGGACGAAGCGATCGCGCTGGCCTTGCGCCGCGACGTCTAGCCCGCCGACCCGCGCCGCAGCCGCACTGCGTGCTGGGCCAGCACCGCGAATTCTAGGTGAGCCGAGACTCCTCGGTCCAAGCCGTGGTGGGTCGGAAGAAGGCCGCGCGCAGGATCGACTCTTGTTCCTGGGCGCTCTGCTTGGGAGCCAAGCAACAGACTGCTGTCACATTGACCTGACGTTCGAATCCGTGAGCGAACGGCGATACCCGCAGACTGGGCGTACTGCCGCGCTTCTCCGCCACTTTCCCTTCCAGGCGGCGCATGCGGATGCGCGGCCGTGCGGCGAGGGCATGTGGTGTCGGCGACTTGCCCGGACTTGCGTCTCGGTCGCGGGCCCTTATACTGAGACCCGCTTGTCGGGGATAGCAGGAGGACCCGTGATCAACGGAGCGATCCAGCACTCTCGCAGGAGTCCACTCTAGGAAGGCGTTCCCGAATGAGGCCAGCTGCGGAAACGCCACTTCGAGACGCATTCGCGCAGGATGCGCGGCCTTTAAGATCGAGCACTAGGGTCTGGAAGCGCCGCCGTCTTTACAGGTTCAGCAGGTTCGTGACCTGTGCCGTTGTGGCGGCAAGCCTGGGCGGGCTGTTTTTTGAGCCGGCGGGCCCGTGGCAATACACGGCAGATATTCTCGTTCGGTCCTACTTGGCGTTCTTGGGCACCGTTATGGCTCACGAGGCCGTGCATGGCTTGATGGGAAGGACACCACGGTCCAATCTCTGGTGGGGACGCTTGGCTTTGGTCCCGTGCATGGTGCCATTCACCAACTTCCGGAAGACCCACTTGCTGCACCACCGGCACACAAACGAGGCGGGACGCGACCCGGACCACTTCATCACTCCACGCGAAGGTCGCGAATGGGAGATCCCGCTCCGGGCGGTGGCAATGCCGCACCATTGGCTCCTTTGGCTGCGCAGGCGCCAGACCATAGACGCCGCCCACGTTCGCGAACTGTTACTCAACTACGCGGGCATCGCCCTGATCTATCTTCCGATCCTCGCCGTGGTTGGTCCGAAAAGACTCGCCTTCGGAATGATCCCCCTGCTCGTGATCGTTTCGCTCCTGCTCTGGTATCCGTTTGCCTTCAAGACGCACGAGGGGTTCTCTACGGGCAACGCCAATTCCCGGTCCCACAACTACTACGGCCGACTGATGTATTGGTTCTCGTTCGGATTGTCGATGCACAGGACGCATCACATGCGCCCCTACCTGGGCTGGATCGAGCTGCTTCAGTTTGTCGAGCCGGCCCCGAGCGTGGCTGGCAGGCTGATTCCGATGCGCGACATCCAGATCGACGAAGCGTTGCCGATGCCCGATGCCCAACCACCATCTCACCACGCTTGACTTAGTCTGCGTGCTGATGGACACGGATGTCCGGCCGCTAGATTTCGCCCTGCTCCTCGAGTTCGACCGCAAGATCACCCCGGAGAGCCTTGCTCGTGGGGCAATCAGTGCACGCAACCGGTATCCGACGACGGGGTCCAAGGTTGTTGACGGTCGATGGGTTAGGCTTGCTGCGGAGTCCTGCCGGTCAGCGTTTCGAGCCGTTCACAGTGAGAGGGAAGCAAACCACATTGACTCTTTTCTTCGGGGTCGGTTGAATGTTGCCACGGGGCCTCCCGTCCGACAGATCTGGATGGGTGATGGCAAGGACGGCTCGGGGTGTCTTGTTACTAGGATTCATCACTGCGCAGCGGACCTGCTGAGTGCCTTGGGATGGATTCGACACCAGCTGCGCGTGGCCGCAGGCCTGGACGGTCCCTGCGCCGTCCCGATTGAATCGGGACCTCCGGCTCTGGCCCCCGCCCCGCCCGGAGCCAATCGGAACCCAGACTGGCACCGATGCGCACCGATCTGGACCCGACCCTCGCGAGCATCCGCCGAGAGGCGCTGGACAACGTTTACGTTGGCGGACCGAGGGCTCTCGGCCCTCACCTCCGACGGCGACGGATTCACGTACAACGATGTGCTGACAGTCGCTGTCCTGGAGACACTGCACTGGTGGAATCTCGTTCACGACGAAGGCGAGCGGAAGGTGGGTGTCTGGTTGCCTGTGAACATCCGTAGGGAACACTTCCTTGGGTTCGGTAACGCGTCAAGCCGGATTCGCGTGCGCCGCACCTACGCAGACGGGCTCGCCTTGGCAGACAAGTGCCGCGCGGTTCGGTCCCAGATCAATGTGGCGCGGGAGCGTGGCGAGTGGGTCGTTCCGGAGCAGACGTTCCCGACCCGGGCGCTGTTTCGGTATGGGAGCCGTATCGCGCGACGCTACCTGAACCGGCCATGGGCAGACATGGGCTCAGCGTCGTTCAGCCATGTCCAAAGGTGGCCGGGCCAGACCGATCCTGTCTTCGCGGATGTGCGGAAGGTTGCGGTGGTGGGCGCGATGCATCGGCGACATGCCCTGATGCTCGCCGCCCTCACGTTCCACGGGCAAACGCGAATGACGATCACTTATGATCCGGCGCTGCTCTGGCGACAAGATCTCGCCGCCATTGCATATCGCTACGTGCGCACTGTCGATGCGGTGGTGCTCGGGTCCTGATGCGCGTCGCGTTCAACGACGCCCTCCGACGCCTGATTGCTGTCGTCCTGCGGGTCGGAGGTGGCCTTGCAGAGGCACTGCACCGTCTGAGAGTGCGCCACCACCATCAACATTGGTTAAGGTTGCGACGGCGGCTCTGCATTCGACCGGACACGGAGCTGACAAGTAGCGTTCCGCAGGTGAACCTCTCCTCGTCGGTCCCAGCCGGAGGATCGATTCGATTGGTCAGCACCTCTGGTACGACCTCAACGGCGAAGGTGGTCGCGTATCCGCGAGGGCGGACGGCAGTCGTTCGATGGGTATTCGTCGATTCGTTCATGCGGGCATTCAGGGCCTTCGGCATTCGACGTACGAGCATGTACGTCTTTGGCCCAGTCCGAGGTGACGACTCGTTGACCAGCCTGTTGCTTGACGAGTCTGGCCGACCTCCATACCTCGCTACTCTGCAGGCTCCATACCGCATACATGCCTGGAACCGCCTGCGACACCTGCACGATTCCTACGGAACGAACGCCGTTCGCCTCTGGGTGCTGGCGCTCTCGAATCCAGGCGTGCTCTACAGCACTAATCCGTCCACGATGTCGACGTTCTTCGATGAGCTCGAAGCCCACTGGCTTCAGTCTTCGGCACTCGTGCGTGACATCATACGGGGCAACGGCCAGGTCGATCCGTCCTTGGCTGCCTTCACGCGGAGACTCGCTTCGCGGGGATTCGTGGACCGTTTCCGGGCGATCGCCGGCAGCTCGACCTACCTGTCCATCGATCGCTGGGCACCGGCGGTGACCGCCTATTCGTGCTGGACGGGTGGATATGTCTCCCCGTTCCTGGACCGCCTCGAACAATACCTGCCGAAGACCCGATTCCTCCGGATTCCGATGTACTCGATGTCCACCGAGACGCTCGAGACCATTCCTGACTTTCGGCTCGGGGAGGTGGCGTTCCTGCCGATGGCCCCCGGTGTCTGCTGCGAGTTCTTGGACTACAGCGCTCCCCGTGAGTCACGTTCGCTGCTGGCCCCACGGCAGCTCTCGGTCGGCGGCGTATACGAGCTCGTAGTCAGTCACAGCCACGGCCTCCGACGGTACTGTACCGGCGACCTGTTCAGAGTTCGCGGGTTCGTCGCCAACCTGCCGGACATCCAGTTCCTGCGGCGCCGCGGCCTCACGTATTCGTTCACCGGCGAGAAGCTGACGGGCACGCAAGCCATGCTGGCGTACGACCTGCTCAGATCAGAGTTTCCGGATAAAGTCGGCGACCTACCACTGACTTGCTTTCCCTCCCGACGCCCCGCCATGAGGTTGCCGCACTATCGGATTGTCGCGGTCTATTCTGGCCGCGATGATCCCGGCCAGATTCCGGGCCTTGCGGAGCGATTCGACGGTCTGCTCTGCGAATCGAATTCGGAGTACAGAGCCAAGCGGGCAAGTGGACGGCTGGGTCCAGTACGGCAAGAAAGTGCTTCCTTGCGAGCCATGCCGACGCACCTCTCCGATCGGCTAACCCCGGGCGTGGATTCGCAATTCAAGCTGCTGCCGCTCTATCCCCGGTTATGGGAAGAGAGGAGCCGGCCTTGACCCTGACCAGGCTCACCATCGCGGACCGCAGACTGACCTTGTCTCGGCATAACGGCCGGCCATGACGGCTTGGCCCCGCTCTCTCATCGGACCAGCATGGTCTGAAGCTCCCGGAAGGACCGGAAGTCGCGGCTGAGCAGGAGAACTCTGCAGCCTGCGGCCGACGCTCCGCACCCGTCGGTGTCCGCACGGTCGCCTATATGCAGCAGTTGCTCCGGCATCAGTTCAAGATCGGCAAGAATGCGGCGGAACGGCTCCGGCCTGGGCTTGAGCCACCCCATTCGCTCCCCGGAGTAGACGGCGTCGAAGTGTCGTGTCAGTCCAAGACTGGCGAGCTTGTCCGCTGCTTCGAAGTCGGAGAACGCAACTTGCGCCCGGAACCGGGATCTGAGCGCCTGCAGGGCAGCATCGACACCTGTTCGGGCACCAACGGCCGCCATCGCGGGCAAGAGCCACCTCCGTTCGAGTACTAGGCGCCTCCCAATGCGAGCGTCGTCCGGCTCAATGAGCCCCTCCTCACGACGAAGCCGCTCCATGCGCCGGCGAAATCTGTGCAGGGACGCCGTCGCCTGCCAGGCCGACCGGCCATCGCCGGACAGAGACGCAGCCAATACCGCGAGCCAGTATCGAACGGCAACCCTGCGGGCTGAATAGAGCGTGCCGTCAACGTCCCAACTCAACGCTCGGACAGCACCAGCTTCGAACGGTCGTGAAGGCATTCTGGCGAAGGCCTCGATGCTACTGTACCGACATGCGAGTCGTGGGCCCTCCGTCGCGCCGTTTCGATCCTGCAGGCGTTCGCAACCCATCGTCGACCGGGGCAATGGACTGGTCCGGATTCAATTCCAGCTTCGATTGGTTGGTGCGCACGAACTGGCGGGACGTGAACGCCCACGTCTCTTACCCGCTTCCAAGGCGTCTGCTGCGGCTATGGCTGGCCTTCGTCCAACAGCGGCGCAACGCCATCCTCGATTTCGAGGGCAAGCTGCGCACGTTCTGGCAGCTGAGGCTTCCACCGAACCCGAACATCGTTCAGTTTGGAGCCGAAGCAGGCTGGGAGGCGGCCCTTGTGCAGGCGCTCTATGGCAACCGGGGAAGAGCATTGCTCATCGACAGCGACCCAATGGCGTACCAACGCTTCCTCACGGCGCCCCAGCATGTCCGCGTTCGCGCTCCCAAGGGAAGTGGGCGGCGGTGGATTGACGTCTTCCGCGACCCCGCGCGGTTTGAATACTCGCGGGAGGACTTCTTCAGGATGGAACCTTCCGAGACCTTCGATGTGGGCCTGGACTGGGGCTTGATCGAGCACTTCGACGATCAGGGAAAGCAGTCCTTGATCGCTCTCTTCCGCAGGTTCCTGAAGACGGAGGGGATCCAAGTCTCGTCTTGTCCCAGGGACCGCATCTCTGTTCGATTGTTCTACGCCGCCTTCTCCGAAGAATTGAACTTTGGGTACCGCGAGCTAATGAAGCTGCACGAGCTCGCGGCACACATCCGGCGGGCCGGTTGCCACATCACGTCGCAGCACCGGCTGGCCGCCCATAACGTGGTTGCGTACCGTTTCGCATGACCCCTCGCTCGAGCAGGCCCGTGACCTGATGCGAATCGCCGAGGTGACCGCCCCCCTTGCCATTGGTAATCCGGGCTGTGGCCAAGCCGCGTGATGACGGTTCGTCCGGACAATCCGGTCGGCATCTCAGCGCGACTCCCGACAGCTGCCGAGGCCGGCGGCGAGGCGGCGGATCCGTGCGACACCGTCGAGCAGCGGGCCCAATCGGTCGAGCCGCAGCGCCGTGGAACCATCCGACAGCGCGACCGCCGGGTTGTCGTGGACTTCTAGGAACACACCGTCAACGCCGCATCCAGCTCCGGCGCGTGCCAGCGTCTCGATGAACTCCGGTTCGCCCCCGCTCGAGCCTCCCGCGGATCCCGGAAGCTGTAGGCTGTGGGTCACATCCAGCACGACCCGGTATCGAGCTTCTGCATGCGAGCAACGCCGCGGAAGTCCACGACCAGATTCCTGTAGCCGAAGCTGGAGCCCCGCTCGGTCAGGAGGATCCTGTCATTCCCCGTGGACGCGACCTTGTCGGCTGCGTGCCGCATGTCGTCGTGCGCGAGGAACTGGCCCTTCTTGATGTTCACCACGCGGCCCGTCCGGCCCGCAGCAGCCAGCAGGTCCGTCTGTCGGCACAGAAAGGCCGGTATCTGCAGGATGTCGCAGGTGTCCGCGGCGAAGTCTGCTTGGTCCGGATGGTGGATGTCGGTCAGCACCGGCAGCCCGGTCGCCTTTCGAACCTCTCCGAGGACCTCTAGGCCACGCCGCAGTCCCGGCCCCCTGTAGGAGGTCACGCTTGTGCGGTTGGCCTTGTCAAAGGATGCCTTGAACGCGGCGGCCACTCCTGCCGACTTGGCTGCGACGGCGACCGCATGCCCTATCTTGACCGCATGGTCCCGCGACTCGATCACGCACGGTCCGCAAATCGCAAACGGCCGCTCCGCCGCGAGGAGCGCTGATGCCCGATCGTCCATCCCAGGTAGCCGGATCAACTCACCGGCGCTCGACTCAGAATAGGGCAGACCTGCTAAGCCGAGGCTGAAGGGGTGTTCGGTCTACCGGGCCCCGCCGCTTGAGACGCTGCCCAGCAGGGACAGCAGCTCGGATTGGATCTGGACTGAGGACTGCTGCTCTACCCGGCTCGTGCCCAGCCACGTCTCGTAGCCGCCGAGTTCATGCTGCTCCGGAGTCGGCAAGTAGCCTTCCGCTCCGTTTGCGAGGGAAATGGTGAACGTCGGCTTGAGCGGGCTGAGCTGCTTGATCGCGAGCCCCGTCTCGGTGAACGTCTCGAACGGAAGCGCCGCGATGCCCACGGGACCGATCCTGATGGACTGCAGGACGACCGATACACTTTCGGGCCCCCGGTGGAGGTCGACCGCCCGCTGGGCATAGACCCTTTGCCGCACTGTTGCGTCGGCCGGGGGGTCGGACAGCAGGCCCAAGGACCGATCGAGGAGTTCGGGTGAAGGCTTCCTGCGAGCGAGCTGCAGTTCAGACTCCTCCATCGCGACATCCACTTGGCGCTGGTGCTCCAGGTCCTTGCAGGCCTCGGTGACCGCATCTGCCAGCTTGGACGCGACTAGAAGGATCTGTTCGAACGGCTCTCGGCGGGCGCGGGGTTGCGCGAAGTTGAGGTTGTTGACGTCGGCGCTTGTGCCGTTAGAGAGGATTGCCACGAAACCATCTTCCTGCCCGATGCGGTCCTCGATCAGCCGTGCGAACTCACCGAAGTAGTCGGCCGAGACTTGTCCCGCCGGAATTCCGCCCACGTAGTGCAGGGAGTAGTTGGTCAGCAGCGCGATGGGCCTGCCGGTGGCCGAGCGGACGGACAGCACCGCCACTTCCGGGTCCACCGCTCCCGCCGGCCGAACGAGGCCGGGATTCTCGAAGCCGGGGTTCATGCGCACCTTGTCCGTGGTCCCTCCGAACGGGTCCGGCGGGATGCTGCCCTCCGCCATGAACCATCGCCTGTTAAACACCTCGTCCGGAAGCGCGGTCGTCGCCCATCCGACCTCGGCGGGCTCCAATCTCGAGAGGCTGTCAGCGATGGCCGTCGCGATGCCCTCTACGAGCCGGTCGACATACGCCGTCTCGCGCTGAAGGTCGGGTTCTCCTCCCATGCCTCTGAGGCCAGCCCCGGGGGCCGAAGGCGGAGCGCTGTGCGTGTGGGTTGCCGCGACGAGGATGCGGCTAGCATCCAAACCAGTGTCCTCAGCCACGCGCTTCTTTGCCCGGTCAACCGTCTCCCGTGGGATGTAGCAGCTGTCTACAACAGCGATCGCAACCGTTGAATCGCCGCTTCGCAGAGCGACGGCCCGAGCGTGGAGGGGATCGTGGGCGCTCTCGGCCGGACGGTATCGGAACGATCCAATCATCGGAAGCGGCCATTGCAGGGGTGTGATGTCAACGGCGGCTGCACCGGCAAGAACTCCGTCGGGCGGGCCAACGGCGCATGCCCCCAACCCCAATTGCAGGATGGCCGGGATGACCGTGAGCAATCCCACAGTCCGGGCCGCGTGTCCGCCTCGATTCTTGTTGTCGGTCATCTGACGGGCTCCAGTCTAACCTTGTTGACGGCGGGTGTTGGACCGTCGCAGCTTCGGTGCGCCCAACCCGAGCTGCCGCCGCTCCGAATTGTCGCGCTTCCGTCAGGTCGGCCGTGATTCCGCTCACGTGGGGAACAACCACCGGGAGGGCGCGCCACGTGCCGCTCCCAACGGTCTCAGCCCCTGCCCTCGTTCAGTCGAATGACGCACCGGCCTCGTGTAACTGGACTCCCGGGCGCATCGTAAACGCTTATGTGTCCCCAATAGGATCGGGCGAATCGATCCCTCGGCACTGCCTCGCTGCCTCGCCTGTACGATTGAGTCATGAAACTCGGACGACGGCAGATCCTGTCACTTGCCGCACTCCCTGCGTTGGCATTGCGCTCGGGAGCGCAGCGCCGGAAACCGGTCTTCAGGACGAATCCGTTCACCCTCGGCGTGGCGTCGGGAGATCCCGGCTCCGATGGATTCGTCCTTTGGACGCGGCTGGCTACCGAGCCGCTACGTGGCGGAGGGCTTGAAGAGGAAGAGATCGATGTTCGGTGGGAGGTCTCCGAGGACGATGCATTCCGCCGGATTGTTCGGTCTGGCACGGCCGTAGCCGATCCGCGCCTCGCACACTCTGTCCATGTCGAGGTCGACGGCTTGCGCCCTGACCGGTGGTACTGGTACCGGTTCTTCGCCGGCGACGACGGGAGCGGAGTGGGCAGGGCACGCACGACCCCGGCCCCAGGCGCTGTGTCCCCACACATGTCGTTCGCCTTCGCCTCCTGCCAGCACTTCGAGACCGGCTACTACACGGCCTACAGACACATGGCGGCGGAAGCGCCGGACCTAGTGTTCCATCTCGGCGACTACATCTACGAGGGCCGGTCGACCCCGCGCGTGCGCGCCCATCTGGGCGGAGAGCTCCGGAGCCTCGGCGATTACCGCAACCGCTACGCGCTGTACCGCACCGATGCAGATCTTCAGGCGATGCACGCCAGCTGTCCTTGGGTCGTTACGTGGGACGATCACGAGGTCGACAACAACTACGCAGCGGACGTCTCCGAACACCCGGATGTGATGCGCGAAGAGTTCTTGGAGCGGCGGGCATCGGCCTATCAGGCGTACTACGAGCACATGCCGTTGCGGGCTGCCCAGATTCCCACGGGTTCGTCCATGCGCCTGTACCGCCACTTGGACTTCGGCGGGCTGGCCGGGTTCTCCGTCCTCGACACGCGCCAGCACCGGAGCGACCAGCCCTGCGGCGACCGTGCCAAGCCACCCTGCGACGGCATGGCCGACCCACGCGCCACTCTCTTGGGCAGTGCCCAGAGAGACTGGCTCTTCTCGACGCTGCGAGGTTCCTCGGCGGTCTGGAATGTGATCCCGCAGCAGGTGATGGTTGCTAAGGTGGATCGTTCCCCCGGCGAGGACGTCACCTACAGCATGGACCAATGGGCGGGATACGATGCCGCCCGGGGGGACCTCTTGCGGTTTCTCGAAGAGAGCCGCGTGCGGAATCCGATTGTCCTGACGGGCGACATCCACAGCAATTGGGTCAACGATCTGGTAGTGGACATTGACGATCCCGAATCCCGTCCCGTGGCAACCGAGTTCGTCGGAACTTCGATAAGTTCAAGCGGCGATGGCGGTCCGAACACCACTTACGGCGAGGGCGTGATGCGCGACAACCCGTTCGTAAAGTTGCACAATGCCCAGCGCGGCTATGTGATTTGCGACGTGACGCCGCGCCATTTCACAGCTCGGTACAGGATCCTCGAATCCGTGACGCGGCGTGGGGCCGAGCGGGAGACGCTTGCGGAGTTTGCGGTGGAGAACGGCAGGCCCGGAGCGCAGCCCGCTTGAGTCTTCCACTTCGGCCAGAAGTCCCTGAGGCCTGCCATGCGAGCCGATGGATGCCTGCGGGGGTGGCACGGCAGCTGAGCTTCGCGCTGGAACGCTGATCCTTCCAGAGGTAGTCCCTATACAAGATGGCCGGCCCTGTAGGGCTCGAGAGTCTGGGCACTGCCATATACTCGTGCCATGACTAGACGGAGATTCGCAGCGGTCTCGGGGATCACGGCCCTCGCGGCTCGACGTGTACCGGGCGCGAACGACCGGATCGGGATAGGCATCCTGGGCTGTGGCCAGAGGAATCTCCTCGGCCAAGTGCTCGAGTTCCAAGGCCAGGCGAACGCGCAGGTGCGAGCTGTCTGCGACATCTGGAAGCAGCATCGAGAGGCAGCCGCCGAACGGGTCCGGCAGGCCGGATCGGCCTCGGTCGCGGCGCTGCACGAGTACGACGATCTCCTCGCTCGCGACGATATCGACGCCATTGTGATTGGCACGCCCGACCACCAGCACTGCGCCCAGCTGATCGCAGCCGTCCGCGCCGGCAAGGATGCCTATGTGGAGAAGCCGCTCGCAATGGACCTCAAGGAGCTGAGAAAGGCCCTTGACGCGGTGAAGGCATCCGGCCAGGTCGTGCAAATGGGCACGCAGGTCAGGAGCTTTCCGTCTTCCGTTGCGGCTAGGGCCTTCGTGCAGGCCGGCGGCCTCGGGGACATCTTCAAGATCGAACAGGCCCGGAATTCGTTCAAGCCCTACTGGTACCGATACGCCGAGCGCGCGATTGACCGGGACGACACGGACTGGAATCGGTTCCTGATGCACCGTCGGTCGCGTCCTTGGGATCCACAGCAGCACGCGGGGTGGTTCGGCTACCGGGACTTCTCGCAGGGGCCCCACTCGAACCTCGGCGTACACTTCTTTGATCTGGTCCACTACATCACCGGCTCTGGCCCACCTTCCCGTGCCGTGACCATGGCGGGCAGCTATCGCTGGAATCGCGACGGGTTCGACGTGCCGGACTCGGTCGAGACTACGCTCGAGTACCCGGACCAAGGCTTCTTGGTGCGTTACAGCTCAACGTTCGGCGTCCGTGGCAACAGCTTCCTGAAGTTCTTCGGAACGCGCGGCGAAATGGACGCGACCCGATGGGGCGATCCGTTCGGCATCAGCGGTGCCACCGTGGAGGACGAGGACCGCGTTCGCGATGGGCAAGCCATCGCCGAAATGGAGAGCACACCGCACATGCTGAACTTTCTCGAATGTGTCAGGTCCCGGGAGGAGCCCCACGCTCCGATTGAGGCGGGATACAACCATTCCGTCGCGGCGATTCTCGCCGACGAGAGCATGGTGCGGGGTTGTCGCGTCGAGTACGATCCGCAGAAACGGCGCATCCGGCCAGGATGATGCGGTCGCCGAATCGATGCTCTACGGCGGTCAGCACCAGCCCGTCCCGACCTGATTCCGGGCCCTCCTTGATCCGCACGGGCGTTCTCGCGGCAGCGGTTGCCTTTCTCGTCCTGGCCAACGGCGCCGCCCCGCAGAGCAACCTTCCTGCGACGGAACCTTTGGATTTCCAAGGTGACCTCGCGGCCGAGATGGTGGAAGGCATCCACCGGTACCTGGACCGAGCCGTGGGGCGGGCCGAGGCCGAGCGAGGGCGACACTGGAACGCGGACTTTACATCGCGGGAAGCCTATGAGCGCTCCGTAGAGCCGAACCGCGATCGCCTCAAGACCATTCTGGGGCTTGTGGACCAGCGGGTCGAAGACCCGACATTGGAGCTCGTCACAACGTTGGCCCGCCCGTCGAGGATCGCCGCCGGTCCCGGATACGTTGTCCACGAGGTGCGCTGGGAAGCGCTCCCAGGCGTCTTTGGCGAAGGACTGCTGCTGCAGCCCGAAGCATCTCCCTCCGCAAGGGTTGTGGCGATTCCCGACGCGTCGTGGACGCCTGAGTCGCTAGCGGGGCTGACCGGGGACTTGCCGCCGGGAGCCCAGTTTGCCCGCCGGCTTGCCGAGAGCGGCTGCCAGGTTGTCGTTCCCGTGCTCATCGATCGCACGGCCCGCTGGAGCGGGCTGGAGGGCTTCCGGCGGACGAATGTGCCCCACCGAGAGTTCCTCTACCGAATGAGCTACGAGCTGGGCCGGCACCTGATCGGCTACGAGGTCCAGAAGGTCCTGTCGCTGATCGACTATTTCGAGACAGCCGACCGCACGGCTTCTGGTGTGCCCACAGTCTTAATTGGATACGGAGAGGGAGGGCTGGTTGCGCTGCATGCCGCGGCTACCGACGTGCGCATCGACGCGGTCGCCGTGAGCGGGTACTTCCAGGGCCGGAGCGGCTTGTGGGAGGAGACCATCGATCGGAACGTGTGGGGCCTGTTGCTCGAGTTCGGTGACGCCGAGATCGCCTCGCTTGTAGCTCCGAGGACGCTAGTCGTCGAGGCCACGATAGGGCCGCAAGTGCCGGGGCCCCCTCCGGCGCCAGGCCCGGTTGCCGACCGTGCCGCGTCGGGCCGGTTGGACTCGCCGCCGCCAGAATCGGTTCTGCGCGAGCATGCGCGTGCGCGTGCCGTGTACGAGAGGCTGGACGCGACTGACCGCCTGCACCTTGTTCGGGAAACCGACTTGCCAGGCGCCGACGGCACGTTGGCGGCGCTGATCGGTCCTTCGGCATTGCGAGCGGCGGGCCCCTTGCCGGTTCTGGAGGGACCGCTCACGGACCCGGACCGGCGGTTGCGCCGTCAATTCGACCAGATCGTGGCCTTCAACCACGGCTTGGTGCGGGACGCGCCGCGCCGACGGGCCGAGTTCTGGGCGAAGGCATCGACGGCGTCCGTTGAGGATTGGACGCAGTCCACGACCTTTTACCGAAATTACGTCTGGGACGAGGTGATCGGGAGGCTGCCGGACCCCGACGTTCCCCCCCGGCCCAAATCCAGACAGGCCTATGACCACGCAGACTTCACCGGTTACGAGGTAGTGCTCGACGTCTGGGAAGACGTGTTCGCTTACGGAGTCCTGCTTGTGCCCAAGGGGATCCGGGCAGGGGAACGTCGACCCGTCGTGGTCGCACAGCACGGTCTTGAGGGCCGGCCTTCGGATTTGGTCGATCCCGCGAGCGACCACCGGGCCTACCATCGCTACGGAGCCCGGTTGGCCCAAGAGGGCTTCGTGGTCTATGCGCCACAGAATCCCTACATCGGGCGGGACAGGTTTCGGCAGATCCAGCGCAAGGCGCACCCGCTGAAGCTGTCGCTGTTCTCATTCGTGATCGGCCAGCACGAGAGGACCCTAGAGTGGCTCAGGAGCCTGCCGTTCGTCGATGCAGGGAGGATTGGATTCTACGGCCTCTCGTACGGGGGAAAGACCGCCGTCAGGGTGCCGCCGCTGCTGGACGGCTATGCTCTGTCGATTTGTTCGGCGGACTTCAACGAGTGGGTCTGGAAGAACACCAGCACGACGGACCGCTACAGCTACCTGTTCACGCAAGAGTACGACATGCTCGAGTTCAACTTCGCCAACGTGATCAACTACGCGGAACTGGCGATGCTGATGGCCCCACGACCGTTCATGGTCGAGAGGGGACACTCGGACGGTGTTGCCCCTGACGAGTGGGTTGCGTATGAGTTCGCGAAGGTGCGCCGCTTCTACAATCGGCTCGGCTTGGGGGACCGTGCAGAGATCGAATTCTTCGACGGCCCCCACGAGATCCACGGGGTCGGCTCGTTCCGCTTTCTACGCAAGCACTTGCGACTCGACTGACCGAAGCCGCGTTCTCCCAAGGTGGCCGCCGGATCAGCGTCCCGGCACGCCATCAGGGATTGATGCGGATCGCGATTGTCGCGGCGGCCGCGAAGCCGAGTGAGGCGGCAAGCAGAGTGCAGCCCACGAGCCGCTCCTCCCTGGGCCTTGAACGGCACGTAGAGTCCCGTTGCGCCTATCGTGAGAAGGCCCAAAAGAGGTCAGGAACAAGATCGCTCCCCACACGTACGTGGCTGCGTCTCCAGGGAAGACGCCGTACGAGAGGTGCAGGCCTGTTGGCTTGCGCGCCGAGGAGGCGCACAGTGAGCCCCGCGCATCTCGCTAGGCGTCTCGCACGCCCAGCTCGCGCTGGCTCTGCGCGCGCCAGTGCCTCAAGCCGCCGCGCACGGAGTAGCAATTGGACAGTGTTCGGGCGTAACCTCCGACGACCCACGCGCACTCGAGAGCCGTTCTACACGATGAGGCCCTTGCATGTGAATTGTGATTCGGCCCTAGGCGAGCCTGTAGGAGACCGCAACTCAAGGTTACTCTGGTCCTAGGTTGCCAGTCCCCGACAGCGCCGCACTGCGCGACCTTGCCGCTAGGTCATGTCCGGCTGTGCTCATCGCCGGTGCCTCAGGCTACATTGGCGGGCGCCTACTAAGGAGGCTGGCGCAGGAAGGTGTCCGCGTCCGGTGTCTCACCCGTGAGCCCTCGAGCCTGCGGCACCGCATCCCGGCCACGGCCGAGATCTGTCGCGGCGACGCGCTCGACATCCAGTCCTTGAGGCTGGCGCTGGAGGAAGTCCATACTGCCTACTACCTAGTCCACTCGATGGCAGCTGGGGCGCAATTCCGCGAGATCGACCGTCAGGCCGCCGAGAACTTCGGTCGGGCTGCCCTCGAACGGGGCGTACGTAGAATCATCTACCTCGGGGGATTGGGCAGCGGGCGGGATTTGTCCACGCATCTCGAGAGCCGGCACGAGGTTGGTCGCGTGTTGCGCGCTTCCGGTGTCGTGACCCTTGAGTTTCGGGCCTCGATCATCCTAGGATCCGACAGCCTCTCCTTCGAGATGCTCCGAACGCTCGTCGACCGCCTCCCCGTCATGATCACTCCGCGGTGGACCCGCACGCTGGCGCAGCCGATCGCCGTCGAGGACGTAGTGTCGTACCTGGCTGCCGCGCTGGATCCGAAGGGGACCGACAGCGCGGTGTTCGAAATCGGGGGAGCGGACACGGTCTCCTATCTGGACCTGATGAGGAGCTACGCGAGCATTCGCCGGCTCCGTCGGCTGATCGTACCAGTGCCTTTCCTGACTCCCCGGCTCTCCAGCCTGTGGCTGGGACTTGTAACCCCTGTCTATGCGAGCGTCGGTCGTCACCTGATCGAGGGGGTCAGGAACGAGACCGTTGTCACGAATGACGACGCCTTGCGAACGTTTCCGGTCGAGCCAATGACTGCGGCAGCCGCAATTCAACGGGCCTTGACGAACGAGGACTTAGAATTCTCCGAGACTCGCTGGTCAGATGCATACCGGGTTCGGGACGTTGAGAAGAAGTGGGGTGGCGCTAGATTCGGGCAGCGAATCGTTGACTCTCGGACGATCGTCGTCAACCTGCCTGCCGGCAAGGTGTTCCCTCTCGTGGAGGCCGTCGGCGGAGACACGGGCTGGTACTACGGGAATTGGCTCTGGAGGCTGCGGGGCTTCCTTGACCTGCTTGTGGGTGGCGTCGGATCGCGACGCGGACGCCGGCATCCGCTGAAGTTGACGCCCGGAGACACGGTCGATTTCTGGCGCGTGGAGCAAATCGAGACTGGCAGACGGTTGCGACTGCGGGCCGAAATGCGGTTGCCGGGGAGGGCTTGGCTTGAGTTCGAGGTCGAGCCGGGCGGGCCCCGATGCACGCTGCGGCAAACGGCCGAGTTCGATCCGGTGGGATGGGCGGGACAGTTGTATTGGTACGCGCTGTTTCCCGTGCACGGGCTCATATTTCGCAAGATGCTGCACAAGATCGCCCGGGCCGCCGTCGGGCGGACCCAGGCCTCCAGCCGGTGATGTCCAGCCGCGCTCAGCTCAGTCTGTCGAACTAGGGCGGAACATCTGCGACGGACGGGCCGCGAGCCGTCTTGGGAGTGCCCGTGTAATCGAGCGACCGGCCAAGTGCGCCAGCGTCATCCCCATAGGGCGGCGTCAAGGAGGGCGATTGTGTCCGGATTGGCTGCGATTGCAGTCATGGCTCCCACAACGTAGGCAGAGACGCTTGAGGGTTTCGAGTTTTTCGAGTCCCAGACTCCACGGGTGCCATGAATCGGATGCGCGGGCTCAGCCTCAACGCGCGGCACGAGTTGCGCCGGGGCAGCCGGAGTCGCGACGCGGACGTGCGGAACGATGTGGAGTCCAGCCCTTTCGTCGTCGCGCTGCGCTAGGAATGCAACCTCGAGACGCCTCTGGACAGCTGGCTCCCCGAAGATATGGCACTTGGGTCCGAATGGCGGACCCGAATGGCGGCTCTGGATCCGCGAGGTCGGGGTTCGGGAGTCGAAGAGCGCCATCGACCTCGAAAAGGGCCGGAAGTTCTGGACCCTTCAAGCCCCCGAGCGGCGCCGGCACCTCCGGTCAGGGGCCCTAGATGGCCCTGACGAAATCCACGCAGTAGCCGGGTTCGGCTCCTTCCCCAAGCACTTGTGGTTCGACTGACCGCAGCCGCAGGCCTTTCCGGCCTAGTCTCCGGGTGAGCGGACCGGCACCCTGTCAGGTGTTGATCCGGATTCCTATCAACATTGTGGCTGCGAAGCCCAGCGAAGCGGCGAGCAAAACGCAACCCGCGAGCCGCTCCTCTTGCGTCTTGAACCACAGGTAGATTCCTGTTGCGCCGATCGCGAGCAGCCCAAGGGAAGTGAGGAACAGGACCGCCCCCCACAGGTTCGCCGCAATATCCTCGTGAAAGACTCCGTACGAGAAGTGCAGGCCGAGGAGCAGTCCCGTGACGCCGGCCCGTTCCTCGGACACCGTCGCCTTCGAGGCACCCAGCTCATAGTGGACGTGGGAGCTCGAGCCCGGTCGGCGGACCACAAAGCTGTAGCTGGCGCTTTCGTCCGTCCGGACCTGTACGAGATCCCCCCGAAGGCCATGCCTTTGCCGCAGTTGCCTCCGCAGGTCTCTCGGAGTGCCCGCCTGGTCTGGGTCGACCGCTAGCGAAGTCTCGCTGGTCGTCGGATTCGGAGTAAACCAAGACTGGTGTGCGATTCGCACCGAACTCAGCAGGTAAACGCCTAGGGCTAGCGCGAACACCAAGCCTAGAACGAGATGGGTGTTGCGCATCAGACGGTACATCGGGTCACCTCAGCCAAGCGATCAGCCCAAACACGACGGCGGAGGCGGCTCCAGCGGTCCAGACGGCCCACCGCATGCCAGGGCGGGTAGCTAGCCACATGTAGACGCCCGACACCGTCATGAGCATGACCGCCCAAAGGGAGAACTCGTTATAGGCTCCCCAGAGAGCCATGTTCCAGCCAGGATTCTGGCGCACCACAGTCTGCATGTGCATGATGTTCAAATACTCGCCGAGCTTGGTGTTCGCCTGTTCAATGCGAATCTGCCCGCGATCCTCCAACAGCACGATTCGCCGCATGCCGTTCGGCGTGTAGTAGCGCCCCTCCAATCGCTCCTCTGAGTCGCGCCTCGGCTTTCGCCCGGGCTCAACGTGCTGCAGGCCGGATGCGACGATCATGCGGTCCGCGACCTCTTGGTCCGTCTCCGTGCCGTTCACCCGGAACTCCACCGCACGCGAGTCTGGCCTGCCCGGATGTCTCTCCGACGGCGGGGGCAGGAAGCTGGCCCAGATTCCGACGATCCCCCAGACCGTGAAGCCTGCGTAGCTGAGGAGGCCGGAGTAGATGTGCAGCTTTTTGATCCAGCGGTACATGAGAGGTGCGAGGCTGTAGGGCCGAGCGCTCAGCAGCCTGCGATTGTAGCCGGAGGCTGTGACCGCTCATGAATGGAGACTGGCGCTTCCGACGCCCTGTCCGTGCGAGAATTCACTCCGATGCTCCTCCGCAGCCTACTCCCCCTCGTGGCAATCGTATCCGCCTCGGCACAGCTGCCGCCTCGCCCGAACTTCGTGGTGTTTCTCTCGGACGACATGGGCTGGGAACAGGTCGGCTTCAACGGGGGGAGGGAAGTGCCGACGCCGAACATTGACCGGATTGCCCGAGAGGGCGTGAAGCTGACGCAATTCTATGTACAACCCGTCTGCTCCCCCACACGGGCCTGCCTCATGACGGGGCGTTATGCCTGGAAGAACGGAATGGAAGTCCGGCCGACAGCCCAGTCGCGACACGGCATGCTCCTTGACGAGCGCACCATCGCCGAGGCCCTGCGCGAGGCGGGCTATCGCACTTGGATGGTGGGCAAGTGGCACCTCGGCGAATGGCAGCGCCCCCACCTGCCGATGCAGCGGGGCTTTGACCACCACTACGGCCACTACTCCGCCGCGATCGATTCATTCACGCACATGCGGGGCCCGGTCCTGGACTGGCACCGCAATGGCCGCCCCGTTGTTGAGGACGGCTATTCGACTTTCCTGATGGCCCGAGAGGCCGCCAGCCTGATCGAAGCCCACGACGGTCGGGGACCGTTCTTCCTCTACCTGCCGTTCAACGCCGTTCACGGCCCACACCAAGCGCCGCAGGAGTATCTGGAAAAGTACAGCCACATCGGGCGTGCGGCTGCGCAGCGGGCCCAGCTCGAGTGCATGGACATAGCGGTTGGCCAAGTCCTCGCGGCCCTCGAGCGTGCTGGGATTCTCGACTCGACCCTGGTCATGTTCACCAACGACAACGGTGGAACAAGGATCACTTCGAACGGGCCGTATCGCGGATTCAAGTCGCACTACCACGAGGGGGGAGTGCGCGTTCCGGCGGTGCTCCGATGGCCAGGGCGCATTCCCGC
Organism: Bryobacterales bacterium; assembly: GCA_028819235.1. Taxonomy (GTDB): domain Bacteria; phylum Acidobacteriota; class Terriglobia; order Bryobacterales; family UBA6623; genus VXMF01. The sequence continues at coordinate 30,638 of JAPPMC010000134.1, forward strand.
AGGCTCGGCCAGCGACGAGATGCTCCATGCGGTGGACTTATTCCCGACCTTCGCGAGGCTGGCTGGAGCGCGAATCGACGGCGGACTCCCCCTGGACGGGATGGACGCTTGGCCTACCATCGCCAGCGGTGCCGGAAGCCCACGGAATGAGATCGTTCACTCCCTGGACGTTCTCCGGCTGGGGGCCTGGAAGCTGATCGAGGAAGGGGCCACCTACTACGGATGGCCCGAGCAGCCGCTGCAGCTCTACAACATCCGCAATGACCCGTACGAAGAGGACAACCTTGCCGAGGGCAATCCCGACAAGGTCGCCGAACTGCGGTCCCGACTGGCGCACCATCGATTGTTCGCGCGAGTGGCCGAACCTCTCGAACCGATTCCCAGGTTTCCGCCTGCCGTCTATGGAGAGGTCGAGGAATCAGTCTTTGGCCAAGATCTCAGAGCCCGGCTGCCTGTGGCTAGGGAGCAGTGACCAGCGGTCGGTCGGCCGTCAGGTGCACCGCCACGCTGCTTTGGTGTCAGCGCGGGAACGCCATGCAGATTCGCCCTTGTGGCTCCATCGACGCGACCGTTTTCCCGATCCGTCACGTTTCCAAGTGCGGCAGCCCGTCGACCGGATCATCCAGGTCGCACCCGCCAACAGGCGTGGCGCTCGAATGTGGCGGTGCCAATGCGAGTGAGCCGCGCCGTTGCGATGCCTTGTGCGGCCACATCATGCGATCCGCCGTCGTCGCAAAGCATGGACGGCGCCAGACTGAGCATCTCGCTCCGCTCTCGATCCAGACTCCAATCGACTCGGCTTTGCGAATGCACCTTCAGCGATGGACCGGGCCAGCGACGAAACTTCCCTGAGTGTGCGTCCGACAACAGAGCCGCTGTGCGGACGGGACAGGCATAGTGGATGGGCAGAGGCCCTATGGTGTGGGCGCATTCGCGGCTCCGCCCTTGGGCTAGCAGGCGGCGTCCCAGATTCTGGGCCATCTGCGAACCTTCATTGGTGGTAGGACCAATGGGGAACAGCGGCTAGGCAGCTTCCTCACTTTCCCAGCGCGACACCCGCTCAATGCCGTGGACAGCGCGGCAAGCGACCCCCATGGGTGCTCCGGGCCGGATCAGTTGTTGCGTACCAGCTGAGTTCGGTGGGTTGGCCCGACATGCGAGTGGTGGCGACCTGGGAGAGAATCCCGATCAGGTACTGCCATTCCGGAGTTGCCTGCCTCCCGGGTCAGGAGCCGGGCGCAGTCAGCGGCTCGATCCAGCGCGGCCACTCCGCCCTACGTGAGCCCGACCTAGGAGTTGGTGGGCGCGGCAAACACCGACAGGACTGTCTACCTCGGGCTCCACGCGCCTGTCACGATCGATGTCGTTCCCCACGTGAAGAGTCCCCGTGGGAACGGGCCGGGGGAGCGACCTCCAGCGCGACCCTTTTCATAACGGCTGCAAGCCTTGTCTGGCACGACGTCGGAACGGAAGGGTCTACCGCCTTGCGCTCCAATCTCCCTGGGGTCGAATCACGTCGGGAACAGACGGGAAATCAGATTCGAGAGCGGCTTCCTTGACTATTCTGACTTCGTTCCCCAAGATGAGTTGGACCCTTCAGAGGCGGCGGAAGTCGGACCGCCTCAAGACTCTCACTACCCTTTTTGGCCTCGATGGGGGCAGCCATATGGATTCCTTGACCAAAACCAACTTTCTAGGCAATGTGCGCAGGATGTTCGACCGCGCCGCCCGCGCCCTCGGTGTCGCGCCAGATCTGGTGGAGACGATTCGCGAGTGCAACTCCGTGATTCAGCTGCGCTTCCCTGTGCGCCTCCGTGGCGCATACCGGACGTTCTGTGGCTGGCGCGCTGTACACAGCGAGCATCGGCTGCCCGTAAAGGGCGGTATTCGCTTCGCGCCAATCGTCGACCAGCAGGAGGTTGAGGCGCTGGCGGCGCTCATGACCTTCAAGTGCGCGCTCGTGGATGTGCCGTTTGGCGGCGCCAAGGGCGGCTTGATGATCAGTCCGGAAGATTACGACGAGGCCGAACTCGAACTCATCACCCGCCGCTTCGCGAAGGAGCTCGCCGACCACGGCTACCTCAGCCCCAGCCGTGACGTGCCGGCTCCGGACATGGGAACCAGCGAACGCGAAATGGCATGGATTGCCGACGAGTACCGGGCTCTCTATCCCTCGGACATCGACGCGCTGGCCTGCGTTACGGGCAAGCCGGCGACCCAGGGCGGGATTCCAGGTCGCCCAGAGGCGACCGGCCGCGGCGTGCACTACGTTATCCGCGAATTCTTCGAGTGCCCTGAAGATGTCTCGCGATGTGGCCTCGAAGGCGGTCTCGAAGGCAAGCGCATGATCGTCCAGGGATTCGGAAACGTCGGATTCAATGCCGCGCGCTGCCTCACGGAGGAGGAAGGAGTGCGCCTCATTGGCGTAATCGAGCGGGACGGCGCCATTGTCTCTGATGCCGGCCTCGAGCCAGCGGAGGTGGCCGAGCACCTCCGCGAGACAGGCGGTGTCGAAGGGTTCCCGGCCGCCCGGTTCGTGCCCGACGGCTCGTCTGTGCTCGAAGCGGACTGCGACATCCTGATCCCGGCTGCCATTGAGGGCCAGATCACCGCCGCCAACGCGCCACGAATCCGTGCGCCCCTTATCGTCGAGGCAGCGAACGGTCCCGTCACGTTTGCGGGCGAACGGGTTCTCCTGCGGCGCGGCAGGGTGCTTCTCCCGGATTTGCTGGTGAACGCCGGAGGCGTCACAGTAAGCTACTTCGAATGGGTCAAGAACGTCTCGCACATGCGCTTTGGCCGGCTTTCTCGCCAGTTGGACGTTGAGCGCAACCGACGGATTCTGGACTTGATCGAAACGACCACCGGCAAACCGGTTCCTGATGACCTTAAGGCTCCGCTGCTGCGCGGCCGAACCGAACTCGACCACGTACGCTCCGGACTCGAGGACACGGTATGCGAGGCCTATGGTGCAGTGCGGGAGAAGATGCTCACGATCGACGCAATAGACGATCTCCGTACAGCGGCATTCGCGGTTGCACTCGAGAAGGTCGTACGCTCATACCGCGAGATGGGTCTTGCATGACCCTGGCACGGCGTCTTGGCGATGCTGCGGCAGTTGCCGAATGGGACGGCAGCCACCACCATCGATTGCGCGGCGTTCCGAAGCCGCCACATCCGAGAGAAGCCCAAGCGGCAGTGGGTTCGCTCACCCACCCGACGCGGTCACGTGGCGGCTGCAGACTCCGATCGGAATCTCGACAGGGTGGCCTTCACTTCTTGGAGTCGCCGGGCGGACCGCACGCACGAGTGCCGAGGCTGGCCCGAATCTGGTGGTCCGCAATAGCAGTGTTCTCTACCAGAGCGCGCTAAACTGCACCTCCACAAGATTGGAGAGTCCGGGCTTCGGTGGGGGCAGCGTTCAACGGTGGTCTTCGGACCCGGGTCATCCACAATGGAGTGGCTGACGGGATCGTGGTCAACTCAACCTCGACTGATGTTGCCCTTCGGATCAACCGTGACCGGCAGAACAGGCCCACTCGAGATGGTGGGATGGTAACGCGTGTATCGGCGAAGCCCGGTCCTCGTGAGCGCTCCTTTTGACACCAGTCCGGCCAGATCCCGCCTAGCCGTTGAGGGGGTAGCATCGGTTATCGTCATGTAGTTTCCCGCGCTGAGACCGCCTCGGAAGCCGTCAGGACCCTCCCTTAGCACTCTGAGCAAAGCCTTCTCCTGCCTAGTGTTAAGTTGTCCGTTCAACCTGTCTAGGAGCTTGGTTTTCTCGATGAGAAACTCAACGTTCGCCGTTGTCCGCTGCTGAGCCTCGATCGCAATTCCCGCAAACCACCTCAGCCACGCGGTAATCTCATTGCCTTTGTTCGCGTTTTCGAGCGCCACATAGTACGCCTTCCGGCGACGTAGAATCGTCGCCGCAAGCGCCACTAGAGTTGGTCGCCCAAGGCACTGTGCCATCGCCTTTTCTGCGATGGCGCGCCCGATGCGACCGTTTCCGTCGTCAAAGGGGTGTATGGATTCGAAGTAGATGTGTGAGACTCCGGCGCGGGTGACCGCAGGTAGTGCCGAGACGCCGTCCGGGGCCGTGCGGTTGAACCATTGGACGAACTGCTCCATCTCCCGTTCAAGTCTCGAAGCGGGCGGTGCCTCGAAGTGCACTCGGCGTCTGTTGACGGGACCGGAAACCACTTGCATTGGGGCCTCGTCCGAGCGATAGCAGCCTAGTTCGCTTCCTGCCAGTCTGCCTACTAGCAGTTCGCGGTGCCACTGTTGGAGCGTGTTGTGCGACAGGGGGGAAGCGAACGAGCGTGAGAGATCCCCCATCATGGCCGCAATGCCCCGCTCGGACGCCCCGGCACGATTCTGTGGAACGGCAAGACCAAGCTCAATGGAGAGCGACGACCGCACACTTGCCCGGTCGAGGATTTCGCCTTCGATTTCGGACGTTGTTAGCGCTTCGGAAGAAATCACATCAACAACGAACTGCTTCCTAGCCTTTGCTGCGAGATGTTTCATGGCGCCGTCCGATACGCCGCTGCCAAGGAGGAACACGTCTTCCGCCTTCCTCAAGACGGCACTGTTCCAGCGAAACTGCGGCCAGTCGGGCTGTTGCCAGTTCCACGTCATGAGCGATAACGAGACCGTCTATCGATCATGATACGGGCCTTCCGTGATCGATAGGACGGCGCAGCGTCCCTGGAGTGCTCTCCGGTCGGGACCGCCGTGCTAATTCTTGGCGTGAGACGGTCGTACAAGGGTGTCAGTTGACGGATGGAACGGACCCGGGCCCGAGATTGTACGCACGAGTCACGGGTGGGGGCTGGCAGTCGCATACGACGCTGTGGCGACTGCCGAATTGAATGGGCCTAGCATTGGCCGCGAATCGTTCGTGGACCCCGCGGTGGGAGTCGCTGGTACGCTCCCGAGCGTTCTCGGCCATCGCCGCTGAGGTGGCCGTTGGGATGACTGTAGGAGAACTGCACCATATGGCCACCGGCACGGCCCCGCCTGCCGTTACGGCGTGGCGGGGACGGCCATTACGGCCACTGCGCCACCGCCGTCTATTCCTGCGCTCAAGTGCTGAGCGAGGGGCTCGATTGGTACCTCCACGCTCGAACCGCAGTTGAAGAGGGCTGTTGGACGGTCCTATTGGCTCAAGGCGCCGCCAAGCTGCTCGAAGCCCACGACGGCCGGGATCCGGTCTTGCGCTACCCACTGTGCAGAGCCGTGCAGCCCACGCACTGCGTGGCAGGGTCATGTGCAGAGGTACGGGCGCATCGTGGCCACCGTGTGCACAACCGAGCCAGCCCGAGTTCACGAGTCTGGATGGGGGCCAGATTCTCGCGGGGCTCAACTGCCGACGTGCCCCCCTCGTGCCTCGTCATGTTCACAGCGGACAACATCGGAACGCGGATCACGAATTCGGGTCGCATTGCTGCTGCGGGCTGCGGCTTCCGGCCGGGCTCTGGCACGATGGGCCTACTCCCTCCGGCTCGGCCAGTGACGAGATGCTCCAAGCGGTGGGGCCATTTGTCACCCCGCGGCACTCGGAGGTGGGAGGACCGGTGGGGAGCTAACTCTCGACCGGTTGGACGCTTGGGCGACGACCGCCCGCTAAGCCCTTACCCAAGGGCACGACAGAACCCCCTCCTTCGCAGTTCTCCGGATGCGGGGTAGGGAGTCGATCGACGAGGGTGCTACTAGCTACGGATCGCCCCACCGACCGCTGCATCTCCAGCAGAGGCGCGAAGACCGGTACTGAGGGGACGACATGCCCAGCGCCATCCCGACAAGGCTGCCCGGCTATGCTCCCGACTGGCGAAGCACCGCCGTTTCGTACACGAGGCCGAGAAGATCGAATCGGTTTCTGGCTCTCCGCCAGCGATGCACGGACAAGTTGAAGAAGCTGTCTTCGACCAAGATCGCAGGGACCGACTACCCGCTGACAAGGATCAGCGACCCGTGGCCGGTCAGCCGCCGTCTGCTGCGTCGTGCTGCTTGGAGGTCAGCACCAGAACGCCCCACGGCTTCACCCTTGTGCCATCGTCGACCTCCACTGTCTTGCCGGCCCACCAAGTCTCATGGTGCAGCAGGCCGTCTGGCGACTTGTCGGGCGTGTCCACGTCACCGATTGCGAGGTTGAAGCCGATCGGTGTGTCCTCCATGCCGTCCTTCCAGTGCTGGCCATCCGCGATCTCCACGCCCCCATCCAGCCGGAGTCGCAGCTCCATGGTGTAGCGGTTCTGGGCGGGGTGGATCACCGTTCGCGTGTCGATGATGTCGTCCAGAATCCAGCGCTGGTTGTTCTCCCAGTTCTCCAAGGTGCGGTTCGGCCCGTGGGGCAACATGCCCGGAGTGCCGACGCCACCCTCGTGCGACTTGGTCAGGTTGTAGATGATCTGCACGCCTCGCCCGTCTCCGGTCACGTCCGAGACCGGCACTTGGAGATCGAGCATCCGGGAGTACGTCAGGATTTCGATCATGTCCCCGAACCACGGCCATCCCCTCTGGCGCTCCCCGACGACGTGGGCGTCAGGATTCCGCGACGGCACCCAACGCTCAGTGTCGATCCCGTAGAACACGTCATCCCGGACGTCGAAGGCAAGGTAGAGATGCTCGCCGTCATGCTTCACCCAGCCATTGAAGTCCAGGTCCTCCCTTGACTCGATCTCTAGCTGCATCGCTTCGATCCAGTCGTCGTTCCACTCGAAAGCATCAGCGTCGCTGTATTCCTCCGGGCCGATCTCTCCGTCGAATACTGGGGTCGAGCCCTTCCAGCAGGTCAGTCGGCGCTCGTTGTTTGCCATCGCTCGCTCAGCCGCCACCACCTGTTCAGAAGACTCGGACGAGCCCTGCGGTACTGGCCCCTCGCACCTCACTGTGAGCAGGAGCAGTCCGGCCAGTGCAGCCCGACGGCCACTACCACCCATTCCGTCGAACCTAGTTGTTGTCACCAAGCCTCCTCTTTTCGGTCCTACGAAGCGGTCTTGCGCTTCTCAACTTCGGCTGAAAGCCGAGCTGATGCTGGCTCCGGCCGTTTGGCGGGACTTTGCCGAATCTGTCCCTCGAGCCCCAAAACGGTCCTCCCTCAGCTGGCCAGTGCGGTGGGGGGCTTGGAGCGAGCGATGCTTCCGGTGCAGAGACGGTGCCCTTCACCGCCACAACGTCGGACCGCTCAGATGGGCGCGACGTGTCTCTGAGATCGGCGGGTCCGACTCTGCCTGATCGAAACCTACAGGACCGACCCAGCGCCTCTCCCCATGTGGTGGGCCGCCGAGCGAACGTTGCATCTTTCTCGTGATCCGCACCTACAGACATGGGTCCGCTGACTAGCTGCCCTCCTCGCAAAAAGCTCCGGTTTGCCCAGACTTTTTGGGACGGACCAGTTTATTCGCATGCACGTGAATCTCCAATATCTGCTCCTTGGATTCCCTTTCAGAACTTACTGCAAGACCTAATGAGTCCTCCTCTTCATCCTGATCGCTGGAAAAGGAATCCAGTTCATTAATACATCCGTCCACCCATCCCCCGATACAGCATCGTCCGTTTTTCCAAACATGATATCGGTCTTGAGCCCAAGAATCGGCGACCCGAATCCAGTCACCATCCTCGTGTTGGAGAAGCTTAAGTTGTGTGTGGAAGTCGTATAGATAGTTTACTAGTTTGGAACTCAAGTCGTGCAACTCATCTTCGCTGCAAGAGAGATAGTCTTGAGCAAAATCATAGAATTCCACCAACTCAGTGCGCATTTAGGCGACGAGGTGTTCGAACTCAATCTCGGCCACGAGCCCGTCCGTCTACCGCGAAGATAGCCATTAGAATGCTTGGCAGAGGTTGCCCTAGGCTGAGCGGGACCAAATGCCGCCAGCCAATCTCAGTCATGCGGCTTCCACCCAAACCGGGCTTGACCACGCGAGTTCCCCGTTCGACTCGAACACGCGCACGTAATACCAGTCCACGTCCTCGCCGTCACTCTCATCATGCGCCGAAAACGACGTCTCCCAATTGTCATGGAAGACGATCCGGTGGAGCATGGCCGACTCCCATGGGAATGGTCGCGTGAAGAGCATTTCGTTGGACTCATTGAGCTGTCCCAAGGTCTGTGAGACCGAGCAGCGCGTCGGCTTGGTGCAGTTCACGCTAATACGGGTGGCCGCATCTCCTTGGATACGCAGCACGAGCGCCTTCTGGGAGTAGTCGTCCAGCTGCTGCTTGAGCGCCGTATAGGACTGGACCCGCACCGCGGATCGGCTGCTGCTCACTATCCGATCGCGCCGGAACTCGTCTAGCGGCCCGGACGTGAAGCACGGGTGAAAGCCCTCGATGGACCCGCCCTTCACGACGAACTCGAAGTCCCAGTCCGCTGTGCCGCCCCAACCGAGTGCCGGCCACGGCCCCCAGCCGTATTCGAAGCGCACCACCACGGGCTCGCTCCAGCGGTTGGCTCCGGGGATGCGGTCCACTGGAAAGTCCCGGTGGATCACGCGCCCGTTCTTGACGACCTCGACGCGGTCCACCATGTCCCAGCCGCGGACCGTTGCGCGGATATCCCGCTCGCGGGTAAACGGGATGGACTGGCCCATCATCGCGCCGTTGACCGAGAAATCCAGCTCGATGCGATCGCCGGTGACTGCATACGTGCGCCTCGACCGGATTGCGTCGAAGATCGCGTCCCGGGTCAGCGCCGTGGCCTTGACCACTGCCAGACCTTCGCGGTAACCCCCTGGATAGCCCAGATGGTCGTCAGTGCTGGCTATGACACCCAAGCGGTGGCCCTCGCTCAAGTAGTGCTGGAGGGTGTGCTTGGTCCAGCGGCCGCCTTCCGTGTGGCGCTTGTACGGGTGCGGGGCGCGGTCGTGCTCTGCGCAGCCCCACTCCGAGTGGATTTCCAGCACGGGAGACACGGACGTGTCGATGGAGCTGGACGCGACGCCCCGGTGTCCAATACGGTTGGCGGGATGGTGGGGCACGAGGATGCAGCCCCTCCGCTTGGCGAACGCTTTGAGGTCGTCGAGCCTCTCGACAAGCTCGTAGTCCCCGTCAAGGTCCGGGAACAGGATGTGGTAGTCACCCTCCATCGTGCCGTGGCGCTCGTAGCCCAAGATGGTGGTGAAGCGGCCCGGGTCGTCGAATTCCCGTGCCAGCCTGACCACGTCCGGCCAGCGAGCCTTGGCCACCGCGAAGCCGTTGCGCCACTTGTACTGGATCTTCCCGTCGTACTCGCCCATGTCCGGCCAGTAGGAGTGCGGAGTGAACGCGTAGAAGTCCAGATGGTTCCGCGCTACTTCGAAGCTGCGCTCCAGGCTCCCCTGCGCGTAGCCGACTTGGTTGTGGTTGTGCAGGTCGCCAAAGTAGTTGGTGTACGTGGCCGAGGCTGCCTCCGCGGCTCCGGCCACAGATGAGGCCGTCCCCGCTAGCGCTGCGCCCGCCCCGGTGCTAGCGCAGTGGCGCATCCAATCGCGTCTGGAAATGGAGCTTTCGGGCACTACCACACCCCCCTTCAACCGGCTCCGGCGGCCGGAGCGCCGATCATGCTAGCACGACAGTGGCGCTTTACCATCTGCCTGTCGCGCCCCCGCCGAGCGCCCTACTTCCCGTCCCACACAACACTGCCCAAGAACTGACGGGCTGGTTCTTGGTCACAGGCGCCGGGCGTAGACGTAGAACGCACCGCGCTCGGTGCCATCCGCGGTCCTGAAGAGGGTGTGAAGCGTGGTCTTTCCCTCCTGCAAGTCAACTTCAATCTGAACGCTGGGCGATCCTTCCGGAACGTCTGCAGTGCGCTCGATGCCTCCTACTGTGAGGGTTGCCGTCGCCGCCTCGATTGGAAATCCGGCCGGCTTGTCGCGCTGGAACAGATCGAACTGGTATGTCCCAGCCTGCGCCACGCGGATTTTCCACGTGCCGTTGACCGCAGGTCCTGCCGCAACGTGGCCCTGATTCCAGGGGACCCGAACCGAGTCGTCGGGCGGCAGCCAGTCATGGGCGGTAATGCGCGCGGGATTCTCGGCGTCCGTACCGATGTCGATGTAGACGTGCGTGTCGAAACGCTCGTCAATTCGATCCCACCAAGCGGCGTAGGCCTCTCGCAGGCTCTCGACAACCTCAGGACTCTCTCCCGCTATGTCGGACTCCTGTCCGGGATCCACCGTGATGTCGTAGAGCTCGGCGCCGTTGACGAGACGGTACTGTTCAGTCATTACGGCTGACTTCCGCCAGCGCTCCGGGAAGCGGATCCGCTGGGAGTGAACGACCAGAGTGCGGTCGCTCCAATCCCCGCCGCGCAGCAGCGGCACGAGGCTCGTGCCGTCCCAGTCAAGGTCCTCACGACGACCGATGCCGGCCAGGTCGGCGAAAGTTGGCAGCACGTCGACATGTGCGGTGAGGTTGCCGACGTCACGGGGCTCGCCCAGTCCGCCTTGGGGCCAGCGGACGAGGAACGGGACTCGGTGACCGCCGTCGTACTCCGAACCCTTCCGGCCGCGCATTCCCGCGTTGAACCCCTGCCACGCCCCCTCGGCCTCTTCCCTTGCGGCCCGCTCCAGCAATTCGGGGTTCGTCGAGCCGACCCGTTGGGTGGGATGGGTCGCTGTTACCCCCGCCGCCGTACCGTTGTCCGTCATGAAGATCAGCAGCGTGTTGTCGGCTACGCCAAGTTCGTCAAGCTTCCCGACCAAGCGGCCCATGTTGTCGTCGATGTTCTCGATCATTCCGTAGAACTTGTCCATCGGACTGGGCACGCCCGCATCGGCGTACGGCGTAGAGTAGGTCTCGTCGACCAAGAAAGGCCCGTGGGGCGCGTTCGTCGAAAGGTAAACGAAGAACGGCGATGAACCGTCCGCTGCTTGGTGCTCGATAAAGTCCAATGCGCTGTCGAAGAACACATCGGTGCAGTAACCCTCGTAAGCCTTTGGCTGGCCGTTGTGCCAGTAGGTGTCGTCGAAGTAGTCGTTGCCCCAATAGTCCGGAGTCTGGCCGACGCCACCTCCTCCGTGGAAGACGGCCTCCTGGAAGCCGCGGTCGATCGGGCGGTAGGGCGCGTTGTCACCGAGATGCCACTTCCCGAAGAACCCGGTCGAGTATCCGGCCTCCGAGAGCACGTCCGCGAAAGTCCTCTCGTCGCGGTGCACGATCGAGCGTCCCATGATCGTGTGCCAAACACCGGTACGCGACGAGTAGCGGCCCGTCACCAGCGCCGAGCGCGTAGGGGAGCACGTCGGGTCAACGTGAAAGTTGGTCAGACGCACGCTCTCGCTGTGGAGGGCGTCGAGGTTGGGTGTCCGGATCTTCGAGTTCCCGTGCGCCCCGATGTCCCCGTATCCCTGGTCATCCGTGATGACCAGGATGATATTTGGCCTAGAGTCGGCCGGGCCTGAGCATCCCCCTAGCAATGCTCCCGCCACGGCGAGCATCGCCGCAATCTGGAGCCCGGAATACGATGTCCTTGATCTCACCGATGGCACCCTCCAATTGGTTCCGCTGACAATACCACAGCGCGCTAGGTTGCGGCCCCGCAGGATATCTAGCTCCGGGCCGGCCTTGCCCAACGGACAGGGAGTCCCAATTCCCTCGGGAAGCTGAACCAGCTTCCGAGGTGACACCAATCGTTGACTACCCAGAGCCCAAGAACGGGTATCGAGGCACCGGTCAGCTTCGCAGAGATTCATCTGTAAACGCGAATCCTGTCTTCACCTAATGCCCTTTGTCGTTGCGCATATCCGTCTCGACGGTATCAGGGCGGGAATGCCGAGAATCGGATTTCGCTGAAAGTGGGCTCGAGCGAATTGGTATCGTGATGTGGGCACTTCGATATCGGGGTTCGAGATGATTGGCAATAGTTCGTCCAGCGGGCGGATAAACACGTTCAGGTCCAGAGTGGTGAACTGCGCTGTCGCACTGGTATGCTGCCGTATCCGGTCGATCCAAGCTGGAATGGCGGCCTTGCTGTTGAGCGGGCTCGGGGCGCAGTGCCTTGGCCAAGACATGAGCGGCAGAATCGCCGTTCGAGTGACCGATCCAGCTGGCCGGGGCGTGCCCGCGCAAATCGAGCTCGTGGGGCGAAGCCCAGCATTCGCGGCCCGAGCGACCGCTGACAGTGATGGCCGCGCAGTTCTAACTCGCATACCACCGGGCACTTACAGGCTGGCAGTTGGCCACGACGGGCTTGCCCCGGAAGTCCGCTCCGTAGAGGTCCGATCTTCCGTTCCCCGAAACGTTGACATCGCCCTGCGGCTCGAGACTGTGCGGGAGCAGATCAGCGTAGTCGCCGAACCGCCTCTCCTCGATCCGAGGGTGCCATCGCAGCCCGTCCAGGAAGGCCGTACGCAGCTCGACCGGACTCTGGGAACGACCCTGGGTCGCAGTGTGGTCGACGTGGTCACGACGATGCCCGGATGGCTGCTGGAGGCCAATGCAGTCCTGCACCCGAGAGGCTCCGAGTACGACACCCAGTACGTGATTGACGGGCTCCCCCTGTACGACAATCGCTCGATCGCGTTCGCTCCGCCCTTCGAGACCGACGAGTTCGAAGCCGTGCGAGTGCTCACGGCCGGGATCCCAGCCGAGTACGGACGCCGGCTCGGAGGCGTGATCGCACTGGACACTCGCAGGGCGCCAGCGGACGGCCACCGTTCCGAAGCTGCCCTCCAAGTGGGCAGCTATTCCTCAAGAATGGGGACAGTCACCCACCAGTACGCCCGTCGCGGGAACGAGGTCTCCTTAGGTTTCCGGGGCGGGGCGACCGACCGCTATCTCGATCCGCCTTCCGTGGAGAACTTCACGAACTCCGGAAGCTCGGGGGGCGCCAACCTGCGAGTTGCGCGCGACGTGGGTGTGCGTGACCGGCTGACCTTCTACGCCCGGAGCAACCGGACGCGATTCTTAGTCCCCAACGACCTGGCGCAGCAAGCGTATGGCCAGCGGCAGGACCGGCTCTCAAGCGAGTCGGCGGGACAGGTCCACTACCAGCGTGCGCTGACCTCTACGCAACTGCTCGCTGTGCGGGGCATGTTCCGAGACCTGGGAGCTGAACTCTGGAGCAACACTCTGGCGCTTCCGGTCTTCGTCCAGCAGGACCGGGGTTTCCGAGAGGGAGCCCTCATGGCCGACCTGACCATTGACAAGGAGCGCCACACTCTCAAGCTTGGTGGTGACCTTCGGGTGACTTCCGTCCGGGAGGCATTCCAGATGGCTGAGCCGGACGAGTTGCCTGAATTGGACCTGGACTTCTTTCAGAGGGAAAGGGCGGTGGAAACGAGCGCGTTTGTGCAGGACTCGCTCCGGCTCGGTAGTTTCGCGGCCAACATTGGCCTGCGGTACGACTACTACAGCCTCCTGAGGTCCGAGACCGCTCTTAGTCCGCGGCTCGCGGCAAGCTACTTAGTGCCGAAGCTGGGAGTCCAAGCCTATGCATCCTACGACAGGATCTTTCAACCACCCCCTAGGGAGAACCTCCTCCTGAGCAGTGCCGGCCCGCGACTGGGTCTCGACGAGGTCACGGGTGTGTTGGTGGTCCCGGCCAGCCGGGCGAACTTCTTCGAGGTGGGCCTCCGAAGAGCGCTGGGTAACGTGGCCCGCCTGGACGTCAAACATTACTGGAGGGACTTCCGGCACGCGATTGACGACGACGTTCTGCTGAACACCGGCCTCTCGTTCCCGATCACGTTCGATTCGGCGAAGGTCGAGGGAACGGAAGCGCGGCTCGAACTGCCGTCTTGGGGGCGCGTCTCGGCAGTGGCCAGCTACTCGCACATGCTCGGGATCGCCGCATCCCCGGTGACCGGCGGGCTGTTCGTGGAGGGAGGCGAAGCCGAAGAGCTGCGCGACGAGCGAGTTGAGTTCCCCATCAGCCAGGACCAGCGCAACACGGTGGCCGCACATGTGCAGGTGGATGTGACCCGCAGGCTGTGGGTCTCGGCTGGCGTCCGCTACGGCAGCGGCCTGCCGATCGAACTAGAAGACGATGACGACGACGATGATCTTGACGATGACGACGCTGGTGACGATGATGACGATGCCGGCGCGGCAGAGGGGATCGAAGATGACGACGACAACGGGGATGCGGAACAGGAAGTTGCGGCGGCAATTCTGGACCGCGTGAACCTATCCCGCGGCCGGGTGCGGCCGGTACTGAGCATAGATTTCTCCGTAGGAGCGAGAGTCTGGGAGCGAGGCAACCGCTCGGCGACTCTGCAATTCGACCTGCGCAACGCCACGGATCGCCTCAACGTCATTAACTTCACCGGGCTTTTCTCGGGCACGGCCCTGGCACCGGGGCGACAGGGCACGGTGCAACTCAGGCTACGCTTCTGAACAGCGGAGTCTGGTTAGTGGCCGGGGTATTGCCGAGCCGGGGAAGATGAGATGAATTTCGGATTCCTGACGAGGGGATGCATGCTGGCTCTTTGGCTGGCTGCGGCCATCCTGGGCCAAGGGACGCGGCAGGTCCTGATCCTCGACGACGGGACTGAGATCGCGGTCCGCGAGTACGAGGTTGGCGACGATCGCGTGCGGTACTTCAGCACGGCAAGGGGCCAATGGGAGGAAGTGCCGACCACAATCGTGGACTTGGAACGAACCGACGAGCGCAACCGGAGCGCCCAAGCGGAACTCGACCGCAATCAGGAGGAACTCCGGCGCGAGAGGGCCGCCGAACGGAGGGCCCGCACGGAACTGCACTCCGTGCCGCTAGATGACGGGGTCTACTATCTGGGGGCGGGGGGCCTCGTCTCACTAGAGCAGGTCTTCCTCAAGCTGGACCGGAGCGCGGGTCGGACCGCGCTGAATGTGATCGCACCCGTCCCGGTGATCACGGGCAAGCGGACGCTGTCCATTGAGGGCCTCGATGCTGGGACGGTCGCCACCAACGAGCGCCCGATCTTCTACCTGAGGCTGGACAGCTTCGCTCGATTCGGGATCTCGCGCCTGAAGCCCGAGCCGAAAAAGAACAGGCGGGTAGTCCAGCAGATCTATACGGTTCCAAGAACCGAAGAACAGGCCGAGGCCCAAGAGGACGTCGAAGTGTTCCGTCAGCAGCTGGCCCCGCTGGTCTACAAGGTCTGGCCCGTAGAGCCGCTCGAGCCGGGGGAATACGCGGTCGTGGACTACACGCCGGGAAAGTCCGACCTGCGGGTATGGGACTTCTCCTACCGCCGTGGCGGGACCTCTGAGAAGTAGCAGGCATGCGCGCCGCGAGGTCCGCGAATCTGTTGGCGCTGGCCGTGGCACTTGCGGCTGGCTGCGGCGGCGAGCCGCAAGTCCTCGACGCGCGCAGGCCGGAGATCAGAGACATTGAGGTGGCCGTGACCACCGACGGGCGAATCGAGGCGACCAGCGCAGTGGCGCTGCACTCTCCCCTGCCGGGCCGAGTGGAACACATCGGCCCGCAGCTCGGAGAGAGTGTGTCCAAGGGCCAAGAAGTACTCCGCATTGCCGATTCCGGCCAAGAGTCGGCGCACGACGAGGCGACCGCTCGGCTGGAGACCGCCAAGGCACGCCTGACGCGCTTCGACGCGGTTCAGGGCCCGACCGAGGCAGCTGATCTGCAGGCCCGGCGCAGGAAGCTGGCAGGAGCATTGAGGGCCGCGGTCGAGGAAGGTTCGCGATCTCGGCGGTTGCTGGCCCTAGATGCGGTGCCTCGCGCCGAGCTCGAAGCGGGCGACCGTTTGGTCCACGACCTCCAAGCTGAGATTGAGGCGCTGGACGTGCGCCTCTCGGCTCCGCGAACCGTAGTGCAGCGAGCCGAGCTGGAGGCTGCCGTTTCGGTGGCGGCCGCGACGCTCGAAGCGGCCGCGCGCGCCCTTCGAGATCTGTCCGTCCGAGCGCCTGCGGCGGGTCGCGTGTACTCCATTGCGGTCGAGGAAGGCGACTTCGTCGAGGCAGGCGCGTTGCTCGCTCGCCTAGGCTCTACAACCGAGGTGCGCGCGCGAGTGCACATTGACGAACCGGATCTGGGCGCCGTGCGATTGGGAGTGGCCGCGACCCTAACGGCGGACGCGTACCCTGATCGCGAATGGGTATGCATCGTGGAGGGCCTCCCTACCGAGGTCGTCGATGCCGGTCCTCGCCGCGTTGGCGAGGCGCAGTGCACGGCGGAGAATTCGGATGGCGTGCTGCTGCCGGGCCTTGCGGTCGGCGTCCGGATAGTGGTCCAGACGGCCGAGCGGGCCCTTAGCCTTCCTCGGGAGGCCATCGTGGGCAGTGGGTCGGGGGCCCATGTCTGGGCCTTGGAGGATGGGCTGCTAAGCCGCCGCGACGTCGACTTGGGAGCTGTCGGGCCCGCGCATGTTGAGATCCGCGGTGGCATCGACGCGTCCGACGTGGTCGTGATCCCAGCCGGCGCACAACTCCGGAGCGGACAGCGCGCCCGCGCCCGCTCCGTCCGAGGCCACAGCGGTGGTTAGGCCGATCGTCGCGCTGGCGATCTGCGGGACTCTCGTGGCTGCGGGCGCCTCCAATTTCGAGGAGGGTCTCCGGCACTACGCTGCCGAAGACTACCGCAAGGCGCAAGAAGCGTTCGAGGCGGCCCTTGAGGAGGCCCCCGACAGTTCGGAGCACAATCTGTGGCTGGGATTGGCGATCGGTCGGCGGCTTCAAACCATGTCCGCGATTCGCCGGCTAGGGGCGCTTCCGCTAGCGAGAAAGGTCAAGCGGCAGTTCGAGCGCGCCGTTGATCTGGACGGGGCGAACTTGGAGGCCTTGGACGCACTGTTGGGATTCCATCTGGAGGCCCCGCCCATGGTGGGCGGCAGCAAGGCGCGGGCTCGGGAGATCGCCGAACTGATTCGGAGAGAAGATCCCGTTCTGGGGGCCGTTGCCTCGGCGGCATGCCTCGAGGCCGCGGGCGAGTTCGGCGACGCTTCCGGCGAGCTGGTCCGGGCCCGAGAGCTCGCGCCGGACGACATCGGCCCTATCCTGGCCCAAGCTGCCTTCTCGGCGAGGAGGGGCGACCACGCCGCCAGTGGCGAGCTCTTCGAACTGGCGTTCCGACTCGACGGCGACAACCCGTCGGTCTGGGTCACGGCAGCAAGGGCCTGGAGTGTGGCGGAGAGTCGGCAACTCGTGGAGAGGGCAGCAGGCTTGGCGAAGCGCTACTTGCAAACGCCCAAACCCGCTGCCAACGCTGAACCGTACTTCGAAGTCCGGGCGCTGCTCAGGAAGCTGCAGCGGGCCCTGTGAGCGCCAAGCCCGGACGGGTTCTCCTAGGGCTGGGATTGCCGCTCGGCGCTTGATATGCTGAATATGGTGGGCTTGAGGGCGCAAAGGCGCTTGGTTCACAGTTGTCTAGTGAGGGGCTTAACAGTCTTGCCCCCAAGGGAAAGGAGTAAATTGTGAAGAGATTCCTGTACCCCACGGGACTGGCGGTCTTGCTCGGGGTATTTCTGCTGGCCACGCCGGCCATGGCCCAGCGCGACATGGGGACGCTGCTGGGCAGTGTCACCGATCCGTCCGGCGCCGCGATTCCCGGGGCCACGATCACCATTACGGAGGAAGCGACCGGCGTTACCGACACCGTCGAGTCGGACGTCATTGGGAACTATATCCGCCCGCTCATCAAGCCAGGGGTCTACACGATTGCTTGCGAGTCGCCGGGTTTCAAGAGGTCCGTCCAGACTGGCGTCATCCTGCAGTCGGCGGGCCGCGTCCAGGCTAACTTCATCCTCGAGATCGGTGAAGTCACGGAGACTATCGAGGTCTCGGCGGCACCACCCGCGCTCCAGACAGAGTCCACCCAGATGGGGGGCACGCTGGAGAACCGGCAGACCAGTGAGTTGCCGCTTGGCGGCCAGCGTCGCTTCGCGTTCTTGGCGCGGACCGTGCCGGCGGTCGTTCCCGCTGAGCCCGGGGCTCGAGATGCGGCCGGCGGTGGTTTCTCCGCCAACGGCGTTCGCTCGAACGGTCAGAACAACTTCTTGCTGAATGGTGTTGACAACAACGTCAACGTGATCGACTTCATCAACCAGACCGCGTACGTCGTCGGGCCTTCGGTAGAGGCGATCGGCGAGATGCAGATCCTGACCAATGGGTACAACGCTGAGTATGGGCGCGCGGCCGGCGGGGTCGTCAACGTCACGATCAAGTCTGGGACCAACGAGATCCACGGCACCCTTTTCGAGTTCCTGCAGAACACAAAGGCCAACGCGAATACGTGGGAACTGAACAGGAACGGCAACCCCAGGCAGCCCTACAAGCAGAACCAGTTCGGTGCCGCTGTGGGTGGCCCGATCGCGAGGAACCGGACCTTCTGGTTCGCGGACTATCAGGGAACTCTGATCCGTGACGGGAGCCTTTCCAGCACTCTGACCGTTCCCGCCCCAGGCATGGCGCAGGGAGATTTCTCAACAGTCTTGCGGCCTTCCGATGTTCTCGGCCAAGACGTCCTTGGGCGGAATGTGGTGCGCGGGCAGATTTTCGACCGCGACACCCAGCGCGAGATGGACGGGACGGTCATACGAGATCCATTCCCCAACAACATGGTTCCGGCGTCCCGGTTCGACCCCATCGCATCGAACCTCATCGGCCAGTACCCGTCCGAGAACCAGAACCTCACGGCGCCCGGCCAGCGGCCCGGCGGAAACTACTTCACCGCTCGCAATGCGACGCGCGATGTTCACCAGTGGGACGTTCGGGTCGACCACCGCATCTCGGACAACGACAGCCTGTTCGGCAGCATTAGCTGGATTGACGAGCAGAAATTCCAGACGCCGCCGCTGCCAGGCGACCTGGACGCCGGAGGATTCCTCGGCGAGACCGAGGAGAACCTGAGCCGCGCGGCGATGCTGAGCTACACGAAGATCTGGTCTCCGTCTCTGATCACCGAGTCTCGCGTCGCCTACTCGCGGCTCATCACCACAAGAGTGCAGAGCAACGCGGACGCTGACTCGTTCTCCGCGCTTGGCTTTGGCGGGCTGAATCCGTTCACGACGAACAACGGCGGCATGATGCGCCTCGGACCTCAGGGCTACAGCACGGTTGGCGGGTCTGAATGGCTTCCGACGCAGGAATACAACAATGTTTGGGACTTCATCCAGAACGTTTCTTGGAACAAGGGCGCACATGCGATCAAGTTCGGCGCCGAGTACAGGCCAATCGGATTCCCCTTCTTCCAGGTGCCCTCGCCGCGCGGCCGGATGGACTTCAACAGGGCGGACTCCGACCAGGTCGGCTTCAACGACACCGGCGACGGCATGGCATCCTGGCTCTTGGGCGACGTGCACTGGGCCCGCATCACCACTGCGAATTTCATCTCGTCGTTCAAGGATGCGTACTCGTTCTTCGTCCAGGACGACTGGAAGGTCAGCTCGAAGCTGACGGTGAACCTTGGCGTGCGGTACGAGCTCACAACGCCGATCGGCGAGAAGTTTGGCCGGCAGGCCCACTTGGACGTGTTCGGCGCTGACCACAGCGAGCCCACGCTGGTGATCCCCCAAGGCAAGGACCAGGACGCGCCGCTGCCGCCGAACTTCGCGACGGACTACCCGAATATCAGTGTCTCTCGAGGCGTCACCTCGTTGTACCTGAGGGATTGGGACCGGACAAACCTCGCACCACGGATCGGCTTCGCTTACGAGGTCATGCCGGGTACCGTGATCAGGGCTGGATACGGAATCTTCTACGGTGCCGAGGAGAACGAGGGCGGCAATCCCAACCGCGGGGAGAACGTGCCATTCAATCAGGAGACAAGATTCGTGAAGGACCGCGGCTCGGACCGCAACCCCTTTGTCAGGAAATTCTCCGATGGGTTTCCTGTTGACGCATTCTCCCTTCCCGCGCCTATCTCCTTCCGCTCGGTCTACACGCAGCGCCGCTGGCCCTTGGTGAACAAGTGGAACTTCAACGTGCAGCGGGACTTGGGTTGGAACTCAGTTCTTGAGCTCGCCTACATTGGCTCGAAGGGCAACCGGCTGACAGACAACTACAACGGCAATCCCCTGGTGAACGATCCTCGTCCCAACATATCGGCGTTCAACCGCAGGCCTTTCAAGGACGTTGTGGGCAATGTGAACATCTCCTTCACCAACAGCAATGGTCGCTCATCGTACAACGCTTTCACAGCGAAGCTCGACAAGCGCTACTCAGACGGACTCGGATTCCTTGCCGCGTACACGTGGGGTCATGCGCTTGCAGACACAGGAACGACGCTATCCGGGGGACCCGGAAATCGCACGCCGCACCAGTATCTCGAGTACGCGCACGCCAGCTTTGATGTCCGGCATCGCTTCGTACTTAGCGGAAACTGGAACCTGCCGACTCCGGCGCAGTTGAGCGGCCCGGCTCGAATGCTCATCGGCGGCTGGCAGCTGAATGGCATTCTCACCCTTCAGACCGGCAACTACTTCAACGTCGGCACGAATCGAGCCATATGTTCGTGCAGCGGCACTACGCGTCCGGATCCCGTTTCGGGGCGCGATCCAAATTCGGCTCCCTCTGGTGGGCGGAGCCCGGACGAGTGGTTTGACACATCTGCGGTGCAAGATCCCGCACCAGGAACCTTCGGCGCGCTCGGAAACTACTCGAACATCGGCCCGCCGACCAACACAGTGGACCTTTCCCTGTTCAAGGACTTCCCGATCACTGAGAGTTCCAAGGTGCAATTCAGGATCGAGTCCTTCAACCTGACGAACACACCCCAGTTCAACCGTCCGAACTCGACCCACGGCTCCGGCAACTTCGGCCGGATCTTCGGTACGCGTGCCGGGCTGAACCGGCAGTTCCAGTTCGCACTCCGGTTCATGTTCTGATCGGGCAGACTGCCTTCCTCTGGGCCTCCGTCCTCCGGGACGGGGGCCCTTGTTGTTGACCGCCCTGCCGCCCGTCGGGTGGGTGTGACGGCTGCGGCAGCGTCCGCTAGCTACGCGCTGTCGGCGGTCCACACCGTGGCCAGAGCGGGGACTGGGTGGATCCCGGCCTGATCGTCTTGCAAGTTCTGGAAGGCGGCCTGAATCCGGCAGGTAAGGCGGTCAGAGGGCCGAGCCGGGACATTACGTCCGCACGCAAGGCCGCCCTGCACAGGCGAGGAGGATCTGGGTCTGGCGTCGGCCAGGCATCGGGTGCTGCAGACTTCACCAAGGGCCTGCGAAATCTGCCACTGTTCTGGCACGATAGCGCTGCGGGCACGTCTGTTGCCAGGCAGTGCCAGCGAGGAGCCGACTGCCCGGTGCGGGCCGTTCCCGGTGTTGACGGCCATCCAGCATTCTTTGTCAGTGCCGTCTATGCTGTAGGAGAAGCCTTTTCTAGGAAAAACGAACAGAACAGTTTCGATTTTCCTGTTTGAACTTGCGCCATGATCCCACGGCCCCGTCACGAGTCAGACATCCGGCGCCTGCTAGGTCAGTTCCCGGTCGTGGGTCTCATAGGCGCGCGCCAAGTCGGCAAGACCACGCTGGCCCGTCGCCTGATTGCGCGAGAGCCGGGCCCGGTCGCTTCGTTCGACCTGGAAGACCCGACCGACGCTGCCCGCTTCGCCGATCCGATGCTGGCTCTCCAGGATCTGGAAGGGCTCGTCGTCATTGACGAGGTCCAGCACTGCGAGGGGCTCTTCCGGGTCCTGAGGGTGCTTGTGGACCGACCGGGAAGGCGGGCCCGATTCCTGGTACTCGGCAGCGCCGGGCCGGACCTTCTTCGGCAATCCTCGGAATCGCTTGCCGGACGGATCGCCTACCATGAGCTGACCCCGCTTTCCGTCGACGAGACCGCCTCTGTGGGGTTGGACCGATTGTGGCTGCGGGGCGGATTCCCGCGCTCGCTCCTCGCGAGTGACGAATCCGCGAGCGCGGCTTGGCGCAAGGCGTTCGTGCGCACTTTCTTGGAGCGGGACCTGCCGCAGCTTGGCATCAGTGTCCCGGCGTCCACGATGCGGCGGTTCTGGACGATGCTGGCGCACTATCACGGCAACCGCTGGAAGGCTGCGGAACTGGCGCGCTCGCTTGGGCTGAGCGCCCCCACGGTGAACCGCTACTTGGAGGCGCTGGTCGATGCGCTCGTTGTGCGCAGGCTAACTCCTTGGTTCGAGAATCTGAAGAAGCGCCAGGTAAGGTCACCGAGGGTTTACTTGAGCGACACGGGGCTGCTACACACGCTGCTTGGAATCCGGAGCGAGTCGGCGCTGCTGGGCCACCCTAAGTGCGGCGCGTCCTGGGAAGGCTTCGCGATGCAAGAGGTCGTTAGGCTCCTCGCTGCCGACTGGGAGGACTGTCACTACTGGGCGACCCACGGCGGAGCAGAGATCGACCTGCTGGTCTTCGACGGCAGCCGTCGACTCGGCTTCGAATTCAAGAGGACCAGTGCTCCGAGGATGACGCGCTCGATTCATTCGGCACTGGCCGATCTTCGGCTCCACCGAATCACTGTCCTGTTTCCCGGCGACAGGCGATTTCGGCTCCACGAGCGTGTTGAAGCGGTTGGTCTGGCAGTCGCCTGCTCCCAGGGATTGGAATGATCGCCGGGAGGTGTCGTCCATCGGGGAGGGTCGGCGGACTTGGACATGCTGTGGGGAGATTGCGGAACGGAGGAACTAATTCGAAGACCGGCAGGATGGTGCAAGTTGTGCATCCACGATCTCCTCGGCTGATGTCGCTGACGGTGCGGGACTGGGCACCGATCCGAGGATTCCTGCGCGCTGTGTCACGAATGCAGACGACCTGAGTCTGCCGCATCCGGAGAGTCGTCCTTGCAATGCTTCTCCAGTCCGACATTGAGCGCTCTGAGTCCGACCAGCTCGAAACGGGCGGAGCTCAGACGGTAGAAGGCGTAGGGTGCACCCACGGGCTCCGATAGGGCCGCGCGAGCTTGGCCGCAGCTTCGGGATCATTCGGCACAGTCCCGGTCCCCTCGTCCCAGCGCACGGACCGCCCCAGGTCCATCGAGACGTTCGCCAGAATGCAGCAGGCCGTCGAAATGTGCCCTTGCTCAATGTCGGCCACCGGATCCCGGCGGTGGTCGATTGCCGACAGGAAGTCTCTCATGTGGGCGCGCAGCACGGGGAACTCGTGCGGCCCCAGCCTTGACTCGACGGAGTCGACCTGATCGATCTCATACCTCTCCATTTCCGTGACCGCGTCTCGACGAATGGCCTTCGAGTTCTTGTCGACCGGTATGAACTCCCACTTCGTCGTCGACCCCTTGAAAAGGCCCTTCTCGCCGTAGATGAAGTAGGCCCATGGGTAGCCCGGGTATACCGGGCTGCCCCAATTGCGATGAGTCCAGACGACGTTGAGGTCCGGGAAAGAGAACGTTGCTGTCTGGGTGTCCGGAGTGTTTGCCTTGCTGTCCTTGTCCACGAAGATCCCGCCGGTGGAATGGATGACGGACGGCCAGCCCAAGTTCAGTGTCCAGCGCACCAGGTCCAGCATGTGGATGCACATGTCCCCGATCACGCCGTTGCCGTACTCCATGAAATAGCGCCAACGCCGAGGATGCGTCCACTGGCAGAACGGTCGCATCGGGGCCGGGCCGGTCCACATCTCGTAATCGAGATGTGGGGGCGGATCGGTGTCGGGAGGA
Organism: Bryobacterales bacterium; assembly: GCA_028819235.1. Taxonomy (GTDB): domain Bacteria; phylum Acidobacteriota; class Terriglobia; order Bryobacterales; family UBA6623; genus VXMF01. The sequence continues at coordinate 54,152 of JAPPMC010000134.1, forward strand.
TTTCCACGAGGGCTCCGGTAGATATAGCAGCAGACCTCCGCGTGCGAGATCTTGCCAAGCATCCCGCTCTGGATGCGGTCCCGCGCCTCGATCAAGTGCGGGGCAGACCGACGCTGTGTGCCGACTTGGCACACTCGACCGTACTTCCGCGCAGCTGCGACCATCGCTTGGCCTTCGACGACATCTGCAGAGATGGGCTTCTGAACATAAACATCAGCGCCAGCCTTCATGGCGGCGATGGCCGGCAGGCAGTGCCAGTGGTCGGGCGTCGCCACTTCCACGATGTCCGGCTGCTCTTGGCGCAGCATCTCCCGGTAGTCGACGTACGCTCTTGGAGCCTTGCCCGACCTGTGCCTGCCAGCAGCGGTGACTACGTCGGCCGCCAAGCTGTTGGAATCTGGGTCGCAGAGCGCAACGATCTCAACATCGCCTACCTGCACGAGACGGAACAGGTCGTTCTTGCCATACCACCCGGAGCCGATCAGCGCGACGCGTCGGGGTGGATTCGCCGCTCTTGTCCCCACCAGAGGTAGGCCGGCCGCAGCCGTGGCGATGAGAGTGCGCCGGTTTAGGGAGACGCTGGACATGGTGGCTTCCCGGGCACGACACTATCACAGATGCCTGGCGGGCCCCTGCGAAGGGCGGGAGCACGCCATCGCAGGCATCGTCCCTGCGGGAGACGGCTATTCGACCCGTGCCATGCGCGGAACGATCGGCCCAGTCAGAGCTTCAGCGGGGTCTGGGGGAAAGCGGTTCAGGCCCGTCCTTGAGACGGGAAATGCCGACTTCCGATTGCCGGTCGTCCAGCGGCCGAAGATTGGGTGGCAGGTGTCCTCCCGAGTTGGGCGCTGAGGGCCGGGTCCGTTCTGGGAGCTCGTGGAGGCTCGTCATCGGCTGCCTCAGGTAGCCACAGGAAACGGATCGGGGCGCCAGCGTTCAGCGGCTATGGAACTGCGGTTGCTAGGCGGCGGCTGAGCCCCCCGGCGAATCTGCATTCGAAGGGGGGAACCAGTCCATCGGATTCCTCGCATCGGCTTCACTGGCTCGCATGCATCGTCCCCTGCACCGCGTTTGGATTGCGGATCCAGAGGCGGGCACGCGCAGATTGTCTGTCAGCGCGGGATGCGAGCCACGAGATGCCTGAGCTGATGCCGTCAAGTCCCGAAGTTCCGTCCCCCCGCTCACCCGACGCACAGCTGCCGTCAGGTGCGACTCACCAAGACGACCACCCGGCAGTGGGCCGATGGCTCGGACCTCTGGCCGGCACAGCCAACGGCTTGCGCGAACCTGCCTGACGGGTGAATTCGCCAGGTGCACGCACATGCTCTCGGCGGACTGGCATCCGGCTCTGGTCCGAAGCAGATGGCGCGGTTCTCCGTTACCGCACCTCTCATAGGCCGAGGAATTCTGTAGTAAACGAGGCGCAACTAACCGGGCAGGGCTCCGACACATGTTGTAGGGCGTCGATAATATGGGAAATACGGGACCGGAGACCGAGGACCCTCGTGCGGACGCTTGCCGAAACAGGCTGCAGCGCTGGCACCTAAGGGCTGAGCTCTTTGCGTCGTGGCGCACGAGCCTCGGACTCGATGGTCCGCGGTGAGCGGGTAGGAGCGATTCGTTCGCCTGTCCGGACCACCGCGCTGCGTGCTCCGGAGAGTCCTTGAAGTCTGGCAATCAGGGCATTGTTGCGAGGGCCTTGGCGCGATCCGCCGTGGAAGCGCTTTGGGCCCAGCGGCTCCGCTCGTGTCTGGCGGCGGGCAGCATGGCTGCGGCTGTATTCGCCGTCGCGACGGTCTACGGTGTCGCAGCTACCGGAAGGACCTATGTGCTGGCCCAGATCGAGGGTGTCGGCTCCAACCTGGTGTACGCGTACTACGAGGCCGGGGGCAACGTGTCCGCCTCAGAAGCCGACTACATCAACCTCCGGGATGTGACAGCAGTTCGGCAGCGCCTCGGAGGCTTGGCAAGGGCCGTGGCCGGCGTAACCAGTACTTGGGATTGGATCACCGTACAAGGGCGGCCAATTCAAGTGCGCATACTAGGCTCGGACGAATCGTACAGGACAGTTCGCAATCTGGTTGTCCACCAAGGCCGGTTCTTGGACCGTCTGGACGTCGAGTCCCGCGCCAAGGTCGCTCTGGTTACCCCCGAGCTCTCGCGAAAGCTCTTCGGCCCCGGCCCGGCACCCGTGGGGCAGCGCGTCGAAGTCCATGGCCTCCCATTCTTGCTCGTGGGGGTGTTCTCGGAAGGCGTCGAGACGTTTGGCCAGTCCGAGGTCTCAGACAACTCGATGCTCGTCCCCTACACTGTTCTGGCTTCCTTCCAGCCCGTCGAGCGGGTGGATCCGCTATATGTCTCGGTCCGGTCGCAAGATCAAGTTGACCAAGCCGCCGGCATCCTACGGGAGACGCTCGAGAGTCGGCACCGTCTCGGGTCCTTATACCGTGTTGAGACGATGAGTGGGGTCCTGTCGGCTGCAAGTCGCATCATGACCGCAATGACCGCGGCTATGGTGCTGATCGCATCGCTGACACTGGCAGTTAGCGGTGTCTTCATCATGAACATGATGCTCATGGCGGTTTCGGAGCGGACGGTCGAGATTGGGGTCCGGCGGTCCGTCGGTGCGACCAGACGCGACATCGGCGTCCAGTTCGTCCTGGAAGCAGCCGTGGTCGCCGTCGCTGGGGGGATATTGGGGAGTGCCGCCGGAATCGCCCTCCCTCTGGCCGTGGGACACTCTTGGCCGGACCTGCCCGTCCATGTGCCGTTCGCCTGGACCGCCCTTACTCTTGCTTTGGCCGTCGTTCTGGGGGTCGGCTTCGGACTGCTGCCCGCCTCTAGGGCGGCGAGCTTGGCTCCAGCGGAGGCTCTCCGAAATGAATAGCATCCTGCTATTGCTCGTTCTCTTCTCATCTGCTGTCACGGGCTTCGGGGCCGATCCTGAGGGCCAGTCCCGTTCCATCGGCCTAGGGGAAGCCATGCGCATCGCGATGGAAGGCTCCGTGGATGTGGAACTGGCACGGATTGAGGTGGGCCGCGCCCATGCTGGCGTTGCGTCCGTCCGTGCCGAGCGGTCCGCCCGAATGCAGGCCGGATCGGGCCTCGGGGCGACCTCTGGCATTCCGCAGAGTGTTCTGGGCGCCGCTCCCTCGATCGCCCACCTCACGGTCAGCCAGCCGCTGCTTGATGTTCAGCAGCCGCGGGCGAGCCAGCGCGCGCGCGAATCGGCCCGCGCATCCGAGCACCTTGCACGGTCGACCGCCGAGCGATCTGCCTACGGCGCGGGTGTTCGCTATCTCGAATTCGAGCTCGCCTGTTTGGAGGAGCGTCGGCGGCTCGCGGACGTGACCCACTTCGCACAGCTGGAGCGGATTGCGGAGGCGAGAGTCGAGGAAGGCATCGCTGTTCCCCTGACCTTGGCCGGCGCGCGACTGGAAACGGCACGGGCTCGCGAGAGGCATGCGGCCACCAGATCACGCGCCCGGCTGCTGGAGGCCGAACTTGGGCACGCGCTCGCGCTGGATCCGTCCGTTCGCCTCGTTCCCGCTGGGCTTGATGCCCAGTCTGCCGCACGGTTGGAGGACGCCGCCAGCAGCGAGGCTCGAGATCTGGACGACCACCCCGACGTGGCCGCTCTCGCTGCCCAACTGACCGCCGCGCAGCTCCGGGTCGAAGAGGCCAGGGCCGAACGACTGCCCAAGCTGGACATCGTGGCGCAGTACGCTGTCTTGGCACGCTTCAACAACTACGACGACTACTTCCGGCGCTTCCAGCGCCACAACCTGCAGGCCGGAGTCGCAGTGCGGGTGCCGCTCTTCGCCGGACGTACGGTAGCAGCGGCTGTGGCCAGGGCCCGGCTCGACGAGCGCGATGTGCTCGTCCGGCACAAGGCCAAGCGCTCGGCGCTGGCCTTGGAGCGTCGGCGGTCGGACGAGGTATTGCAAGAGGCTGAGCGACGCGATCGGCTGGCGGCCCAAGAGCTCGAGTATGCTCGTGCCAGGCTCGACGTGACACTCGCCCAGTTCGACGAGGGACGAGTGGGCCTGGAAAGCGTGTTGCGGGACCGTGTTGCGGAGTCCGCCGCTTGGGGTGAGAGGATGGCAGCGCGCTTCGGAGTGGCAATGGCGAGGCTTGAAGCCGTCTATTCTTCAGGGAGGATAAGCGATGTTCTGGCGGACTGATCCCAGCGCGGGTGACTGCGTCGTGCGGGCCACATCATGTTGGCTGATCTTGGCGTTGGCCGGATGCTCCGAGTCTCTGCCGCCTCTTCCCGAAGTCAGCTTTGAAACGTTCGCTCCCGCTGACCAGTCCCGCGTCCGCAGTGCCTACGACCGTGCGAACGCGAATCCTCTCAGCCCAGCGGCCGTCGAAGGGCTTGGCAAGACGCTGTTCGCGCACGGTCGGCCGGAATCGGCAGCCGCGTGCTTCGAGCGCTGTCTCGCGCTCGACCCGCAAGGCTTCGCCTGTGCGTACCTCTTGGGCGTAGCGCGGTCCGACCAGGGTCTCCTTGTCGAGGCCCGGGCCGCGTTCGAGAGGGCCGAGGGGATTCAGTGGAGGGACATACCTACATCCGTCCGCTTGGTGGATTTGCTGACGCAGGCCGGTGAGCTGGAGCGGGCCCGGGATATTCTGGAGCGCGTCCTCAGAATGGAGCCATCCAGCGCGGCCGCGAATTACCGCTTGGGCACGATTCTGCAGGACGATCCAGACCGCGCGATCCGCCACTTAGAGGCTGCCGTCCGGACCGCTCCCGGGTACCGGGATGCGCTCCGGTCGCTGGCTGCGGCACTGCGGCAAGCTGGCCGCACGGCTGAGGCGGAGGAGGTTGATGCGCGGTTCGAACAGGCAGACCCCGAACCGCGCCGCTACTACCAAGATCCGCTGGTGGATGCGCTGGAAGCCCTGCGGCCGGGCAGAACCGAACCGCAACCGTCATCCCCGGACGCCTTGTAGCGACGGGGCACCTTCGGGCTGGGGCCGCCAGCCCGCCCGGCACGTAGTCTCGGCGTCGTCACACATGGCGGTGCGTTGACGGGTTGCCGCGGCATTCCCGGCGGGCCGTGCAGCATGACCGGTTCGCACCGTGGGCGGCCTTGACGCTGACGTTAGTCAGATCTCGGTCCAACGTTGACGGCGACAACATGCAACGTCATGCCGGAAACTTCCACTACGCGCACGGACTGGCCCACAACCACCGGCTCGGCGCTCGTGGCGCCCCAGAGTTCCGATCCTATCTTGACGAGGCCAGAGGGATCGAGGGTCTCGTGTGCCCTTCCCACAGACCCTACAAGCGATTCGACGCCTGTCGGGGGACCTGCCGAGTAGGCCGAGCGCAGCATGGGGTACAGCACGGCATCCTTGGCCGCCCAGGCTCCGATCGCCACCCAACAGATCCAGGGCGGTAGCTCGAGCCATCGCGCGACTGGCCAAGCGAGTGCCCCAACGAGCACGAGGCCTGGGATCTGGAACAGCCAGTAGCGCCTCCACGTGCGCTCAGGCCGCGTCGCTGAGGGTCGACTGGAACGGGACAATCTCGGGCACACCTCGGAAGGGAAGTTCCAGACCTACGTCATTCCAGTCGGCCAGTCTCCCTGTCGATCGTAACCCGTACCGAATCGAGTCCGGTTCCGGTTCGGGAAGGGCAGGCGCGTGCGTCGTTCGCGATTGATAGGACGAGCGTCGCGCGAGTACGAGCACTTGTCCGCCTGGAGGCGGGCGGTTGGCGCAACGTGAGACGCAAGAGCGACCGGGTCCTCTATCGATGGCCGCCCATGTGCCCGTACGTGCAGAAGACCGACCCGCCGTTTGCGCGGCAACACTGTTCGCCGAGCATAACGGGGGGATCGGTCGGTTCGGCTCGAGGCTGCTGTCGAGCAGCCCCATGGGGCTTGCCGCGCGTGGTACGTTCTAACCGTTCCCATGAAGTTCCGAGCCCCACTCGCCGCACTGGCCACGTTCCTGCTCGCCGGCTGCGCACCGGCGACCGGCGATGTCTACCGTGCCCTGATCGTCGACGGCCAGAACAACCATCGCATCTGGCCCACGACCACACAGTATCTCAAGGGTTACTTGGAAGAGACGGGAATGTTCAGCGTCGACATAGCGACAACTCCGCCAGCCGGCGAGCCGATGGGCAGCTTCCGGCCGCCGTTCTCCGAGTACGACCTGGTCGTCTCCAACTACAACGGTGACCCTTGGGGCGCCGAAACTATGGCGGACTTCGAGAGCTTCGTGGCCGACGGCGGGGGATTCGTTTCCGTTCACGCCGCCAACAACGCCTTCCCAGAATGGACCGCCTACAACGAGATGATCGGCATCGGCGGCTGGGGAGATCGCACCGAACGCCACGGTCCCTACCTGCGCCTGCGGGACGGCGCCTTCGTGCCGGACCACTCTCCCGGGATCGGGGGCAGCCACGGAGAGAGGCACGAATTCCCCATCGACATCCGCGACACAGATCACCCCATAACCCGGGGACTGCCCACCCGCTGGATGCATGCTAACGACGAACTCTACGACCGCCTGCGAGGCCCGGCCAAAAATGTCCGTGTGCTTGGCTCGGCGTACTCAACGGTCGAGACTGGGGGGACGGGGGAGCACGAACCCATATTGATGGCAATCCCCTACGGGCAAGGCCGCGTATTCCACACTACCCTCGGGCACGCGCTTGTGTCCCAGCGCTGTACGGGCTTCATCGCGACCTTCCAGCGGGGCGCCGAGTGGGCGGTGACCGGTGAGGTCACCCAGCACGTCCCGGAGGACTTCCCGGCGGCGGAGCAGGCCCGCGCGCGCCCCGAGCCCGAGTGACGCCTCCGGTGATCCTTCGATAGCCGAACCGGCACGCGCTGCCGTACAGTAGGGCCATGCGGGCCATTGCGCTGATACCGATCCTCCTGATCTCCTGCGCTCCAGCGAGCGTGACCCCGGAGGCCCAGCTGGAACTGGAGCGCGCGTTCGAAGAGTCCATGCGCGGCGCAGTTCTGGAGGGGAACTTCACGGTCTTTCGCACCGACGGCGAGCCCGGCGAGGACAGCGACACATCGGAGCCCGTGCGGCTCCGGCAGGAAACCTACCGGATCGAGAAGGTAGTGAAGCGGTCCGACAGTCTCTGGACGTTCCACGCACAGATTCAATTCGGGCAGACCGACGTGACGCTGCCCGTCCCGGTACAGCTGCACTGGGCCGGCGACACGCCCGTGGTCAGTGTCACAGACCTTGGCCTTCCCGGCATGGGCAAGTACACGGCGAGGGTCGCATTCTACCGGGACTCATACGCCGGAATGTGGTGGGGCTCCAGTCACGGCGGCAACATGTTCGGGACGATTGAGCCCGGCGAGGGCGAGTGAGGATGGCGCACGCTCGCCTGGCTGCACAGTGGCCGGGCTGAAGGACTCTCGCGGGCCGCGCGGCCAGTCCTTTGTCCCGGCAGCGGCGCTGTATCCTACAGGGACATGACACGAAGGGATCTCATGTCCGCCGCAATAGGGGCGGCAGCGGCGCTGCCGGCCAGCGGCCAGCAGAGGCGTCCGAACGTCCTGTTCGCGATCGCCGATGACTGGGGCTGGCCCCATGCCGGGGCCTACGGCTGCGAATGGGTAAAGACGCCAGCCTTTGACAGGCTTGGTGCCGAGGGCGTTCTCTTTGAGAACTGCTTCACATCGAACCCGAAGTGCTCGCCTTGCCGAGCCAGCATCCTGACCGGGCGCAACACTTGGCAGCTCGAGGAAGCAGTCAACCACTTCGGGGTCTTTCCCGCAAAGTGGGCGGTATTCCCCGACCTGCTCGAGCGGGCCGGGTACCACATCGGCTACACGGGCAAGGGCTGGGGCCCGGGGGACTACACGGCGGGTGGCTTCGAGCGCAATCCCGCAGGCCCGGAGTACCGCAAGCACACCGCCAGGCCCGAGTTCCGCGCTATGTCGAACAACGACTACGCTCGCAACTTCGAGTACTTCTTGGAGAGCCGCGAGGCTGGCCAACCATTCTGCTTCTGGTACGGCACGCACGAGCCGCACCGGGCATTTCAGGACGGCGCCGGAGCGATCCGGGGAAAGCGCCCTGAGGACGTGGACGTGCCCAAGTTCTATCCGGACGACGACACGATTCGGCGGGACCTCGCGGACTACGCCGTGGAGTCCGAGTGGTTCGACACACATCTGGGCCGCATCCTTTCCAAGCTTCAGGAGATCGGCGAACTGGACAATACCCTAGTCATTGCAACCTCCGACCATGGAATGCCCTTCCCGAGGGTCAAGGGCCAGATCTACGAGTACGGCTTCCACCTCCCGCTGGCCGTCCGCTTCGCTGGAGGTCGTGCCGGCCGTTCCGTGAAGGATTTCATCAACGTCAGGGACATTGCACCGACCATCCTTGAGATGGCGGGCCTGGAAGTGCCCGACTCGATCACCGGCACGAGCTTTGCGGACATCCTGCGATCCGACGAGGAGGGTTGGATCGATGCCAAGCGCAACCGCATGCTGGTGGGCAAGGAGCGCCACGACCTGGGCCGGCCCGACGATCAGGGCTATCCAGTGAGGGCGCTGCGCACGCCGGAGTACCTCTACGTCCGGAACTACGAGCCCGACCGCTGGCCGGCGGGGAACCCAGAGACCGGTTACCGCAACTGTGACGCGAGCCCCACAAAGTCGCGAATCCTGAGAGGATTCGACGAGTACTACAGGATGTCCTTCGGCAGGCGGCCCGCCGAGGAGCTGTACCGCGTCGACCGCGACGCGGATTGCGTGCAGAACCTCGCTTCCGATCCAGCCCATGCCGAGGCCAAGAAGGCGCTGCGGGCCGAGCTTCAGCGGCGCCTGGAGCAGGACGGTGACCCGCGGGCGTTGGGCATGGCGTGGGTCTTCGACACCTACGAGTACACGGGCTCGCGCAGGCACTCCTACTCGAGCTGGCTCGAGAACAACGGTTCCTAGACTCGCGGGCCCGCAGGCCCTCAGCCCTTATACTGGTCGCCAAGGCCCCGCTAGCGGCCCCGCGCCGCGCCGGTGCCGCCGTCTCGGCCTGTCCCGCCGTGCTCCTCTAGCCCGGCGGGATCCGCGCTATCCCCGGGAAGTCAGCAGATGAAGGAATTCCAAACCAAGGACATCCGCAACGTCGGCGTAGTCGGTCACGGCGACTGCGGAAAGACCACGCTCGTGGCCGCCATGCTATTCACAGCGGGAGCGACCAACCGGCTCACGAGGGTCGATGAGGGCAACACCATCACCGACCATGACGAGGAGGAGATTCAGCGCAAGGTCAGCATCTCCACGTCCTTGGCACACGCCCTGTGGAAGCGAGTGAAGGTCAACCTTCTGGACACGCCCGGCTACAACATCTTCATCAACGAGGCCAAGTCCGCACTGTCGGCCGCTGATGCTTCCCTAGTCGTCGTAGACGCCGTCAACGGGGTAGAAATCCAGACAGAGAAGAGCTGGGCCTTCGCGACCGAATTCGGCCTTCCAAAGGTCGTCTTCGCAAACAAGATGCGCCGGGACCGCGCCTCTCTGAACCGTATCGCGGAGCAAGTCAGGGAAGTGTTCGGCGTCACGCCAGTGCAGATCCACATTCCGCTGGGACAGGAGGGGTCCTTCCGCGGAGTCGTCGACCTGCTCTCGGAGAAGGCCTACGAGTACGAACTCGGGGGCAGGGGCCAGGGTGTGGAAACCGAGATCCCCGACGATCTGGCCGATCAGGTTGAGGATCTCCGCACGGCACTGGTCGAGGCGGTTGCGGAGACTGACGAGGATCTGATGGAGGAGTACTTCGAAGAAGGCACGCTTGACGCCGAGACGTTGGCCTCCGGCCTTCGAGCGGCCGTCCTCCAAGGAGAGGTCCTGCCCCTGCTGTGCGGGTCCGCGGCCGATAACATCGCAACCGACCTGCTGCTGGACTTCTTGGTCACCTGCACACCTTCGCCAGCTGACCGAGGAGAGTTCGCGACGGAGGAGGGAACTATCACGATCGACGATGCCGGGCCTCTCGCGCTATGGGTTTGGAAGACGGCATCCGACGCGTTCTCAGGTCGACTCAGCTACTTCCGGGTTGCCTCTGGCGTGCTGGCCAGCGATGCCCTCGTGTACAACCACGATAAGCGCACGACGGAGAAGTTCGCGCGGATCAGCATCCCCCAGGGCAAGGCCAGTTCACCCGTGCCGGCCATTCACGCCGGAGACCTCGGCGTGGTTGCGAAGCTGAAGGGATCCACCACTGGAGACAGCTTGGGAAGCAAGGATTCTCCGGTCGCTTTCCCCAGGGTCGAGCTGCCTCCGCCGTCCATTGCCTACGCCATCCAGCCGAAGACCCGGCAGGACGAGGATCGCCTCGGAACAACGGTCGTGCGGGTGCTGGAGGAAGATCCCTCGCTGCAGTTCTATCGCGATTCGCAGACGCAAGAATTCCTGCTGGCCGGGAACGGACAGCAGCACATTGACATTGTCTGCAGCAAGCTCCGCAAGCGATACAACGTCAACGTCGAGTTGCGGGCTCCGAAAGTGCCCTACCGCGAGACGATTCGCGGCTCCGCAGACGTCCACGGCCGGCACAAGAAGCAGACCGGCGGCCACGGGCAATTCGGGGACTGCAAGATCAGGGTCTCGCCGCTAGAGCGTGGCGCTGACTTCGAATTCGTCGACGAGATCTTTGGCGGCGCGATACCCAAGACCTACATCCCTGCGGTGGAGAAGGGCATCCGCGAGGCCGCTGGACGAGGCTACTTGGCCGGCTACCCCGTGGTCGACTTCAAGGTGATCCTTTACGACGGGTCCTACCACGACGTAGATTCGTCCGAGCTTGCCTTCAAGCTGGCGGGGAGCAAGGCGTTCAAGCTGGCCATGGGAAAGGCCCGGCCGGCTCTGCTGGAGCCGGTCATGAAGGTAGAGGTGGTGGCTCCGATGGAGTTTGCGGGAGACCTGATGGGGGACCTCAACAGTCGCCGCGGTCGGATCCAGGGGATGGACATCAAGGGCGGCACGCAGGTCATCCGGGCGGACGTGCCAATGGCCGAGATGCTGACCTACGCCAACGACCTCACGTCCATGACCCAAGGTCGCGGTTCCTTCTCCATGGAGCAGGACCACTACGATTTCGTTCCGGTACCACTCGCCGAAAAGGTGATCGCCGCCGCCAAGCGGGGCGCAAAGGGCGGAGACGACGACTAGCGCACGCCGCACTCTGCCGGGGCGCTTCCGACCGCTTCGTCGACACGCTCTAACGGTCTAGGTGATAGGTTGCAGTCGTAGGGCCGCGGGTGAAGCCTGTGACCCTGAACCCGCGCGCGAACGCTGCCGGGAACTCCGCGCGGAGCCTTTCACGCGCGGCAAGCGCCTCGGCCCGCGGCAGCCGCTCGATGGCGGACGGGATCTCGACGAGCAGCGAGCCGCGGGCAGGCGCCGGCTCTAGGCCCAGCACGCGATCCGCAACCCGCCGGCTCCGCAGGTGCCAGACGGCCACCAGGCGGTCTGTGGGCAATCCCCCGTGCAGGTCGCTCGACGTGGTGCCGTAGAAATCCGGCAGGTACTCGTGCGCCACAGTTCCGAGCTTGGTGACGTTGAAGTGGGCATTGCGTGCGCGTAAGGGGTCGAAGGTCCACTCGATCCGCTCCACGCCGGCCGCTAGCGCAGCCTCGCGCTGGGCGAGCTTGATCCGGTATCCGATGCCGCGACCGTGCAGGCTGGGCCGCACCCCGACCATGTGGCTGTGCCAGTAGCGCGCGCCAGAGGACTTGAGTCCGGCGAAGGCCAGTGAGAAGCCGACCATTTCGCCCTTTAGGAATGCTCCCAGGCAAGAGCCTCCCGTCCTCAGGATGACCCCGAACAGTCGCGGCGGAACTTCGTCCGTCTCGTCAAAACCCCAGATCTCCCGCTGCAGGCCGACGGTCAGATGCCACTCCTCAAGCGACTTGACCGGCCGGACTTCGAGCGAGCCTATGCCCGCTTTGCGCGCTGCCATAGCTCTTCCAGCCCGTCGATGTCGCAGTCCGCGGTCGTGCGTCCTGTCTCGGCCAGTTGGAGTTCGACGGCACGGAAGCGCCTCCGAAACTTGGCGTTGGCGCGCTTGAGGGCCAGTTCTGCGTCGACGCCGCAGTAGCGCGCTACGTTTACGGCCATGAACAGCACGTCCCCAACTTCGTCTTCAATCCGCTCCTCGACACCGCTCTGACGAGCCTCAGAGAGCTCATGGAACTCCTCCGCGAGCTTCGTGCCCAAATCCTCGAACTGTCGCCAGTCGAAGCCGCCGGCGGCAGCAGCCTTGCCAACCTGCTGGGCTTCCAGCGTCGCGGGCTGGTTCGAAGGGATCCCATCGAGGAGCCCGCTTCCGCCGGTTGTCGGTTTCTCGTTGCGCTTAATCTCGTCCCAGCGCTGCTTCACCGCACCTGCGGTCTTTAGGGATTCGGAGCCGAAGACGTGGGGATGGCGCCGCACCAGCTTGGAACTGATGGCCTCCAATACCTCGCAGATGTCGAACAGCCCTTCGCTACGCGCGATCTCCGCCTGGAACACGATCTGCAACTGCAGGTCACCAAGCTCCTCCGCCAAGCTCTCCCAGTCGGAGCGGTCGATGGCGTCGATGACCTCGTAGGCCTCCTCGATCAGATAGCGCCGTAGTGACCGGAGGGTCTGTTCTCGGTCCCACGGGCAGCCCTGCGGGGATCGCAGCTTGCACATTATCTCCAGCAGTTCCCCGAACTGCCGCCGAGATTCCTCGATCGGGAAGTCCATGGTTGTGTGACGCGCCGCTACCAAATCGCGCGGCAGGGAACCCGCTTGGCGGGATTGGTCGAAGCGATCCAATTGCAGGGGGCCGTGGCCACTGGCCCGAAGAGCTGCGGTCGGATCCTTCTGGGAAGACGCCTCCAGTGTATCCCTCCGTCGACGTTCAGTCGGCCTTCGTCACTCAGCGACGACCGCCTGCGAGGGCTCCCCGACTCGGCGCGAAGCGGATCGGCCTTCTCGGCCCAAGTGGTTCCCATCCTGCCCTCCCTGCGTCGGCAAGGCGCTGGCCATGCGGTAGCGGACGGCGATCCTGGGAGCCCGAGGGGGTCCGTTGCGCGTGCCCGGACGCCCATGGGGGCCTCGCCCCCCGACACGGCCGGGCCGCGAGAGCCTCGGGCACTCCCGGTCCTGCGGCAGCTGGCGCGCGAAGCTCCCTTGGGGATGCTCGCCTTCGCAGACTTGGGCCATGGACTAGGGTGGGACTTCGGAGTGCAAGGGACGGCCGTGAGGATTCCGCTGGCAACAGCTGCAACTTTACGCCCGAGTGGTGCTACCTCCTGCCGGTCGAGCTGGGTGTCGGGGCCCGGCTGGGCTCGCGATGCCGCGCGAAAGACGGCCCGTGCGTCCGTGGTCCTCTTTGTCGCGTTACTCCTCACGCTTCCCAATGCGGCGCATGCATCTGCAAGAGGAAGTTGGGACGCCGTCCGGGAAGTCCGGCCCGGCAAGCGCATTCGTGTCGTGCTCGCGTCCGAGGGGCGGCCGCAGCTAGGAATCGTCCTGCAGGGACGGTTCGCATCCGCGACTGAAGACCAAATCGCGCTGATGGCTCGAGACGGTGGCACGAGGATACTCCGCCGGGAGGAGGTCCATCAGGTCCGAGTTCGGGTCCCGTTCATGAAGCGGAGGGTCGCTTGGCTGGTGGCTGGTCCGATCGGGGGCCTCTTTACCGGCCTTGCGTTCTACACTCACCCAATTTACGCAACCACAAATTTCGGGTTCTTCTTCTTGATGCCGTATTCTCTGTTGGCGCGCATTGGGCGCACCGTCCCTGTCTACACGGCAGCCGTCGCGCCGAACGGCTCGCAGCAGGTCCAGCCATCGCGCGAAGGGAATCCGGCTGTCCCGAGTTCCGCCGGGGAGACAGCCCCGAACGACCGGGGCCGGTAGGCAGCGGTCGGGTTCGCCGGCGACGTAGGTCACCAGAGGGTTTGGGCAACCTAACTGCGCGACGTCCCGGCACGCCTTCGAGGCAAGACCGTCAGTGGCGGGCGACGACAACCCCGGAGCTAGGGGGCGGGGGCAGGGCGATTCTTTTTTGAGAGGCCAGAGCTGAGCATGGTGGGAGAGGGATG